>JAWLCZ010000006.1:0-47293 GCA_041686835.1 Paenibacillaceae bacterium | reverse complement strand
CTTATGTAGAAGGCTATAGAAAACATATGAAATTATCTGAAAAACAAATTGTTCAATCAATAAAACTCACTTGGTATAAGGAATTCAAGTGGGTTCATGATATGTATAGTCAGCAAAAAACGATGGGACGCTTTGTAGATGAGATGATATGGATTGGTAACAATTGGAGTGAATTGGAAGAGATTTTTGAAAAGATCTAACATATTTAAACGGATCCGCATCATCTGAACGGCATTGACGTTTCTCCGAAAACGATCTCCAATGTCACTAACAAAATCGTGCTACCATGAACAGTAGGTGGAATCCTCTTGCAAGAATGGGAGTGTTATTTTAATTCCAATATCATCAATTCTCTTCAAAAAATATGGAATCACATGTTCGTATGAATAGACTTCATGGTATAATATGGATGAAACAAAATTGACTTTCAAGGGTTCGCAGCAAAAACAATGAAACCAAGGGGTCCATATATGCTCAAATTTACAATATGTTTCATTAAACAAGGGGACAAGATTTTATTACTGAATAGGGAAAAACCGAGCTGGATGGGCATGTGGAACGGAGTAGGCGGGAAACTCGAACGCAATGAGTCCCCCAGAGAATCCATTATCAGAGAAATTAAAGAAGAAACAGGAATCGTACTGGATACTGTTCATTTTAAAGGCTTAATTACTTGGTCGGTGGATGGGAACAGCGTTGGCGGGATGTATACATACATGGCTGAACTGCCGTTGGATTATCGTTATGAGACACCGATCAAAACGGATGAAGGCATATTGGACTGGAAAGATATTCAGTGGATATTGAATCCGGAGAATAGAGGCGTTGCATACAACATTCCGAGAAGTATAGAGATGATATTGTTTGATGGCAAGTGTTATGAACATCGTTGCTTTTATATGGATGGTAAATTAATGAATCATGAATCTAGAGTAATTGACAAGGGAATGGAGAACATATCGGACGAGAGAGTAATCGAAGAACTGATATTTAGCAAGTATTTCGAAAAAGGCCACGGCATCAGATAACAATACATTCACTTCGAAAGGATGAGAAGTGTGATAGATGAAATTGCATTATTAGAAATCAAATCGATGGAGCCAAGCATACTTGAACCATTATCCGAATTATTGATTAGCGTTGTCGAGGATGGAGCATCGATTGGTTTTTTGCCGCCTCTAAAAAAGGATGATGCATTACGATATTGGCAAGAAGCGATTCAACCTGGAGTAAAGGTCTGGATAGCTATAAAAAATGACAAAATTGTAGGGACCGTACAATTACATTTAGCCATGAAGCCAAATGCGTCACATCGGGCAGAAGTGGCTAAATTAATGGTACATCCTGGTTATCGAAGAAACGGAATCGCTAAATTGCTTATGCAAACCATTGAAGATACAGCGAGGACAGAGGGTAGGAGTTTATTAGTATTGGATACTCGATCCGGCGATCCTTCAAATCACCTGTATAAATCACTCGGTTATATAGAAGCTGGTCGTATACCGAATTATGCAAAGTCGTCAAATGGGAGCTTGGATGATACGATTTTTTATTATAAAGAGATTTAGCTGACAACAATGTAAGGCGGAGTGGCGAGCCACCGGATCTGACGGGTGAAGCTTATCGAATTCGGGAATACAAGAGACGTTATTCGCAACACCTGCTAAACTTTAATCAAAAAACATAAGAAGGGTTGTTGCTTCGATGAAGTTGTATCATTTCAGTGAAGAACCGGACATCACCATTTTTGAGCCAAGAAAACTGGATTACCGTGCAAATGAGCCTGCCATGGTATGGGCGATTGACGAGTTTCATGCTCCTCATTATTTCTTTCCGCGGGATTGTCCGAGAGTTTGTATATGGCCTAAAGAGGATACCACAGAATCTGACTTCAATCGATTTTTCGGTCATTCCAAAACAGCTCGAATTGTAGCCATAGAGGCCGGATGGTTTGAAAGGGTAAGAACGGCTCATTTATTTCGGTATACTTTTGAACCTGATCATTTCACTTCTTATGAGCCAAACGCCGGCTACTATACTGCGACTCAAACCGTTAAGCCGATTTCAGTCGAACGAATGGATGACCTTTTAGGCAGTTTAATTGCTCTAGGAATTGAATTGCGGATTACTCCGTCACTAATGCCTCTACGGGATGCCATTCTGTCGTCAACTGTAAACTTTTCAATGATTCGAATGAAAAATGCGAAGCAATAATCCCGGAGAGAGGGGAGTTGAAATTGTATAAAGTCATTATTTTTGATTTGGACAATACCTTGCTTGATTTTGACTATTGTGCATTAGACTCTATGAAACGAGCCGTTCAACACCACAATATAATGGAACAAGAAGGATTTTTATGGGATTCGTTCTGGGAGACATTTCAGAAAAACAGTTCATTTTATTGGGAAAAACGCTTTACCAGGAATCTTAGCAATCTAGAGGCTCTTGAATTCGCATTACGGGATACCTTCGGCGATTTCGGGCCACCATCCTTAGCAGTAGAATTAACCAGAACGTACTGGGAATTTTTTTGTAATACTTGCCACTTTGAGGATGGTGCTCCTGAGATACTGCAGTGGGCGCACACTAACTACAAGCTCGGTATTATTTCAAACGGAGCGGGTGAAGCACAGCATCGGCGTTTACAAAGCGGACATGTTTATCATTTATTCGAAAATATTACGATTTCTGATGAAGTGGGATTTTGGAAGCCCGATCCTAATATTTTTCATGTTGCTTTAGAGCAACTAAATGCTGGACACCATGAAGCACTGTTTGTAGGTGACTCCTTGAGGGATGATTATTTCGGAGCATTGAACTCCGGGATAGATTTTTGTTTTTATAATCGCAAGCGTCAACAGCTTGAAGAGCATATGAAACCCAAATATTGTATAAATACATTGCTTGAATTAAAGAACATGATATAGTCAGGGAGGTACGGTTTCCCCGGTTCGGGAAAGTCGATTGACTGTATACGGAAACGGTAGATTGGTCGATTCGGGAAATTGTCCACCATATCATTGAGTGTGATCTGAATTATTTTCAAATCAATCGATATGCATTAGCGGATACAGGATTCAAGTATGTCTTTAATCATTTTGACCCGCATACATGGAATAAAAATATGGAACATCATAAAAGACCTATTCAACTGGAATTGCAATTATTTAAAGCGATTAGGGATTATATTACCTATCTCTGCAACCGCTTACCTGATGCTTTGAACAGAGTGCTTGTTCACGAAGAAGGGGAGGCAACGGTTCGGGATGCTTTAAATCACGATAATCAACATGCCTATCATCATATTGAACAAATATTGGAGACAAGAAGAATACATAAACTTTAAACAACGTGAAATGACGAAGTCATTCAATCCACATCTGTTTCCAAGAGCTATATAAAATATATAAAGGACTGAAAATCATTGAGTCATATTTCTTTCATCGTATCACAGGCGACAATCGATGATCTTGAAGAACTTGTAATATTGTTTAATGAATATAGGATATTTTATAAGCAGAAATCGGATCCCAAGGGGGCAAGGCAGTTCTTATTTGAACGGTTTGAACACAGAGAGTCAATAATATTCGTTGTTAAAGACATGAAGAGCAATAGATTAATAGGCTTTGCACAACTTTATCCGACGTTTTCTTCAGTTTCCATGCAGAGAACTTTGATTTTGAACGATTTATACGTACTTGAAGAATTTAGAGGCGCAGGAGCTGCACAAGTGCTATTAGAAAAGGCTAAGGATTATGCAAGAAAAATCAAAGCGAAGGGATTGGCACTTTCAACCGCAATCGATAATGTAAGAGCACAAAGAATATATGAAAGAAACGGTTATAAGAGAGATGAAGAATTTTATCATTATTATTTACAGATTTAGACTAGTCCGTCGGACCGGCAGCTTCGCTGTCTTCTAGACGTTGCTTAATAATTCTAATGGAGAATAGGCAATGTATACTTATCGAGCATTATTACCGGGTGATCTTGAATCCATCTGTACTTTTCCGCAGAACGAAGAAGAATTATATTATATGTACCCCAAAGCGATATATCCTTTGACTCCTGGTCAAATCGAAGAAGCGGTAAAGAATCGTTTAAAACCTACAGTTATCTTGCATAATCAAGAAGTTGTAGCTTATGCCAATCTGTATGATCTTGACAGTCATTCATGTTGGTTAGGAAACGTAATTGTCTCCCCAGAGTACCGTGGTAAAGGCGTGGCGCAGTATTTAATTGAAGTCATGTCTAGAATCGCTAAAGAAGAATTTAAAGTACGAAAACTGAAATTGGTATGTCATAACACGAATACACGAGGAATCTTATTTTATACAAAGTATGGATTTAAACCCTATGAAATTTCTTTAAGACAGAAACCATCGGGGGAGTATATTGCAGGCATACACATGGAAAAGGAATTATCTGAATCGTACTGCGACTCAAACCGTTAAGCCGATTTCAGTCGAACGAAGGAGGAAAATCCCATGGAAGAAATAAATCAAACCTTTATCTATTTCGTTCGCCATGCGGAGTCAGCCTATATTGAAGGGGCGGAACGGTCGAGAGGATTAACGGAGCAAGGTAAGCAGGATGCAAAAAAGATAAAGGACATTTTGCTTGAAGAACAAATCCAAATTTTAATTTCAAGTCCATACAGAAGAGCGGTGGAAACGATCCAAGAACTGGCGAATGCGCTAAGGAAAAACATTATCATCGAAGAAGATTTAAGGGAACGGCAATTATCAGGCACATTCATTGCTCAAGATCATTTTATGGCAGCGAAGAAAAAGGTTTTTGATGAACCTGACTTTTCATTCCCGGGCGGCGAATCGGGTAAAGATGCCCAAATGAGGGCCATCAGGGTCATCTCCAGACTGCTGGAACAATATAATGGGAAGAAGATCGCCATTGGAACACACGGAGACATTATGACTTTAATGATGAATTATTATGACAAGACGTATGGTTTTGATTTTTGGATGAACACAACGATGCCGGATATATATAAACTTCAATTCAATTCGAACAACCGATTGGAAGAAGTTACGAGGCTTTGGAGGAAGTGACTATTACTTTGCAGGCGGCGCGAAGACTCAGACGCACGAAGAGGAGGGAGTCATGAAGATTTCCCTGAAAAGGCTTGCGGCCTATGGGGCCGATTTCTTGCTGTTAGCTTCGATTCTTGTTTGTTTTCAATATTTGCTCTATCTTCTAACGCCGGGATTTCCATTTGACGATTTGGACAGCGGATGGGAAATCGAAATCTGGGTACTTTTAACGATGTCTTTTCCGGTATGGACGTATTTTATATTGTGTGAGTTTTTTGCACAGAAAACGGTGGGCAAGAAGATATGGGGATTGAAGGTCACGAATGAGGAAGGAGCCAACCTCCGGTTCAGACAGGCTTTGATAAGAACATTCATAAGGCTGTTGCCATGGGAGTTGACTCACCTCATCATCCTTGTTCCGGATCCGTGGTGGAGTGTAGAGAAGCCTGGAAATACGATGTTAATCTATATCCCCAATATCATGATGATCATGTATATCGTTATATTATTCAGGAATAAAGGAGTGAAGGGGATTCATGATTATATCGCCCGGACGAAAATAGTCGCAAACACGCTGCCCTCATAGGAACTGTCCATTGAAATAGCCGCCAATAAATATAATGCCGTGGTGAATAAGACGGCGGCTAAAACGTGAGGTGAAATATGCCGTCATATAATAAACTTGTAAGAGACGAAATACCGCGCATAATTATAGAAAAAGGAAAAACTTGTAATTATAAGGTGCTGGATAGTAAGGATTTTGTAATTGAACTGGAGAAGAAATGGATAGAAGAAGTAAAGGAATATTTGGAAGCCGGCAACGTTGAAGAAGCAACTGAAGAATTAGCGGATATGTTAGAAGTTGTCCATGCCTTTGCAAACCTTCGCGGAATTCGAATGGAAGATGCAGAGGAAATTAGACAGAAGAAGGCTGTTGAACGAGGAGGATTTTCAAAGAGATTGTTTTTAATGGATGTAATAGAATAGAGAGCGGATACAATCAGAGGCCTTGCGCAATGCATTTTCTAATCATGAGGGTGAGGGAAAGCGGAAGCGGTGAACTTCCGCCCTGATATTGACGTAAGGAATGCCAACTCCCGGTCTGTTAAGTGGATTTATCGGAAATACAGTTTAGTCGCTCGTTTGCTTTCCGGGCAATCAAGAAATGCTTGATGTACCCGAATCCCATCAGTTTCTTGCGATTCTCGTCCCATATGCGGAAGTTAAGCGATCTCAGGCTTGACAAAAGGGTAACAGGTGCAACATCCTGGAATATCTTATTCTCTTCTTGAACACGGTCCAGATAGTAGTTCGGCACCCGGGGGCTCAGGTGGTGAATATGGTGGAAGCCAATGTTTCCCGTAAACCAATGCAAAACCTTTGGCAGCTTATAGAAGGAGCTCCCGCGTAGAGCCGCATTCAAATGATCCCATTTGTCGCCTTTTTCAAAATAGGTCCCCTCAAACTGGTGTTGGATGTAGAAGAGCCAGAAGCCGGCCAAACTTGAAATTAGAAAGATTGGTCCCTGGACTAATAAGAACGCTTTCCAGCCGATTGTCCAACAAAGCAGCCCGGAGACAGCGGCTATTCCGAGGTTGATCATGTACGTATTAAGCCGTTCCTTCATTTTGGCCCCCTTCCGGTTAAACCGATATTCAATGAGGAAAACGTAGGAGGGACCGAGTCCAAACATAATCAGAGGATTCCTGTACATACGGTAAGCCAGTCGCTTTAGCGGCGGCAAGGCCAAATACTCCTCCACTGTCAACGTCCAAATGTCCCCCATACCGCGCCGATCCAGGTTACCGCTGGTAGCGTGATGGACCGAATGACTGTGCCGCCACTGATAGTACGGGCAGCAGGTCAAAATTCCGGCAAGCGTTCCTAATACCTCGTTCGCGGTGCGGTTGGCAAAGAAAGAACCGTGACAGCAGTCATGAAAGATGATGAAGATCCGGACCAACAAGCCGGCTGCCAGAACAGCCGGCACCAAGGTGAGCCAATAAGACACCGAAAGGCTCCAATACGCAGCGTACCAGAGCATAAAGAAAGGTATAAAGGTGTTCATGATTTGCCAGATGCTGCGCTTCACGTTCGGTCTCTCGTAAGGTGCGATAATCTTCCGCCAGTTTTTCTTCTCGTTGTGATCGATCACTAAAAACTCCTCTCTCTAATTCAATAACTGAAAAATTGTCCTTTTATGGACAACGACCGCTAATGTATATTAGCGGTCGTTGGGTACTTCGTAACGTATAATGGATGTCCGCAATGTTTCAGTTAGAATAAGGATACCATACCTGTTAATGGAAGTCAACAGTTGGCGTTCTGTGCGGGGCTGAAGGGGAAAACAAGGGAAATTGGTCAAAATTAACAATGAGCTAGTAGGAGATTTAGGTTTTATATCGAAATATATAAAGTAGTGCGAAAGAAAAATAAGTTTGATGTAGCATGGAGGATTCCTTAGCATATGACCTATCAGAAAGTGAACATCTCCTCGGAAGATGATATCTATTTTGCGTTAAGTACCGTTCGTCATTTTATGAAGCGGTTCCCTTTTTCCGAGTCAGATCAACAGAAGATTCTTGTGAGTGTTTCGGAGTTAACCCGGAACATTTTGGATCATGCCTGCAGCAAGGGGCATTTTTATTGTGAATTAATGGATCAGGGAATTCGTTTTATCGTCACAGATGAAGGTCCAGGAATCCCCAATATAGATGAAGTATTAAATGGCAAAAAGAAATCGTCGTCGCGCGGATTAGGACTTGGATTATCCGGTGTCAAGAGATTAATGGATGAATTTCAGATTGAATCTTCAACGAGAGGAACGAAAGTCGTTGCGATCAAATGGGCAGGAAAAAAACAGTAAAGTAAACGAGACGGACAATACTTTAAGCCGTCTTGCTTCCATAGGACAAATAGCGGCGGGAATAGCGCACGAAGTTAGAAACCCGCTAACAGCAGTTAAGGGATTTCTACAATTGCTGCAAAAGGAGATTTCCCATAGTTATTTGGACTTTGCTTGCTCAGAACTGGATCAGGCAATCTCTACGTTACAAGATTTATTACAGGTTTCGAAGCCTGACTTGGAAAATGAGACTTATATCGCTGTGAATCTTTGTTCTGAATTGGAATCTTTGCTGTATTTGTTTCAGGATCAGATCTATCGGGTTCAAGTTGTACGAAATTTTCGCAACAGCGATGAGGTGATATATGGTAAAAGAAATCAGTTGAAGAAAGCATTTTTTAATCTCTTGAAAAATGCTTTTGAAGCCATTCCCGATGAAGGGCTCATTACAATCGAACATTACCGCATGGGTGACTTCATTTATGTCATCATTTCTGATACGGGGGTAGGTGTACCTGAAGAAAAGCTTCAACTGTTAGGAACCCCATTCTTTACAACGAAAGATGAAGGAACGGGAATGGGGTTGACTCAGGTGTTCTCGACCATCTACCAACATGGAGGCACTATTGAAGTAAAAAGTAGAGAAGGCATCGGAACTACATTTACCATTCAATTTCCGACTGATATTAAGGAACAAATAGGAGTGATTGATTTGGATCTGCAATATGTTGAAGGTCAAAGTTTTAAAGAATATTTTTTGCTGAATCAGGAGCGTTTTAATGAGTTATTTGTTTCAGAAACGAATGATACGATTCAACTCATTGAAGATTCCACGTATAAAATCAATGTGCATGACATTTTTGATAAAATGGCAAAACTGTTAATTGAAGATCGGCAGCATGAATTGATTATGCTCGCTAAGGAACTCGGAATGACTGGCGCAAAGAATGATGTTCCTTTAGTCATAAAACTGGAATTACTTCAGGCGTTTCGTAAAATGTATTGGAATTTTTTACATAACTATTATAAGCATGTCGAACTTGATATGGAGGGATTTTTTCAACTTGGAATAAAAACGAATAATAATTTGGACCGTTATATTTTTCATTATTTTTCCAGTTATATCGAGTACAAGGATGAATTACTCCGTTCCCATCGTGAGACGATTGATGTTTTGTCCGTTCCGATTATTCCATTATCGGCTTCCATCGCGGTGTTACCGATTGTTGGCACATTAGATACGTATCGGGCTAAAAAAGTTCAGGAACGGATATTAAATCAAATCGATAGCCTGAAACTGCAAAAAATCATTATCGATTTATCAGGTGTTGCGTTTATGGATACGGCTGTGGTCGGACATTTGTTTCGAATTGTAGAAGGAATTGGTTTGCTCGGATGTAAAGCGATTATAACAGGTATACGCCCTGAAATCGCGAACACCATGATCGAATTGGGGATCACATTTTCTCAAAAGGTTGAAACCAAAGCAACTTTACAACAAGCGTTGGAGGAATATCAATAATAAAGCCTTTCCTTCGGTAGAGGAGAGTTTAAATGGGAAGCGATGAGCGGAAAGATTTGAAAAGAATTATTAACCAATTGGGGACGGCGGAAAATATATTGGATATATTGAGTAATCAGATCTCCTTATCAGACTTGAATACTTTGCTGTTGGAAGTTTTCAGGAGAAGAACTGCCGGCGCATTGGCGGGGGAATTGCTGAAACGCTATGCAACAAACAGATTTGTATATCCTGCTGAAATGAACCCCATCGAACTAAAACGGTTGGAAATCGATGTACTGAATATTGCCCAAAGCGCGTTGTACACCCCCATCCAATTATCACCTGTCGCTCCATTGGGTTCCTGCTCCATTGTGGCCGCTTCGGACCAAAATAAAATCATTTCCGCTTTAAGAGGTACGGAAGTAGTGGCGGATGCGACAAATGTATTGGCTTTACATATTTGCAATTTGATAAAATCTGGAAAAATGAAGAGCGATGAAGCTTTCATAAGATTCAGTACAACCCACAGACATGTAAGGGCCCAAAAATTTAATCAACCCGGACAGTTTACGCATTTCCACTTGTTCTGCATGGTTGCTTCGGGAAAAGACAGCGGCTCCTATTCTTTTGAAAAACAAACGCTGCTTGAACATGTAAGCGTCTATCAAAGCATTTTTAAATCGTTGTTTCAAAAGGATATTAAAGTGGAGTTAAACAGAAGGGACGGATACACGGATAGCGAGGGTCGATTCAAAGGCTGGCGCAATACGTGAAAGAAAAGCTACCGCAAATAGAAATTACGGTAAATGCCAATCAACCAAATAACCAGTACTATAAAGTTTTGCAGTTTACTATAACTGTAAATGTAAACGGGAAAGAGATGAATATAGGAGACGGCGGTTTTGTGGATTGGTCCCAACAATTATTGGGAAATAAAAAAGAACGAATGATCATAAGCGCTATTGGATTGGATCGACTGTTATCCCTGTAATACGGAGAGATGGAAAATGAACCCGGAAATTATCCAGCCTGACAAAGGCATCCTTCATTACCATGCGGCGCGGAAAACGTATCGGCTTACCCGGTACGCTCCTTCGCCGGAGCTCTCCGCTTTTGTACGTCATTATTGGATCGTGCGTTGGGATTTGCGGGGAAAGGAACCGTTCAGGCAGGAGGTACTGCAGTACCCCTGCATTAATCTTGTTTTTGAAAAAGGGAAAACGAATATTTACGGCGTGAACAGAGGGAAATCGGTACAGATTCTCGAAGGGAGGGGCTGCGTGTTGGGCGTCATGTTCCAGCCGGGAGGATTTCACCCCTTCTACCGCAAGCCGGTTTCCTTGTTGACCGACCGTTCCGTCAACGTCCGGGAAGTGTTCGGGGAAAGGGCGGACGCGGCGGAACGCGACATTCTGTCAGCAGAGAACGATCAGCAGATGGTTACGCAGGCGGAGCGGTTTCTTCGGGAGCGGATGCCGGAACGAGACGAGCATGTCGGCCTCGTCTCCAGCATCGTGGACGGCATCATCGCCGATCGCGGCATCGTCAAAGTCGACGATGCCGCCCGGAAATTCCGCATGAACAAAAGAACGATGCAGCGTTTGTTTCATGAATATGTGGGCGTCAGCCCGAAATGGGTGATCCAGCGCAGCCGGATTCAAGAGGCAGCCCTCCGAGCGGCCGACGGCGAACCGCCGGATTGGGCGAAGCTGGCAGCCGACCTCGGTTATTTCGACCAAGCCCACTTTATCAAAGATTTCAAAACGGTGGTAGGCTGTTCGCCGGAACAATATGCGAAACAGCAGAATGGGTAATCAGGGAGGCCTTCTCCCAAAGCTTAAATGAAAAACGGAAGTTTCTGCACACGGCCATACGGGCATATACGAACAGTTGGCCTTTATGATGGATCTCATGATCGTTCGCAATGGTAACAAGCTGCATTCTTGGACCTTTCAGGTTGGGATGCGGTGAATCGTATTCGATTTCCAGTTCCTCGTCTGTCAGTGAGGCGTAGGTGGTTTTTGTCTTCTCTGTGAAACGGCGCACGATACCGGCTACTTCTGCCATCGTGCCGCATTTGACCATTGGCGGCATGCCGATTTGTCCTTGACCCGACTTTGCAATCGTGATGAACATGTCTGTCGAACCGGCGATGTGCTGCGCCAGATCGCCGAGTGCCATGGCGCCATCCCACGGTTTGAAATGAATCGATTCTTCAGGAATGTTGTCCAGCAATTGTTCCAGCACAAGCCGATGTCGCAACCACTGTTTCATCAAATGCGCTGCTTTTCCCATTTCCATCCCTCCACAATGTTCGTTCCGGATCAATGTAACACAGAACAAACGAAATGGATTGTAAAAACGCGACGATGATTTACAAACCGCAGGTCGGTATTTATAATAAATAAAACCACAAGCGTGCATTCCGGTGAAGGAGGAAATACGTAATCGATGAAACGGGAACTGAAACGGGAACGGACGAAACGGCTGCTGCTGGATACGACCAAAGAGCTCATACGCCAAAAAGGATGCGCCAAGACGACTATAAGCGACATCATGGAGCGTTCGGGTCTGTCCAAAGGGGCGATTTTCCATTACGTAAAAAGCAAAGATGAGCTTTTGTGTCTGATACTGCTGGAACGGCTGGAAGAAACAAACCGGCGTTTCTTCGATGCGGCGGCACAAAAAGAAAAAACGTTTGCCGGGCCGATGAAGGAAATCATTGGCCGTTTGCCGGAACTGGACGACCCGCACGATGTGGGCAATCAAGTTTTTATGTACCTGTTGGGAAAAAGCGAGCAGCCTGAAGTGAAAGAGACGATTCAACAGTTTTACGATCAGGCGCTGCGCGTCTCGAAACAGTGGATTGCCGCCGGCCAGCAGGCGGGGGTCATTCCTTTATCCGTCGATGCCGATAAAACGGCCGACTTGTTTGTGCTGATCGCTTTCGGGCTTCGCATGCGCGGTACAATTTCTTCGGGGAGGTTCGCTTTCGGCAGCGGCGATTTTGCCGCATTGATGGTTGACATGCTACAGCCCAAAAACCGATAAGGCCCAATGCGCACGGTTGGCGGGAAACCGGTGAAAATCCCGATCTGCCATGAGCAGTCGGGGGAAAGAAGTCGAGATGATAAGGTGACTTCGTTCGGACGAGGCCGGAACAAACAAGCCGGATTAATCGACGATAATCAGGATGTCGTCGACTTCTTTGCGCGGGAGCTTGCCTGGCGTTTCGGCGGGATAGCCTAGGGCGATGACCATATTTACCTGCCGATCTTCGCCGATGTTCAAATATTGCTTCAACTGCCGCTCCGCCAGCAAAACGGGTCCGGTCATCGGGCAAGTGGCCAGCCCTTTGGCGTGTGCGGCAAGCATTAGATTTTGCGCGGCCAGGCAGCTGCTCTTAATGCCTTCTTCCGCCCATACCCGATCGTCGACGAGCCCGATCGGATCGAATATTTTTTCCCGGAACTTGGAGGTGTACGGTGTGGCCAGGCAGACGATTAAAACCGGCGCATCGGAAAAGGCCGTAGCGTACGGCCCGAACGAACGGGTCAGCAGGCGCGCTTCCCTTTCCAACCCTTTTTCTTCCGCCTGCTTCGCTCTCTTATACAGCTCGTCCCACGTCATTTGCTCGATGGCTTTAATTTTTTCCCTGTTGACGACGGCGATAAATTCCCATGTTTGCGAGTTTGTGTCACTCGGAGCGTAGCGCGCGCAATCGATAATATCCCGGATGTCTTCGATCGATACTTCTTTGTCGGTGAATTTCCGTATGCTTCTTCTATCGTGAATTACGTTTTTCAGTTGTTGAAAGTCCATTGTCGTATCCGCCTTTTGTGTTCAGATTTGTTGATTTATACCTGCTTCTAATACCATATCCTTATTATAGTATGAATGGCGGAAAAAGCAACGGAACGCTGTTGAAGTGCAGCCGCTAAAGGAAGACTTTAGCCGGCAGCCGTTCAGAAGCTGAACGGGTTACTGGAGCACCACCGTCTCGCCTTCCTCGATACCTTCCAGCACTTCCGTTTTGTCTGCGGTTTCCATGCCGATCTGAATCGTCCGTTTCTCGACCGACTGCCCTTTTTCAACATATACGAAATAGCTGTCGTTCTCACGCTGCACCGCGATCGTCGGTACAACGAGAGCACCCTGCTTTTTCGCCGTCTCGATTTTCCCGGTTAAGGTAAGCCCCGCGATCAGCCTTTCGTCCGGTTCCAGCGCTATCGTCACGTCAAACTGCGCCGAACTGCCGCTTTGTTCCGTTCCCGAGCGGGCGAATTTGGACACTTGCGCCACTTTTCCGCGCAATTTGGTCTGTTTCATTGCAGCGACGCGCACTTCAACCGGCATGCCGGGTTTGATTTGAAACACTTCTTCCTCGCCGACCGTGGCAATGAACCGGATTTTGGACAGATCGACGATTTTGCCGATTTTTTCGTCTTCGGCTACAGCCTGAGGCTCCTTGTTTTCGTGAAACAGGAAGATGCCGCTGTCCGGCGCGTAATATTTCGCTTTGGCCAGCTGTTTTTGTTTCTCTTCAAGCTCTTTGCGCGACAGGCTTGCATTAATCCGCTCCAACTCGTCCTCCACTTTTTTCCTTTCTTTTAGTGCATGTTGTTTCAATGCTTCTGTTTCCGTGCTTACTCCGGTATTGTCCGTTTCCTGCTCTTCGACGGATTGCTGGATCGCCTTCAGCTTTTGTTCCAGCTGCAGTTTCCGTTCATTGATTTCGAGCGTTTCGATGTCGCGCCTGAGCTGGGTTTCGTCCAGCTCGAACAGCAGATCCCCTTTCTTCACCTGGTCGCCTTCTTTGACGTGCCATTTGCTCACTTTGGCGCCGAACGGGGCATATACCCAAGTTTCTTTCTCATACGACGATTTTCCTTTCACATCGATGGTGCTCACGATGTTTTCTCTTGTCGCTTTAAACTTCAGCGACGCTCCGGCTTGATCGGTTGGCCGCTGCATGGCTTGTTCCTTAGGATGGCTCTGTATATAGAGGACGGCCGTTACGGCAATCACAACAATGACGATAACAAGCAAAACCCATTTTTTCTTTTTGCGCATGTTTTTCTTCTCCTTTTGGCCGCATATTCCGATTAATCTCTTTTTATGGCGGTGAGGGCGTCGGTGCGCGATGCTTTGATCGCCGGATAAATGCCGGACAGCACCCCGGTCAGCACGGCGAAAAACAACCCGACCGGCAGCACCCAAAAGCTGATGAACAGCAGTTCATCCCCGCCGGATCCTTCCGAAAACTTGTATACGAGAATGTTGATGCCCCAAATGACCCAATAGGACAGCAAAATGCCGAGAAGCCCTCCGAGCAGGCCGAGCAGGGTCGATTCGACGATGAACATGTTGCGGATCTGCTTCAGGTTGGCCCCAAGCACTTTCATAATGCCGATTTGCCGTCGCCGCTGATACGTCGACATCGTCATCGCCACAACAATGGAGATGGAGGCGACAAACAGCACGAACAAGCCGATTCCGCCGAAAACGAGCCGCACAATGACGAATTCGTTTTTCATTCTTTCTTCCTGGTGCAGGTTCGTGTTGGTGTTCAGCTTCATCGATTGTATCCACTTTTCGACTTGCGGGACGTTGGCGCTTTGGTCGACTTTGACTTTCACTTCGTCGATTTCCTGAAACTCGTTTTGCTGTGAATCCGGGCTCAGCGTTTTCATGGCTTCACGAATTTTGATGCCGAGAGCGGGCGATATGTAAGCCTGTTTTTGATAGCGGATCATAGAATCCGGCATTCCCTCCGGCTTTTTCAGCACACCGACGACGCGGACGGGGAACTCGATTCGTTTCGTCGTTCCGTCTCCCATGCTTTGTTCCTTGTACAACGTGATCTGCTTCTGATACAGCGGGTAGGAGAGGAGCTGTTCTTCGCGCGGATTCGCGGTTCTCCCGCCGCGTTCCCCCTGCATGCTGCGGATTTTCGCCGCTTTTTCGTCAAAGACGTCGAGCGTCACGCCGTACGAGATGATGATGGTGTTGTCCGCGTCGGTTTCGCCTCCCTGCTGAAATTCGTTGTCGAATTCGGTTAACGTGTTCAACTCCGTGGCGACAAGTTCCACGCCGCCCCGCTTGTCTTCGTCGACGATAAAATCGAAAGAGCCGATATTCGCGTAGCCGGCTACCGCTTTGACGTGCGGCAAAGAACGAATCAAGTCCATCTTTTGCCCCGTAATTTTCTCAATCACGGGTTTGTCGGGCTCATCCGGGTTGTCAACAAACAGGTTCTGCACCGAAATCTCATCCGTTTTCAAATAATAACTCATCCGCTGCTGGCTGTAATGCGTAACCGATTCTCCGAACGACAGGGCGACGATGATCGAGGAAGAACCGATGGCGATGCCGATCGCGCAAAGCGCGGTCACCACTTTGCGGCGTTTCAGCTGGTCCCACCCGAGCCGAAAATAATCCCTCCACCTCATTCGGTTTCCCCCCATCCTTCGACCAAACGCCCGTCTCGCAAATAAATAACCCGCTTCGTACGCTTGGCGACTTCCGGTTCGTGGGTGACGATGACGAAAGTGATGCCGAGCGATTCGTTCAGGCCGAGAATCAGGTCGATAATTTCCTGCTCCGTCTTCGTATCCAGATTTCCCGTAGGCTCATCGGCAAAGACGACGGCGGGCCGGGTCACGAGCGAGCGGGCGATGCTGACACGCTGCTGCTGGCCCCCGGATAGCTGCGACGGAAACATTTCCGCTTTTTGACCGAGCCCGACTTGTTCCAGCAAGGCCATCGCTTTTTCTTTCCGTTCTTTCTTCCTCACTCCCTGGAATACGAGCGGCAGTTCCACGTTTTCCCTCACGGTGAGATGCGGGATCAGTTCGTACGACTGAAAAATAAATCCGATATGTGTCCGGCGAAATTCGGCCAGTGTATTCTCGTTCATCTTCTCAATCGCCTGCCCGGCGATCGAAATCGTGCCCCGCGTCGGCTTCATCAAGCCGGCCATTAAATTGAGCAGCGTCGATTTCCCGGAACCCGAGCTTCCGAGCAGTGCGACGATCTCGGCTTTTTCCACGCGGAAGTTGATATCCTGCAGTACGGTCGTTTCCTCCGAACCGTTCAGAAATGTATGCGTCAAATGTTCTACGATGAGCACGTAAACCCTCCTTTTTTTATCTCCCGCCTATATAGACGAAAAAACTGCCGAAAAAGCCTTCAGATGGATATTAATAGAAACTTCTTACGAATAGATCAACAAAATGTGAAGATTTTCTTAAATATACGAAAATGAACGGAATAAGCCGCGAAATGCAAAAAAAGCCCCCGCAGCGGATGCAGGGGGCCACCATGATGGAAACCCGGGCGCGAGCCCGTCATTTCTGGATTTTGGCAAGTTCGGCGTCGACGATCTTTTTCACTTCGTCGAGCAGCTTTTGCGGTTCGCCTTTTCCTTCCAGCGCCAATCCTTGAACCCGGAACGTTTCGTCCCACATTTTTTGCCCGACCGGCGTAACCGGACGGAAAAGCGCTTTCGGCATCAAGTCGAGAAACACCTTCAATTGCGGGTTATCCCCCAGCTTTAAAGCTTCGTTCACGGCCGGCATGGCCGTAATATCGACGTTCGTGGCGGTCGGACGTTTCGCCCACAGAAGAGTTCCGTCGTATCCGGCGATAAACTTGATGAGTTCCCACGCTTCTTTCGGATGTTTCGCCCCTTTGGGCATGACGAACGAAAACCCGCCGGACCAGGTCGTCTGGGGATATCCGTCCGCCGAAGGCATCGGAGCCACGCCCCATTCAAACTTCGGTTTTACCTTGGGCAAATCGTTCAAAATCCAGTTTCCGTCGAACACGAACCCGACTTTTCCCGTCCAGAACGGATTCATGCCGGTCTGTCCCATCGTTTTAAAGAAGTCGTTAATGTTGTTCAAGCCGTATTTCTTGGTGTAATCCGCCATCCATTGCAGCGCTTTTACGTTTTGCGGATCATTCGGCGTCAATTCCCCGTTCTGCTCCCATTTTCCGCCCCAGTTCCACGCTTGCGTATAGAAAAATCCCTGGTTCATCCACGGGATGAAGCCGACCTGTTCATATTTTCCGTTCGTAGCTTTTTTGAACATTTTTTCCGCCATCTGGTCCAATTCCTGGATCGTTTGTGGAGGCTTATCCGGATCCAGCCCCGCTTCTTTCATTAACGTCTTGTTGTAATACATGGCCCGGTCATCCGTCCCCCAGGGCAAAGCGTACAATTTTCCGTTGTAGTTCGCTTCCGCCCAAACGCCGGGATAATAATCGGATGCGCTAATTTTGTCCGTCTGAGCGTAAGGAGTCAAGTCTTCCAGCGAACCTTTGGCGGCAAAGGAACCGACCAGGAAACGGTCCAATATCGCAACGTCCGGCGCTTTTCCTCCGGCGATGTAGGTGATCAGCTTTTCCGTTCCTTCATCGTTCATGATTTTGACTTTAATATTCGGATGCTTTTTCTCAAATTCGTCGATTACGACTTTTTTATACTGCTTCTGGAAATCGCCGCCCCAAACCCAGAAATCAATCGTGACGGCTTCGCCGCTTTTGCCGGCATCGGCATCCCCCGGCTCATCGTTACCGCCGCCCGCGCTGCCCTGACTGCCCGGATTGCCGCAACCGGCTGCAAAAAGTGTCAGCAGCATAAAGGCGAGAAGCGTATGGAACCATGTTTTCCTGCCCGCACATACGGGTTTAGGTTGCTCGAGCATAAAAATTCCCTCCCAAATTTAAATAATGAGAAAAAATGAACATATCATCAAATATTCATAACCCTGAAACGCACCGAGCCGAATGGTTGACCGGCATCAAGCGAACGATACCATCGGCAAGTAATCGATTCTTTTTTTGATGTCAACGGGAATTTGTCGAGGACGAATGTTACCATGATTCCAGACCGAGCAGCTTGCGGCCCAATTCCGTCAATTCGGCGGGTTTGCCGTTTCTTTTCTCCTCCCATCCGCGCGGGTCGCCTGGAAACCAGGGAGGCGTACGGTTGCCGCGCCAGCTTTCGACGAACGGACGGCGTGATTCAAGCTGCCCCGGTTTGGCCGGCTGCATCGTGATATACTGGGCGAAACGGGGTTTGTCCGAAAAGTTGCGGCCGTTACCATGCGGCAGCAGTCTGTCCCAGATGAGCAGGTCGCCCGCTTTTCCCGGTATGACTTCAATCGGATGCCCTTGCAAATCCGGGATGCGCGGATCGCGATCGGCCGGCTGCGTTTCCAGCCATTGTTCGAAATCGCGGTAAATGCTCGGAACGCACTGAAATCCTCCCTGATTGTCGGACGTATCGGCAAGATAGAGAACCCCCTGAACACCGTACGGCTTCGGCAGGGGAGACGGGAGATGGGCCGTGTCGACATCCCAATGAATGAACCCGTAATCGAGCTGCGAGTACTCCGGGCGGCTCGGGGGCGTCATGTTCACGCGATCGATGCTCACCCACAGCTTCTCTTCGCCCAAAATGTCGGCAAACGCTTCGTACACCTTCGGGTGTTGGCGGTTGTCCCATAACGATTGGTGCTGGTACAGTTCGACCATACCGCTGCCCTGATGCTTCCAGTATTCCGTCATTCCTTCCGGGGGCGTATACCATCCGTCTACATCCTCGGGATCTTTGCCCATAAAAGCCCATATCGCTTCAATCACTCTGTCGACGTTCTCTTTCGGCACGATCTGCGATAGCTTCACGTAACCGTTCCGCCGGAAAAATTCGCGTTCCTGTTCGGTAACTATCGGCATGGCGATGCCCCCCTTCTTTTCTTCGTTTTGGCGCTTGATTGAAATATATTCGCAACCATAAAGGAAATTCCTGCTAAAAAATGGACTATTTTCTCTGAAATAAACTATTTTTCCAGTTATGCGTCGAAGTTTGACTTTGCCGGAAAAGCCGCATATTATATAAGGATAAGGACTACAATTGATTGCCATCCTACATTCGATGAAGAGAAAGAGTACGTTGCCCGCATGTTCCCCAGAGAGCCGGCGTATGCTGAAAGCCGGTGTTCAGGCGGCAGCCGAAAATCATCTCCGAGAAGCGAAGCCGAAACTTGCAGTAAGCTTTGCCGGTATTCCTCCGTTACAAGGAACGCGTATGATAGTACGTCGGTGAGGCGCCGCATGATGCCTGTTTTGTTTGTGACGGGCGGCTGTGCGGAATAAGGGTGGTAACGCGAGACAGCAATCTCGTCCCTTAGCGGGGCGGGATTTTTTGTTTTTTCTCATTATTTTTTGGCTGCAATTACGAGGAAAGGATGGAGGTTCAATGAGAAGAATCGATGTCAAGGAAAAAGCAAGAAGCCGGGAAGAGCGCATATTGGCGCAATGGCGCGAGAACGGCGCGTTCCGGCGATCGATCGAAAACAGGAACGGGCGGCCGAACTTCGTCTTTTACGAAGGGCCTCCGACGGCGAACGGCGCGCCGCATATCGGCCACGTGCTCGGCCGCGTCATCAAGGATTTTATCTGCCGTTACAAAACGATGAACGGGTTTAAAGTCGTGCGCAAAGCAGGGTGGGATACGCACGGTTTGCCGGTGGAACTCGGCGTGGAGAAAGAGCTCGGCATTTCCGGGAAACAGGAAATCGAAAAATACGGCGTCGCCGAATTCGTCGAGAAGTGCAAGAACAGCGTGTTCGCCTACGAGAAGCAGTGGCGCGAATTGACGGAAGCGATCGGATACTGGACCGACATGGACGATCCGTACATTACGCTGACGAACGAATATATCGAAAGCGTCTGGCACATTTTGTCCGACATCCATAAAAAAGGGCTGCTGTACAAAGGACACCGCGTCAGCCCGTACTGCCCGAACTGCCAAACGTCGCTCAGTTCCCATGAAGTGGCGCAAGGTTACGAAGACGTGAAGGATTTAAGCGCTACGGTGAAATTCAGGAACATCGAGACCGGCGAAATGTTTCTCGCGTGGACAACGACGCCTTGGACGCTGCCCGCCAACGTCGCTCTCGCCGTGAACGGAGAACTCGATTACGTGAAAGTGAAGCAGGGCGGCACGGTGTACATCGTCGCGGCCAATCTCGCGGATAAAGTGATGAAGGGCGAGTACGAGGTGGTCTCCACCCACAAGGGGGCGGAGTTTGTCGGCGCGGCGTATGAATCTCCGTTTGCGTTCGTTCCGGTGGAACGCGGCCATGTCGTCATCGCCGCCGATTTCGTCAGCGACACGAGCGGCACGGGCATCGTCCATATCGCTCCGGCGCACGGCGAAGACGACTACCGCGCGGCGATGCAGCACGGACTCAGCATGCTCAGCGTCGTAGGCGCAGACGGGCGTTACACCGATGAGGTCGCTCCTTTCGCCGGAAGGTTTGTGAAAGATTGCGATGTCGATATCGTAAAACATTTGGCCGAACGGGATTTGCTTTATTCGAAAGAACGGTACGAGCACAGTTACCCGTTTTGCTGGCGCTGCAAGACGCCGCTGCTTTATTATGCGATGGAAAGCTGGTTCATTAAAACGACGGCGGTCAAAGAGCAGCTGATAGCGGGCAATAACGAGGTGGACTGGTATCCGGCGCATATCCGCGAAGGCCGGTTCGGCAAATTCCTCGAAGAGCTCGTCGATTGGAACATCAGCCGCAACCGGTACTGGGGCACGCCGCTCAACGTGTGGATTTGCCGCGACTGCGGCGCCGAATACGCACCGCACAGCCATGAGGATATGCGGTCGAAGTCGGTTCGTCCGATCGAGGAAAACCTTGAGCTGCACAAGCCGTACGTGGACGAAGTGAAGCTGCGCTGCCCGCAATGCCAGGGGACGATGGACCGGACGCCCGAGGTGATCGACGTCTGGTTCGACAGCGGTGCGATGCCGTTTGCGCAGTACCATACTCCGTTTGAAAACGATCAGTTGTTCCGGGAACAGTTTCCGGCCGATATGATTTGCGAGGCAATCGACCAGACGAGAGGCTGGTTTTTCAGCCTGCTGGCCGTGTCGACCTTGTACACCGGCCGGGCGCCATACAAGGCGGTTATCTCCACAGGTCATATTCTCGATGAGAACGGGCAGAAAATGTCCAAAAGCAAAGGCAACGTCATCGATCCGTGGGACATTATCGAAGAATACGGCACGGACGCGTTACGCTGGGCGCTGTTGTCCGACAGCGCGCCGTGGAACAGCAAGCGGTTTTCCAAACAAATCGTGGCGGAAGCGAAATCGAAAGTCGTCGACACGCTGGTGAATGCGCACGCGTTCTATGCGCTGTACGCCACGATCGACAATTACGAGCCGGAACGGTACCCGCAGCAGCCGTCCGCCAACATGCTCGATCGCTGGATATTGTCGCGGTTGAACAGTGTGCTGAAAGAAGTCAGGAAAGGACTCGACGCGAATGATTTTCTCAACCCGGCGAAGATGCTGGAAACGTTCATCGACGACTTGAGCAACTGGTACATTCGCCGTTCCCGCGACCGTTTCTGGGGCAACGGGATGTCCGAAGATAAATTGTCCGCTTACCGTACGCTGCGGGAAGTGCTGCTCGTACTAAGCCGGATCGTTGCGCCGTTCATGCCGTTTATCGCTGAAGACATATACGGCAATGTGGGCGGAAGCGGCAGCGTGCATTGGACTGATTATCCGGAAGCGGACGAGGCGTCCATCGATGCCGATCTGGAGGCCGATATGCGCACCGTCCGGCAAATCGTCGAACTGGCGCGCAACGTCCGCAACGAAACGGGAATCAGAACGCGCCAACCGCTATCGGAGCTCATCGTTTCGCTGGATCGCGATTTCGACGCAGCGCGTTACGAGCCTATCGTCAAAGACGAAATCAACGTAAAACGCCTTCGCATCGAACGCGGCGACAGCGGATTCGTCGACATTTCGCTGAAGCTGAACCTGAAGATCGCCGGACCGAAATACGGCAAGCACGTCGGCGCGCTGCAAAGCCATTTGCGGCAGTTAAGCGCGGACGAAGCGAAGGCGGTCGTCGAGCGGGGCTATTTCGAATACAGGGCGGGCGATGAAGAAGTTTTCCGCGTCGGACTGGACGAACTGCTCGTCGAGAAAAAAGCGAAGCATGGCTATGCTTCGGCGTCGGGCTACCAGATGACGGTGGCGCTGAATACGGAAGTGACGCCGGAGCTGGAGCAGGAAGGGCTTGTTCGCGAGCTGGTGCGCGCGATACAGGATTACCGCAAAAAGCTGGATCTGCCTATTGAGCGGCGGGTGAATCTCGTTTTGGACATCGACGGGAAATTGAAAGAAGCGGTAGTCCGCTTCGAACACGTGCTGCGGGAAAACGTGCTGCTGAACGAAGTGTCGTTCGGCAGACAGGACGGCATGGAAACGGTGCGGATCGGCGATTACCTTGCCGGCATTGGGATCAAGTAAACAGGCCGCGTGATGAAACTGCGCCGGCGGATGTACCGCCGGAGGATGCGAAGGATTCAGCAACCTTTCGTAATGAAAGGACGTTGTATTCGTAGAGGTGATCCGAATGAGAAAATTCCTTCTAGCCTTTGCGATCGGGTCGATGTTCATTACGGCCTGCGCCGGCTCTAATCCCGAAGACGCAAAAACCCATTCGGCGGCTGTCGGCAATCCTGCCGCCGAACAGATTTTACGGGAAGATCGGAATGTCGACATTTTTATGTTTGGCGGCATTGTGTATCAGAATGCCGAACAGGTGGACTGGGTCAGGGAACTTCAATTGACGCCGGGCCAACAAGTGGGAGAGATCAAAAAACGGTATCGGGACGGCGATAAGTTTGAAAACGAAATGTCCACCCGGCTTCCTGAAGGAACAAAAATATATGCTCCGAAAGAAAAGAATGGGGCGCTTCTGCTTGTTGAGACCAACGGACAACCGATCAAGTATTTGGGGCTGATCGAAGGATAGGCCGCCGCCCCGTGAAAAAGCCGCCAAAGCATCGTTTGGCGGCTTCAATTCTCTTCCGCGCCATTCCGTCGGGTCTTCCAACGACGGCCGCAGCGTGCAATCGTGCAGCGTTCTTCTCCGATCGGCGGCTCCTGAGACGGTAACAGCGTGCAGCACGCCTACCGGAACGGTACCCTCCCACGAAGGTCTGCAGCGGTCCTGCACCGGCCGGCCGATGGCGGCAGCAAACGAGTTTGTGCACAGATCTATAATGCTTTCGTGCCGCGCCCGGGAATTTGCTGGTAGCTTTTGGACGTCGTTTTCAGCACGTAGCCGACGACCGCTAGTTCGCCCGCAAGCCCGAGCGACTGCGCCAGCGCTCCGATCATGCCATTCCATCCCGGCGTCAACCCGACCAGCGCCATCAATGTAAGTATCGTCACGATAACGTTGGCGGACTGCGACCATACCATTACTTTCGTTTGCCCCCTCAGCATAATGATGCCGTTCATGAAATCGAGCCAAGGGAAGATCAGCGTCATGATCATGAAAATGCGCAGCGCGTGCAGACTTTCCCGCATCAGCTGTTCGTTTACGCCCATGACATGCTGCATAAACCACGGGCCTAACGGAGTGTAGCCCAGCAGGCCGATGAGCAGGGCGGGAATGAATCCGGCCAGAACGGCGAACTGATGCACCTTCGCCGCATCGATGCGGTAAAAATTCAAAACGATTTGATGCATATATGAAAAAAAACTGAGAACGAGCTGCGTCAAACTGGAGGCGATGGCGAACGAAGCGATCGCCAGTTCCATGCTGCCCGTTTTGCCCAGCGCCACATTGATCGACGGCCCGATGACAACGGCGATGAATGAGGAGTACAGCAGCGGGCGGTAAAATTGGAAAATTTGCTTCTTTGTTTCGATTTCGTGGAACTCCTTTTTCTCCGGGAGCGTCTTCACCAGCTTCCGGCCTTCAAAAAAGCTGACCGCCGCCTCGATAAACATGCCCGTCAAAAAAATAATCGCCCCGACTTGGCCGCTCGTCACCCGATCCGTATGGATAAAAAACAGCGACAGCGCATACATCGCCGCGAGCCGGATCATCATCCCGATCGTCAGCCATTTGGTTCGCATGTTCGTTATGATAATGCCGTGGTACAGGCAGCGCAATCCGGAAAAAAGGCTGACGAACATCAGCACTCTGTAAACGTTCACCACCGGATGGAGCAGCGAATCTTCGACGCCGAACACATGACGGAAAATCGATTCTCCCACGGGCGTATAGCTGACGATGAACCCGAAAGCGATGATGCTGGCGAGCACCATTGCCGTAATGGCGGACATGGCGCGAAAGGAAAGCCGGTCTCTTACCAGCGCCGAGCACGTCTGCCGCAGCAGAACTGCCGGCCGTTCCGTAATGCCGAGCATGCTCATGGCGATCGCATAGCTGGCTATGACGGTTTCCTGGTGGACCGCCCGGGCCAGCGTGCTGTTGATGATGACATGCGAGATCGTCACAAGACTGGCAGAAATGCCCAATGGAATAAAAAAAGCGAGAAGTTGAGACATTTTCAGTTGCCGTTCTTCGTTTTCGATGGCGGACATGCTAGTATTCTCTCCAGTGCTGCGAACTTGAAAATTTGTCATATAATGTCTAGTATAGCATGAAAGCCGCAGCGCGGGACGATATTTTTTCCATCCGGCCGTTTTATCAATTAATAGTGGCGGCATCGGGTCTAACATGGTAAATTAAAACGAGGAGACTTCGCCGGAGCGGGAATTTGCTTAATCGAGGGGAATTTCAATGGAATATGAATTTGTTCATGACGCGCGTCTCGGCATTTCGCTGCCGGTGCTGCACCGGGAGTGGGATGAATATACGGATGACGAACGGGCGGAAATTTTGGACCGGTGGGAGCATATCCGCGGAACCATTCCGGATCGGATTAAAGAGTTGGAACGGGTCATCATGGCCAAGCAGGAGCGGCTCAATGCGGAAGACAATTTTATCGAATCGTGCAGGCTCAATTCGGAAATCACCGATCTGGCAAGCTGCATCAACGAGCTCCATATTTGGTTCAGGCTCAATCAGAACGCGGCATATAAAGCGGTTCACCTGTGACAATCGCGCCTTTGCGAAGAACAGGGTCGAACGGCGCGCTTTGCAATAACGATAAGTTCGATGTACCTTTAAAGAAGGGGACGTTTCTAACCGGAGCATCCGGATAAAATAAGGAGAACGACGGGCGGCCATATTGCCCGGAGGAAAGTGAGCGTGGTAAGAATGAAGCAAATCGTACAGACGCTGGAAAAACGCCATCCGCTGCAGCCGTTGAAGCCGGAATCGATTTGGGACCGGGAACTCGATCGGAACATCGCGTCGTTGTCGTTCCGCGAGCTGTCCGGCGATTCTGAGCGCATGTCGTATGCGATGGCGTTTAAATCGGGCCTTCATTTGTGGAACGACAGCCTGGATCTATCGCATAAGCTGTCCCAGGATATCCACCACGAAACGGGAAGCTACTGGCACGGCATCATGCACCGAATGGAGGGAGATTACAGCAACTCCAAGTATTGGTTTCACCGCGTCGGCAATCATCCCGTTTTTCCGGAACTGAACCGGCGGGTAAACGAATACGTCAACGGAGAAGCGAACATCGCTTCCCTTCCCGAAGGAAAAGTGAAGCGGGCGCTGGAAACGATGGCTGCACAGACGTCCTGGAATCCGTATCTCTTCATCGACGCCGTTCAGATGGCGCTTTCCCAAGACATGAACGGCGAGGCGGAGCACGTGTTGCGGACGATACAACGGATAGAAATGGCCGTTTTGCTGCAATTTACCTATCAACAATGCTTTGGAGGAACGATACTTGATACGATTTGACCGCCATAAGCGTGTTCCTCTGCGCCCGGTTACGCTCATGTTCCGAGTGTACCGGTATATATTGCCCGAGGTACGCAGCCAGCTTCGGAACTGGCGGGCGATGGCCGAGCGGATGCCCGATCCCGAACTTAGAAAACAGGCTATCGCCAGTATGACGAGCAAGCAATTTCATTGCGAGGGCGGCGCGGTATATGCTGCGGCCAATTTGCCTTACCGGCATATCCTTATCCCGCTTATTGTCGCCTTTCAGACGATTAGCGATTATTTGGACAATCTGTGCGACCGCAGCACTTCTCTCGATCCGGAAGATTTCCGCCGTCTGCACCAGTCGATGCTCGACGCCGTCGATCCGGGAGCGCCCCTGCACGATTATTACGCTTATCGCAAAGAACGGGAAGACGGCGGCTACCTGAACAAGCTCGTAACGACATGCCAGTCGTGCATATGCCTGCTGCCGTCCTATGATCGGGTACAGCCGTACGTGCGGGAGCTCGTTTCGTACTACTGCGATTTGCAGGTGCACAAGCATATTCGGCCCGATTTGCGCGAACAACAATTGATCGATTGGTGGGAAACGCACCGTCCCCGCCACAACGGACTGCTTTGGAACGAATTCGCCGCGGCGACCGGCTCGACGCTCGGCGTCTTTATGCTGTTTCTCGCCGCGACGGATCCGCATCTGGATGCCGCCGCCGCGGCCAAGATCAAAGAAGCGTACTTCCCGTATGTTTGCGCGCTCCATATTTTGCTCGACTATCTGATCGATCAGGACGAGGATCGGCTGGGCGGAGACCTTAACTTTTGCAGCTATTACGATGATTCGCAAACGACATTCCGGCGCATTTCGCTCATTGCCGAGCAAGCCCGCCGGCATACGTCCCGTTTGCGGCACGCCCCGTTTCACCGTTTGATTATCGAAGGATTGCTCGCGCTGTATTTGTCCGATCCGAAAGTGAAAAACCAGCGGCAGGTCAAGCAAATTTCGCGGCAATTGATGAAAAACAGCCCTCTGACCCGCATGTTTTTTTGGTTGAACAGCATGTGGATCAGGAAAATATAAACATTTGACAAGGAGGAAACATAATGACGATAAAATCGATAGCAGTGCTGACAAGCGGAGGCGACTCACAGGGGATGAACGCCGCCGTTCGCGCGGTCGTCCGAAGCGCTTTGTTTCATGGACTTGAAGTATACGGCGTACAGCGGGGATACTTGGGTTTAATCCACGACGATATCCGCCCGATGGATCTGCGCAGTGTCGGGGACATCATTCAAAGGGGCGGCACGATTCTGCAAACCGCCCGCTGCAAAGAATTCACGACTCCGGAAGGACAGCGGCTGGGCGCCGAGAATTTGCGCAAAAGAGGAATCGACGGCCTTGTGGTCATCGGCGGGGACGGCTCGTATCAAGGGGCCAACAAGCTGAGCAAACTCGGCATCAAAACGATGGGGCTGCCCGGCACGATTGACAACGACATTCCGTTTACCGATTTCACGATCGGTTTCGACACCGCGGTAAGCATAGTCGTAGATGCCGTAAACAAGCTGCGCGACACGATGACCTCCCACGAACGCGCTTCGGTCGTCGAAGTCATGGGACGCCACTGCGGCGACATTGCGCTCTATGCGGGACTCGCGAGCGGAGCGGAAACGATTCTCGTGCCGGAGGTTCCGTTTGATCTCGACGAAGTGGCGAAGCGGATGAAGGACAATTTCGAGCATGGGAAAAGGCACAGCATCATCATCGTCGCCGAAGGCGTCGGCAAGGGAGAGGACATCGCCGACGAAATTACGAAGCGCACCGGTTTGGAACCTCGCGTGACCGTACTCGGCCACATTCAACGCGGGGGAACGCCGACTCATAACGATCGCATTTTGGCCAGCAGGCTCGGAGATTTTGCGGTGCAAAAACTGATCGAAGGAGAATCCGGCAAAGCTTGCGGCGTCATTAAAGGCGAGCTTGTCCTGACCGATATCGACAAGGTGGTCAACACGAAAAAGGCGTTCAATATGGACTTGTACGAACTCGCCCTGCGCTTGTCGCAATAAAAGGACAGCCACGGCATAAAGCCTGATCATCGTTACGCAATCGGAATGTAACTTGATTGGGCTTTTGTGCTTCCTTTGATTTACACTGACATTTATACGGCAAAAGGGGATACAACATTGCTTCTTCGCTTGGCGCTTTCCCAAATGATATTCGGCGCGATCTTTCAGTTTTCGAATTTATTTATGAATACTTACTTTTTCAAGCTGCATCAAGACGTCAGAATGGCCGCCCAGTACAACTTTTTTATGTTTCTGGCGTGGGGAATCTGCTTTTACTTCGGTTTTCAGCTGTGCGAACGAAACACGCGGACCGGATTGGCCGTTTCCGGCGTGTCCTGCTTGCTGGGCATGGTGATGCTGTTGGCCGGGTCGGACAGCGCGTTTTGGCTCGGGCTGTTTATGGGCGCTTCGGGCGGTTTCTTCTGGCCGTCCTATCTTTCCATATACCGCACGCTGGGCAAAGAAAGCGAAGGAGGCTCCACGTTCGCGCGCGTTTCGATATTGGCGAGCGCCGTAACGATCGTCATTCCGATGCTGTTCGGTCACCTGGTGGAAGGAAAAGGGTACGTCATCGGTTTTGTCGTGCTGCTCATTTTGTCACTGTGCATGGTAGTCATGAGCTATTTCCTGCCGGCGTACCGGACGGAAAAAATAGTCCTGCGCCGCGAATCGTTTCAACATCCGGGGTTTATTACGGCGCTGTCGCTGCAAGGGTTTTATTTCAGCTTTGTCGGAGTGGCCGCCGGTTTGCTGGTGTACATGACCGGCGAGGGGGAAGCGAATGTCGGCACATTCGCCACATTTTACGGGGTGCTCACTTTGGCGGTCAATATCGTGATGGGCTATTTTCTGCCGGCTCGCTTCAACAAGCCTGTGCTGCTGTGGTCCGCCCTGATTTATTTCGGCTCCGCCTTTTTGTTTCTCGTCGATTGGGACAGCCGCGTCATCATATATAATTTCCTCATTGCAGGTGCGGGCCCGCTGTTCAACAATCCGAATATCGGCCTTCACTTTGCTTACATCAATCGCAAGTTCGCCAACGGGGAAGAAGGGTTGTTTATTCGCGAACTCGCGCTGACAGTCGGCCGGCTGCTGTTCTTCGCGTACATGGCGTTGGCCGGAATCGACGTTCATTCGCCCGGGTTTTATATCTTTTTGTTTGCCGCGTCGGCATTCCCGTATTTCGTCTATTTGTTCGTCCGGCAATGGGACAAACCGGCATCGGCTGACGTTCCGGCGGGGGGCGGACTTTCCAGGGATAATAAGGAACAATCCATTTCATGAACAGGAGTGATGCCAAATGGCGCTAACTCGCGAACAAACGGTCATCGCGTTTATCGGAACGGGAGTCATGGGCAGAAGCATGGCCTCCCATTTGTTGAAGGCCGGTTATTCTGTCATCGTCTACAACCGGACGAAAGAGAAAGCGGAAGAGCTCATCCGCCACGGTGCGCGATGGAAAGACTCGGTGGCGGAAGCTGCCGCGGAAGCGGATGTCATCATGACGATGGTCGGCTACCCGCACGATGTGGAACAAGTGTATTTCGGCGAAAACGGCATTTTTCAAAATGCGAAATCCGGAGCGTATCTCATCGACATGACCACTTCCTCGCCTTCATTGGCGCAAAAAATTTACAACGAAGCGGCGGCGCGCGGCATGCATGCGCTGGACGCCCCGGTTTCCGGCGGGGATATCGGCGCGCGGGAAGCAAGGCTCACCATCATGGTCGGCGGAGACGAGGCCTCGTTCGAAGCGGTGCGGCCGATTCTGGCGCTGATGGGGAAAAACATCATAAGGCAAGGAGACGCGGGCGCCGGGCAGCATACGAAGATGTGCAACCAGATTGCCATCGCTTCCAACATGATTGGCGTTTGTGAAGCGATCGCGTATGCGCGGAAAGCGGGGCTCGATCCGCTGCAGGTGTTGAAAAGCATTGCGGCGGGCGCCGCGGGAAGCTGGTCGCTTGAAAATTTGGCTCCGCGGATGATAGCGGGCGATTTCAGCCCCGGGTTTTATATCAAGCATTTTATCAAAGATATGGGCATCGCTCTGCAGGCCGCGCAAGAAATGGGACTCAAGACGCCCGGACTGGAACTGGCCAAATCGCTGTACGAGCAGCTGGCGGCTCTTGGCGAGGAGAACAGCGGGACGCAGGCGTTATACAAGCTGTTTGTGCGCGATTAAAGCTCGCAGCGGCGGTGTCGCCGCGTCACAATGCGGATAGCGTCGACAGCAGTTCTTCCGTCGGCCGGTTGCCTTTACGGGCGTAAGCGATGCGGCCCGCTCTGTCGATAATGTACACGATTCGCTGCTGGGCGAAAAGGCCGAACATTTTTTTCACGCCGTACATCCGGCGAATGGTCCCGTCTACATCCGACACGAGCGGGAAATCGTAGCCGTATTTTTCCGCAAACTTGGCATGCCGTTCCGCCGTTCCCGGATTCACGCCGAGAACGACGGCGCCGTATTTTGCGTAATCCGGCAGAGCATCCCGGACGGCGCACAGTTGTTTCGTGCAGGTGGGCGTGTCGTCCATCGGATAAAAAATAAGAACAACCGGCCGTTTGCCGATATAATCATGCAGGCGGACCGTTCCTTTCGTGCTTTCCGCCGTAAACAGCGACGCTTTGGTTCCGACCGGGAGCATAGGTATCCACTCCGTTTCCCGTTATACAAGATATAAGATAGGTTCATCTTCCATTGTAACGTCACACGGAGCGGTTTGGCAAAACGATTTTGAGCAAAATGAACCCGAAGGAGGTTTCCCATGTACCTCTATAAGATTGAAATGGAACTCGCCGATCAATTGGCATATTTAATCGTCATCGCCGATTCGGAAGAAAAAGCGTTCAGCTACGTGGAAGGCCATGTGGCGCGTCACTTTATCGCCAGTCCGGAAATCAGGCAATTGACGATTGTGGAACGGAAGCGGATCGAACCGGGATCGGGCTATGTGATCGAGACGGTAAATCGTTGACTATGTATACTTTATATACTAATATGTATGTGAAATAAACTCGTCAAGAAAGGAACCGACTCGATGCAAATTACGATTATAGCCGGCAGCAACCGCAAGGAGTCGTCTAGCACGAAATTATGCAGGTACATCGAACGGCAGTTGACATCCATGGGCTGCCGGGTTGTATTGTTCGATTTGTACAGACAGCCGCTGCCTTTGTACAGTCCGGACGCGGATTACGGTGATGACGCCAACGTGTCGGCGTTGAAGCAAGCGGCAAGCGAGGCCAACGCGTTCGTTCTGAGCACGCCGGAATATCACGGAAGCGTTTCCGGCGTATTGAAAAATGCGCTCGATTTTTTGGGCGGCGAGCATTTCAACGGCAAAGCGGTGTTATCGGTCAGTTCATCCGGCGGAGCGGTCGGAACGAGCTCGCTCTTGCATCTGCAAGCGATGGTCAGGAACGTTCACGGAATCAACTGTCCGGAATGGATTTCCATCGGCGGAGACAACCGGAAATTTTTGCCGGACGGGGAACCTCAAAATCCGAACATCAAGGAAAGAGTTTTACATGCGCTGCGCTATTTCGTCGAGATGGCCGGAAAGCTTTCGCAGCGTTGACCGCTTAATGATGAGCCCGCAAGACGAACCCGCATTTTTATCAGGCTTCGGTATGGGCCTTGGACAAAGGTTTTCAAGGACCTGGCGGTGATCTTCCGCCAGGTTTTTCTATTTTTATCGTTGTCAGAAAACAAAGTGCTTTGTTATACTGGTTGTACGTACAAGTTCTGAGGTGATTTGTTTTGCCGGATCTCCCGACTGCGAAATATAGGCAAGTAAAGCGACAAATATTGGAGTGGCTGTTGTCCGGACGGCTGAAAGAAGGCGAACAAATTCCATCGGAACATGAAATGTCCGCGACGTTCGGCGTCAGCCGGCATACGGTGCGCAAGGCGATCGGCGACATGGTGAACGAAGGATGGCTGTACCGGGTACAAGGAAAAGGAACCTATGTGAGAACGATTCGGGCGAACGAAGGGGGCATCCGGACAATCGGCGTCATCACCACGTACATATCCGACTACATTTTCCCGGCGATTATCCGCGGCGCGGAAAAGACGCTGCGCGAAAAAGGCTACCGCCTGCTGTTGTCCAGCACGGACAACGACAAACGGAAAGAGCGGCAGAGCCTGGAAATGATGATGGGCACTCCGCTGAACGGCCTTATCGTCGAACCGACGAAAAGCGCCGCCGGCAACCCGAATCTCGATCATTACTTGTCCTTGAACTACCGGCAAATTCCGTACGTCATGATCAATGCGCGTTATCCCGAGCTCCGATGCCCTTGCGTGAAAGTGGACGACGAGCAAGGAGGCTTTACCGCGGCGGAGCATCTGCTGCAGTTGGGCCACCGCCGGATCGCCGGTTTTTTCAAAACCGACGATCTGCAGGGAGTCGGACGGATGAAAGGTTTTATGGAAGCCCACCTCAATCGGCGCATCCCTCTTCATCCGGATAACGTGGTAACGTATTCGACGGAAGATAAGCACACGAAGCCCGCAGCGGCGGCGGCGGCCATGCTGCGGCGGGATAACGGGCGTCCGACCGCGTTCGTATGCTACAACGACGAGCTGGCGATCGTTCTTCTGGATGTGATACGGCAGTCCGGAATGAAAGTGCCGGATGACATCTCCGTGGTCGGATTTGATGATTCTTCCCTGGCCGTCGCATCCGAAGTGAAGCTGACGACGCTGATTCATCCGAAAATGGAGCTGGGCGTCCGGGCCGCGAAATGGCTCATCGATCTGATTGAAAACAAGGCAGAGGACGATAACGAAGACATTGTTTTTACCACGCGCCTCATCGTCAGAAATTCGACAAAACCCATATAGAAATGGGTTGTACGTACAATACAAATCAATTCTAAAGAAAGACGGGGTGAATAACGCATGCTCGAGCAATTGAAAGAAACGGTGTGCGAACTGAATCTGGAGCTTCCGAAAAACGGACTCGTTACGATGACGAGCGGCAACGTCAGCGCCCGGGATCCCGCGACAGGCTACGTCGTCATTAAGCCGAGCGGACTGTCGTATGACCGAATGACCCCCGCGACGATGGTTGTCGTCGATCTCGACGGGAATGTCATCGAAGGCGCTTTGAAGCCTTCCGTCGACACAGCGACGCACCTGTACATTTACCGCCACCGTCCGGACGTGAACGGCGTCGTTCATACGCACTCCAATTACGCCACCGCCTTCGCCGCTTTGGGCAGGCCGATTCCGGCCGTATTGACGGCGATAGCCGACGAGTTCGGAGGTCCGATTCCGGTAGGGCCGTACGCAGCCATCGGCGGAGAGGAGATCGGCAAAGCGGTCGTCGATCATATCGGCCGGTCGCCTGCGATACTGATGCAGAATCACGGTGTGTTTGCGATAGGGCCGACGCCGGAAAAAGCGTTAAAAGCGGCCGTCATGTGCGAAGACGTGGCCAAAACCGTGCATCTTGCCATGCAGCTTGGCGCGCCAATCGAAATTCCCGAAGAGGAAGTGCAGCGCGGATATATGCAGTACCAGGAGAAATATGGGCAGAAGTAATCCCGTTTAGCTGAAGAAGGATTTCGATACGCAACGTGGAAAGCGGTTACAATGAAGTGTTTTATGCAATATTATAGGAATTGTCTGTAAAGGAGAGAACATGCATGAGCAGAAAATATGCAATCGGCATCGACTACGGCACCGAATCGGGAAGAGCTCTGCTCGTCGATATTGCCACCGGGGAAGAAATCGCCACGCATGTGACGGTTTACCCGCACGGCGTCATCGATGAAGCGCTTCCGGGTTCGGGCAGGCGCCTCGAATTCGACTGGGCGCTGCAGCATCCGGGCGATTACATCGAAGTGCTGCGCCGATCGGTTCCGGAAGTCGTCCGGCAGTCCGGAATCGATCCCGCCGACATCATCGGCATCGGCATCGATTTTACGGCATGTACGATGCTGCCAGTGGACCGGGACGGAGTTCCGCTTTGTTTGAAGAGCGAATGGCGCGACAACCCGCACAGCTGGGTGAAGCTGTGGAAACATCATGCGGCGCAGGACGAGGCGAATCGAATCAATGAAATCGCCGAACGGACCGGACAAGCGTTTCTGCCGAGGTACGGGGGAAAAATTTCTTCCGAATGGATGATGGCCAAAGTGTGGCAAATTTTGAACGAGGCGCCGGAAATCTATGATGAGGCCGATCAATTTTTGGAGGCGACCGACTGGGTCGTTTTCCGGATGACCGGCAACATTTTGCGGAACAGCTGCACGGCGGGGTACAAAGCGATTTGGCATAAGGAACAGGGATATCCGGACAAATCGTTCTTTAAAGCGCTCGATCCGCGTCTGGAACATCTGACGGAAACGAAGCTGCGCGGGAAGGTCGTTCCGCTCGGCACAAAAGCCGGGGAATTGACGGCCGAAATGGCGGAACTGACGGGACTCCGTCCGGGGATCGCCGTTGCCGTCGGCAATGTGGACGCGCATGCGGCCGTGCCGGGAGTAGGTGTCGTCAAGCCCGGGAAACTCGTCATGGTCATGGGAACCTCGACCTGCCATCTCGTGCTCGGGGAAAAGGAAATTCACGTCGAAGGCATGTGCGGCGTCGTGGAAGACGGCATCATACCGGGTTATTTCGGATATGAAGCGGGCCAGTCGGCGGTAGGGGACATCTTTGCCTGGTACGTGGAGCAGGCGGTACCCGCTTACGTTCGACAGGAAGCGGAAGCGGCAGGGGTCGGTATTCATGAGTGGCTGGAACAAAAAGCTTCCGCCTACAAGCCCGGAGAGAGCGGACTGCTCGCTCTCGACTGGTGGAACGGCAATCGTTCCGTCCTGGTCGATGCCGACTTGACAGGACTTATACTCGGCTGCACGCTGCTGACGAAGCCGGAGGAAATATACCGCGCCCTTCTTGAAGCAACCGCTTTCGGCACGCGGAAAATCGTCGACGCTTTCCACAATAGCGGCGTGGAAGTGGACGAACTGTACGCTTGCGGCGGACTGCCTCAGAAAAACCGGCTAATGATGCAGATTTATGCGGACGTAACGGGGCGCGAAATTAAAATCGCCGCATCGAGCCAAACACCGGCGCTGGGAGCCGCTATGTTCGGCGCGGTGGCCGCAGGTTCGGCGCGCGGCGGATACGACAGCATCGTTGAGGCTGCGGAAAAGATGGGCCGCATCAAGGAAGAAAGCTTCAAACCGATTCCGGAAAACGTCGCGGTATATGAAAAGCTGTACCGGGAATACATCAGGCTGCACGATTACTTCGGCCGAGGGGAGAACGACGTGATGAAACGTTTGAAGGAGATCAAAGAAGCCGCCAGATGAATGAAGCGGTTCACAATCATCGAATATCGACGAAGGAGAGGGAAGGCGAATGAGCAAGTGGCAAAAAAGAACGACACTCGGTGTTATTGTGGGGAACAGAGGTTTTTTTCCGAGCCATTTGGCGAGCGAAGGCCGGGAAAGAGTGTTGAAAGTGCTGGAGGAAGAAGGGATTGACGCCGTCATCGTCGACAGGGACGCGACCAATCACGGTGCGATCGAAACATTGGACGAAGCGAAGCTTTGCGGAAACCTGTTCAAAGCGAACCGCGAAAAGATTGACGGCATTCTCATCACCTTGCCGAACTTCGGAGAAGAGCGCGGATTGGCCGATGCAATCAAGTATTCCGGGCTCAACGTTCCGATCCTCGTGCATGCGTTTAATGACGATGTGAAAAATATGACGATCAAGGATCGGCGCGACAGCTTCTGCGGAAAAATGTCGATCTGCAACAATCTCAGACAATACGGCTACAAATATTCACTGACGACGCTGCATACCGTCGACCCGGAAAACCCGAGCTTCCGTGCCGATTTGCAAAAGTTCGCGGCGGTCTGCCGTGTCGTCAAGGCGCTGAAGAACGCTCGCGTCGGCGCAATCGGCGCGCGTCCCGCCGCGTTCAACACCGTCCGTTACAGCGAGAAGCTTTTGCAGCAGGCCGGCATCACGGTCGACACGCTCGACCTGTCCGAAGTGTTCGGGCGCGCGAATCGTTTGAAGGAAAGCGATCCCGCGTTGAAACAAAAGCTGGATGAGATTCAAACGTACGTCGATACGAAGGGGATTCCGGAAGAGAAGCTGGTGAAAATGGCCGCCTTAGGCGCCGTTATCGACAATTGGATGAAGGACAACGATCTTGCGGCGACGGCCATCCAATGCTGGACCTCGATGGAAGAATATTTCGGCATCGTCCCTTGCACGATTATGAGCATGATGAGCAACAGTCTGCTTCCGAGCGCCTGCGAGGTGGACGTCCCCGGCCTCATCGGCATGTACGCGCTGCAGGAAGCGTCCGGCAAACCGAGCGCGCTTCTGGACTGGAACAACAACTATGGGGAAGACCCGGACAAAGGCGTCGTGTTTCACTGCAGCAATTTGCCGAAAGACGTCTTTGAAGACATCCGGATGGATTACCAGGAAATTATCGCGGGCACGGTAGGGAAGGAGAATACATACGGCACGGTTGTCGGCCGCATTAAAGGAAGCCCGTTCACTTACCTTCGCGTCTCCACCGACGACTTGAACGGCCGCATCGCCGCTTACGTCGGAGAAGGCACGTTTACCCGCGATCCGCTGCTGACGTTCGGCGGATACGGTGTCGTGGAGGTGCCGAACTTTCAGAAGCTGCTTCATTATATTTGTGAAAACGGCTTCGAGCATCACGTGGCGGCGAACTTGTCCAATGTCGCGCCGGCGATTAACGAAGCGCTCGGCAAATATATGGGTTGGGACATTTACTACCATCAAGGGTAATGGCGAAAGCGGGAACCTCCGTCCGGACGGGAAACGGGACGGAGGTTTTTTTTTGCCTTGCAAAAAAAAGAGCTTCCCAATTGTTCGCGATTCCGTTACGATATAAATTGTGCCGTTGACTAACTTATGGAGAAGAGAAGTCGGAGAGATGAACAAACAAATTTGGATTTTACGCGGCCTGTCCGGATCTTATTACGCGACACAGGCCGTGCTGCTGCCGTATTTGCCGCTTTATTTCATGCAAAAAGGGTATACGCCTTCGCAAATCGGACTGCTCATGACGATCGGTCCGTTTGTCGCGATGTTCGCCCAGCCGATGTGGGGGTACATCAGCGATCGGTTTCATACGGTGAAGAAAATCATATTGCTGTTATGGTCTTTGACGATATTGTCCAGCATCGGGCTGTTTTATGCGGAAAGCTACCCGGTTTCGTTTCTTTTCATGCTGCTGCTTTACTTCTTTATGATGCCTTCGTCGCCGCTGATGGACAGCATCGTCATCTCCTCGACGCTTCGCGCCGGGGTATCGTACGGATCGGTGCGGTTGTGGGGATCGGTCGGGTTTACGGTTGTTGCCGTGCTGTCCGGATTCGTGCTCGGTTGGATCGGCGGCGTCAGCCATCTTCAATATATGTACTGGGCGCTGTGGGTCATCCATTTGGCGATTCTGATATTTTTGCGTGACGAACCGCATTCCGGGCAGCGCATCACATTCAAGACGCTGGGCTCGATCGCCGTGAACGGTCCGTTTCTTTTGTTTTTGCTGATGATGTTTCTCGTGACGATACCTCATCGGATGCACGACAGCTTGTTCGTGCTCTACTTGACCGATCTCGGCGGGACGGAAGCGATGGGCGGTTGGGCATGGGCGCTCGCCGCCATTAGCGAAGTGCCGGTGTTTGCGCTGCTCGGCCGGTATATGCACCGTTTTCACGAGTTAGCGCTGCTCGGCGTCGTATCCGTATTGTATATGGGCCGATGGCTTTTGTACGCCCTCATTGACGATCCGTGGCTGCTCGTTGTACTGCAGGTGCTGCAGGGAATTACGTTCGCCGTGTTTTGGACCGTGGCGGTGCAGTATGCGGTGCGGCTCGTTCCGCCCGAACTGCGTTCCACCGGACAGTCGCTTTTGTCCGCCGTGTTTCTCGGATTGGCCGGAATTACGGGCGGGTATGCCGGCGGATGGGTAAAAGAGGCATGGGGCGGTGCGGAAATGTATTATTTCGGGGCGGCGCTTGCACTTATCGCAGGGATGATGTTTTTCGCCGTGCGGTTTTATACGAGAAGACAGGAGAACGCGCCTTTGAAGTGAAGGCGTAAAATGGCCGACAACGTAAATCCGTCCGCTCACAATCCGGAAGCATTAGAAAAGACGCCTTATTGAAGCAAGGCGTCTTTTTGAAGTTCAGAAATGCTGGATTGGACGATTTCCAGCGCGTCGTTCGGATTCAAAGCGTGAAAGCCGTCCCGCAAGACGATGTACGTGTCCAGTTCCCGCTGTTTCAATACCGGGTACATATGCGGGGTTAATTCCAATACAATCCTGGATAACTTCACCGTTTCCATAAATCATCACCCTTCCAATCGATGTTGTGGTCACGATCAGAAAAAGCTTTGTTACGTGAAACTTTGGCGGAGACCAGAACGTAAATTGAAATTACTTTTCCATTATATCATAAAAAAGTCCATTCTCCCAATGGCAATTATATTCTATACCTGCGTTCGAAATTCGCCGAGCACTTCAGCCGTCTCGACAATGTTGACAAATGCGCCGGGATCCGTTTCCCGAATGATTTTCCGCAGTTCCGCAAGCTCATACCGGGTCGTGACCGTCATCAGCATATCGCTCGGTTTGTGGGAGAAGGCCCCTTCGCTCTTGATCAGCGTAACGCCGCGCGGCCTTTGCAGCAGCCTGTCCAGTATTTTTTCCTTGCGGCTCGTGACGATGAACGCAGTCATTTTAATGTGCCGCGTATGCAGAATATCTATCGTCTTTCCGGTAACGAAAATGGTGAGCATCGAATACAGGGCGAGATTCCAGTCGATCATGTAGCCTTCCACGAAAATAATGAGAGCGTTGATAGCGGACATGAGCGATCCGAAGGAAAAATGACTTTTCAGCGTAATGATGAAGCCGATAATGTCGAATCCGCCCGTCGAACCTCCGGCGCGCAGCGAAATTCCGGTTCCGGCGCCGATCAGGACGCCGCCGAATACGGAGCCGAGCACCGGATCCTCTGTAATCTTCGCCACCGGGATCCATGTCATAAACCACATGGTGCACAGAACGGAAACGATGCTGAGGAGGATGAACAACCGGCCGATGCGGTACCATCCCAAAAGAGCGAGAGGAATGTTCAGGACAAACAGAATCAGCCCGATGTTCCATCCCGTAAAATACCCGATCATCATGGACACCCCGGAGAGCCCGCCGCTCAACAGTTTGTGCGGAATGAGAAACAAATTTAGCCCCGCGGCGATCAGGAGCGCTCCGGCGGCAACAGCAGCATACGACAACGCGTATTTCATCCCGTTCACCTCTGGCGTTAGTATTCCCATAAATTTGCGCAATTCGATGTGGAAAAGGTTTGTACTGGCATTGCCGGACCGTTTTGTGCTATAATCATGGAGATATTCTTAAGTATGGCCAGTATTTTCCAGAATGAGGGAAATGCTTTTCTTTTTTTCGTATTTTCGAGCACATGAGTATCAGACAACTGCAATGCTGTCGGGGAACGCTTAAAGAGTCGATACTTAAGAGTATAGATTCAGGGATCATGTTGAAATGACCCAGGAAAAAAGGAGTTTGAAGCAGTTTGAAAACATTTCTAGATTTTGATCTTGACCCGAAAGTAGCCCGGGCGATTACCGAATTGGGATTCGAGGAGCCGACGCCGATTCAGGCGAAAGCCATTCCGCTTGCGCTCGAAGGACGCGATTTGATCGGACAGGCGCAGACCGGCACCGGGAAAACGGCCGCGTTCGGCATTCCGCTCATCCAGAACATACGCCCTTCGGAGGAACGAATCGTGGCGCTCGTCATGACGCCGACCCGGGAACTGGCGATCCAGGTTGCGGAGGAAATCGGCAAATTAAGCCGATTTAAAGGGATCCGCTCTTTGCCGATATACGGCGGACAGGACATCGTCAAGCAAATCAGGGCGCTGAAGAAAAAACCGCAAATCATAATCGGCACGCCCGGTCGTTTGCTTGATCACATTAACCGCAAGACGATTCGACTGGACGATGTGCGGACGGTGATATTGGACGAGGCGGACGAAATGCTGGATATGGGTTTCATGGAAGACATCCAGACCATTCTCGGCATGGTGCCGGAGGAACGGCAAACGCTGTTGTTCTCCGCGACGATGCCGCCGAACATTCAGAAGCTGGCCCAGCAGTTTTTGCGCAATCCGGAGCATGTGTCCGTCGTTCCGAAACAGGTGACCGCGCCGCTTATTTCGCAATCGTACATTGAAGTCCATGAACGGCAAAAGTTCGAAGCGTTATGCCGACTGCTAGACATGGAAGCGCCGGAACTGGCCATCGTCTTCGGACGGACGAAACGGCGTGTCGACGAGCTGGCGGAAGCTCTGCAGAAACGCGGGTATTCCGCAGACGGACTGCACGGCGATTTGTCGCAAAATCAGCGGGATACGGTCATGCGCAAATTCCGCGACGGCAGCATCGACGTGCTGGTTGCCACCGACGTTGCGGCCCGCGGTTTGGACGTTACCGAGGTTACCCACGTGATCAATTTCGATCTGCCGCAGGATCCCGAAAGCTATGTGCACCGCATCGGACGGACGGGCCGCGCGGGGAAAGAAGGGGCCGCCTGGACGTTCGTGACACCCCGTGAAACGGATCACCTGCATTTTATCGAAAAAGTGACCCGCCACCGGATCATGAAGAAACCGGTGCCGAGTTTGGCGCAGGCGATCGAAGGCAAGCAAAAAGTAATCGCCGAGCGGCTGATTGAAGTGGTACAGAACGAAAATTCCGGCGAATTCAAAGGAATTTCCATCCAGCTTCTCGAACAGTATGATTCCGTGCAGCTTTTGGCTGCGGCGATGAAGCTGCTGGCCGGCGAAAAGAAAGACGTTGAAATCGAATTGACGCCGGAAGAGCCGTTGCGGGTGAAGAAGAAAAGAGGGGATGTCCGCTCGTCGGGCAGACGCTTGTCCGGAACGTTCGGTTCCGGAAGATCCGGTTCCCGCCCGTACGGCAGCACACGTTCCGGGGGCCGGGACGGCTCGGGATCGCGCTCCTACAAGGAAAATAACGGCAGGCGTCCGAAAACGAAAAGTTCGGAAGACATCGTGAAAGTGTAATCGAAAGGGCGAAGCTCCTGCTTCGTCTTTTCTACTTTTCCTGAGCATCGATGTATATTATAGTAGAGTGTAGACAACCTTTTCGAGGAGGAAAACGGCTTGGAAACGAGAGGATTCATGGGGGGTTTGTACCGCATATCCGAATGGATTATGCGTTTTTCGGTCATCAACCTTCTCTGGCTTTTGTGCTCGCTCCCGGTATTTTATTTGCTGCTTGTCGCCCTGCATTCCCCGAGCGTGGAAAACTTTTATATCACGCTCATTTTAATCATGATCATCTCTCCGTTTTTGCTGTTTCCGGCAACATCGGCGATGTTCGTCGTGGCGCGCAAATGGACGATGGGAGAAGAGGACGTGCCGCTGTTTAAAACGTTTTTCCGCGGATATAAGGAAAATTACCGCCAGAGCATGCTGGGGGGAATCATTTTTCTGCTGCTTGGCGTCGTCCTGTTTATCAATTACCGTTTTTATATAGGGCTGCCGAACGCGCTGCAGTACATTTCGTATTTGTTTATTTCCTTGTTTCTGATTGTTGCGATCTCTTTCGTCAATTTCTTTTCGATCATCGTGCATTACCAAATGAAATTGTTTCAAAGCATTAAAAATTCGTTCCTGATTTCCATCGTTCATCCCGTCCGTTCGCTGACGCTGCTGATCTCCAACTTATTTATCGTATACGTCAGCTTCTGGCATTTTACGTTCCTCATCCCGTTTTTTATGGGCAGTATTATTGCGTATATTTCGTTTTGGCATTTTTACCGCATGTTTCAGAATTTGCAGGCGAAACAGGAACAGCTTCGGCAAAGCCAACTGGAGGACGCCGGGGCGGGAGAAGAGAACGAAAACCGTTTGGAGCGGCCGTAATGACGCCTTTTACCCGGTATGGAAATAAGTGAATCGGATCATCGGTTTACTTTCGTGCCGGTACCGACTATAATAAGGATTACACGAAATAAATCCTGCGATGTGCGTTTCGGTTTCACGTTGTTTTGAACCAATGACTGTTTCAAGGGAGTCCTACATTGAAGCGCGGCTGACACGCCCTCGAAAAGGGATCTCAAAAACGCTTCTGCGGACACCCACCTGCGAGAGCGGGTTCATGAAACACATAAATCGGACGGCATAGGCGGGGTTTATTTTCAACCGATGATTCCAATGCATATATGATTTGAAACACTTCCATACTACAGTCATGGAGGTGTTTTTTTATGTTACGTTCCAGAAGCAGGGTGGTCATTCTGCTCAGCGCATTATGCGTCATCGCGCTGCTGTTTGCCGTCGTCCCGAAATATTCGTACTCGTTCGGCAAAACGACCTTAAAAGTGGGCTCGCGCGGCGGTGATGTGTACGAACTGCAGGGAAGACTTGCGTTTCTCGGATATTACAAAGGTAAAATAGACGGGCAATACGGTTGGAGAACGCTGCGGGCGGTACGTACGTTTCAATGGAAATTCGGCATGAAGGTGGACGGTGTTGTCGGACCCAAAACGAAATTGATGCTCTGGAAAGCGACGAAAAATTGGAGGCCCGGAATGCATCCGACGGGCACCGGATCCGGGAAGCCGCTCGCCGTGTCCAACCGGTTCAGCAAGAGCGAAATCAGGCTGCTGGCCCAAACGGTGCACGGGGAGGCGAGAGGCGAGCCTTATATCGGGAAAGTCGCTGTTGCCGCGGTAGTGCTTAACCGTCTGGAAAGTCCATTGTTTCCCAATACGATTTCCGGAGTTATTTTTCAACCCGGCGCGTTCACTGCCGTTGCCGACGGACAAATATGGTTGGAACCGGATGAAACGTCATACAAGGCAGTCATGGACGCCATCAACGGATGGGATCCTACCGGCAACGCGCTGTATTATTTCAACCCAAAGACAGCTACTTCCAAATGGATTTGGACCCGCCCGCAAATCAAGCGTATCGGCGATCACATCTTTACCAAATAGGCTATGCAAAACCGATACAAGAAGGAGCCGTCCCTGCCGGGAGGCTCCTGTTTCCGGGTGGTCTTAAACGTATTGCGGACGCATCTTGGCGCGCCGGTTGACGTATTGTTCCGCGCCCAGCGCGGCAAGGCAGCCGTCTGCGGCCGAAAGCACCGCCTGCTTAACCGGCGTTTTCCGCGCGTCTCCGCCGGCAAACACACCGTCGACGTTCGTTCTCAACTGTTCGTCCACGATGACATACCCTTCCTCGTCGCGCCGCACCTGGTTCTTCAGGAAATCGGTGCCCGGTTTCATTCCGGCGAGGTACAAGAACACGCCGTCTGCCGGCCAAGTCTGTTCGCGGCGCTCCGCGTCTAGAATAACGACCCGTTCGACCGACTGATCGCCGGCGATTTCCTTGATGCGATGGTTGCGGTATACGGTCACGTTCGGTTTCGCTTCCAGATCGGACAATTGCGTTTGGCCTTTGATGCCGGTTCCGGGAATGAGCAGCTTCACTTCTTTGCAGTATTTGGCCAGCGTTTCCGCCTCTTGAACCGCTTCTTCGTTGTCTCCGGCCACGACGACGGATTTTCCTTCGAAGAAGGCGGCGTCGCAGGTGGAACAGTAACTTACGCCGCGGCCGGCAAACTGTTCTTCGCCTTTAATTTTGGCGGACGGCGCCTTCGCTCCGACGGCGATAAAGACGCTTTTGGCTTTAATCGTGCCTTCGGGCACGCGGAGCTTCTTGATTTCCGGATCGGAGAAGTCGACCTCCAGCACGTTCGTGCGGATAAACTCGGCGCCGAAATCTTTGGCCTGAAGTTGCATCTCCGTCAGCAGCTCCAGTCCGGTCAGCTGTTTTCTGACGCCCGGATAATTGGCGATTTTGTGCGTGATGGCCAGCGTGCCGGCCGTCGGCGCTTTATCGATAACGAGCGTTTTTAATTTGGCCCGGGCGGCGTAAACGGCTGCGGAAGCGCCTGCGGGCCCTCCGCCGATCGCGACGAAATCGTACACTTCATTCAGCGCCGCCTGATCCGCCTGGCGGAAAATCGAACGCTCCGAAGCTTCGCTCGAGGAAGCCCCGTTTGCGCTCCGTTCGTCCGTTTCGTTCCGCGCTTCCGATTTGCTCCCCTCCGCCTCTGTTTCCGATTTGCCCGCCTCGTCCAATCCTAACAACGACATCATCTTGGCCGGTTGGAAGCCGAGAACAATCTTGTCGCCGATCAATGTAGCTGGGGTGCCGAAAATTTTTCTTTGCTGCAGCTGTTCAAAATATTCCGCTGATTCGGAAACGTTTCTTTCCTCATACGGAACGCCCCAGGATTGAAGCTGCTCTTTCACTTTATGGCAGTGCGGGCATCCGGTGCTTGTGTAGACGATAACCGATGGTTTCAATTCGTTAGCCTCCCTTCTACGCATGGCAAGCTTGAACCGTTACAGCAGACTTGCAACGGCAGCGATAGACACGTGAACCGTTACAAAAGCTTTTGTCCCGGTCTCCAGTTGGCCGGGCACAATCCGCCCGCCTGAAGCGCCTGCAGCACGCGCAATGTTTCATCCACGCTGCGGCCGACGTCGTTATGGTTTACGACCTGGTATTTCACTACGCCTTCGGGATCGATGATGAACAGCCCGCGCAGCGCGACGCCTTCTTCTTCAATCAGCACGCCGTAATCGCGCGCGACTTGTTTCGTAATGTCGGAAGCAAGAGGGAAGTTCAACGGGCCCAAGCCGTTTTGCTCGCGCGGCGTGTTAATCCATGCACGGTGGGAAAATTTGCTGTCCGTGCTTACGCCCAGCACTTCCGTGTCCAGCGCCTGAAACTGCTCGTAGGCTTCGCTCAATGCGGTAATTTCCGTTGGGCAAACGAACGTGAAATCGAGCGGGTAAAAGAAAAATACGAGCCATTTGCCTTTATAGTCGGATAAAGTCACCTTACCGAAATGTTTGCCGTTTCCGAGTGCGGTCTCCATTGTAAAATCAGGTGCAGGTTTTCCTACCAAACGTTGTGCCATGTATGATTCCTCCTTGTTGATAATGGTTATCAATTGCATGACATAAATGTAACAAAGAATTATTTTAAAGTCAATATCAAATTATAATAATTTTAAATAAAAAACCATAGAAAAAACCGCCCGGATATGCCGGACGGTGCTCAGACCGATGCGTATACGCTTATTGCACCAAATCGCTTAATTGATGGAACGACGGTTTTAACGCCGGATACAAACTGCGGTAAATGCGGTAATACGATTCATAGCGGCTGGAATTTGCGGCGTCCGGCTCGGTACGATCCACAACGCGAATCCACCGGTCGCAAAGCGCCGAAATATCCTGCTTCAGCACGCCCGAAGCGGCCATAATCGCCGCTCCGTAAGCGGGTCCGTCCGTCGAATTGACGTTGACTACCGGATAGCCGAAAATGTCGGCGATCATTTGCCGCCAGAACGGGCTGCGCGCGCCGCCGCCGTTGACGCGGAGTTCGCTGATTTCCACGGCCGATTCCTTCATCAGTTCAAGCGAATCCCGCAAGCCGAACGTAATTCCTTCAAGAACGGCCCGCGTCAAGTGGGCTTTCCCGTGGCGCACGTTTAAGCCGATAAAACCACCGCGCGCTTTCGGGTCGGGATACGGCGTTCTTTCTCCGGTCAAATACGGCAGAAACAAAAGACCTTCGCTGCCCAAAGGAGCCGTTTCCGCAAGGGCGGTCAAATGTTCATAGACGTCGTTTCCTTCTTGATCCGCGCGCTGCTGCTCTTCGTAGCCGAAATGGTTTTTCCACCATTGGAACGAACCGCCTGCCGAAAGCATGACGCCCATCCGGTGCCATTTGCCGTGGACGCCGTGGCAGAAAGAGTGAAGCCTGAACTGATCGTCGACCTGATACGATTCATCATGAACAAAGACGACGCCGGAAGTGCCGAGGGCGACGGAAGCGATTCCTCTTTTCACGACGCCAACGCCTACCGCTCCGCAAGCCTGGTCGCCGCCCCCGGCCACGACCGGGGTGCCTTCCGCCAGTCCCGTCAATGCCGCCGCTTCGGCCAGCACATATCCGGCGATATCGCTGCTTTCATAAAGAGGAGGCAGCCAATTCAGCGGAATGCCCAGTTCGTTCACGACTTCTTCGGACCAGCGGCGGTGCGCCACGTCGAGCAGCAGCGTGCCGCTTGCATCGGCCATGTCCATGCCGAGGGCGCCGGTCAGCTTCAGGCGAACATAGTCTTTAGGCAGGATGAGGTGTGCCACTTTGCTGTAATTGTCCGGTTCGTTGTTCCGCAGCCAGACGACCTTCGGCGCGGTAAAACCGGTAAGCGCTTTATTGCCGGTCAATACTCCCAAACGGTCTTTGCCTATGGTCCGTTCGATCCATTCGCATTCCGCCGCTGTGCGCTGATCGCACCAGAGCAGTGCCGGACGAATGACGTTCAAGTGTTCGTCGAGAAAGACGGAACCGTGCATTTGACCGGACAATCCGACGCCAATCACTTCCGTTCCGCGCACCCCCGATGACTGCAGCAGCCGGCTTACGCACTGCACCGTCGCGTTCCACCAATCTTCTGGATGCTGCTCCGCCCACCCGGGGTGCGGCGTAAGCAGCGGATATTCGACGCTGTATCCGTTATTTACGTTCCCCTGCTCATCTACGAGAATGCATTTTACTGCCGAAGTGCCGATGTCGATACCTAGAAAAAATGCCAACGCATATCACCTCGAAAACATATTCAACGGTTCGTGTCCATGGAATGACACCCGCTAACCTGGTACAATATATTCGCCGGTGGCGCTGGAAATCCTTCACACGGGTTTACTCAAATCAAGATCTGATCCAAAACCTATCTGACAAGCAAGATCTAATCTGAAACCTATCAGACAATTCCATTTACTGAGCAATATGCATATATCTATTCCATCTCTATTCCATCTCTATTCCATCTCTGTTCCTTCTCTGTTCCTTTTCTGTTCCTTTTCTGTTCCATTTCTGTTCCATTTCTGTTCCTTTTCTGTTCCATTTCTGTTCCATTTCTGTTCCTTTTCTGTTCCATTTCTGTTCCATTTCT
>JAWLCZ010000005.1:0-51254 GCA_041686835.1 Paenibacillaceae bacterium | reverse complement strand
AAGTCGGGTATACTGGAAGGTATTCCCGCATTATTTATCACTACATCCAAGCGATCAGTATGTTCTTTAATAACATTTTGTAAAACTGGAATACAACCGTCATGTCCCAAATCTACAACGATAGGGATTACCAAATCTTTAAATTCATTTTTCAACTGATGAGCCGCTTCAATCTTTCTTACGACAACAAAAACTCTGGTATCAATATGGTTAAGGTATTGTTTGGTCATAGAGTATCCTAAGCCACGATTAGCCCCTGTAATAAGTACCTCTTTCACGACTTTCCCTCCGGACTTATGTAATATGAAATTCATAAAACGCAGTCGAATATTTACCTAATACCAGTTTTTCTCTTACCTTTTTAAAACCCTGACTTTCATAAAATTTGCACAATTTAGGTCGGTCAGCAGCACAGTCAAGTTTTAAATACATTTTGTTCAATTGTTTGGCTCTGTTTTTAGCCCAATTGATCATTTCTTGAGATAAGCCGCTTTTTGCGTACCTTCTTCGTATAGCAAGTTTATGCAAAAATAAGGAATCGTTTCTGCTTTCGTCATCCGACCAAAGTGTATCTTCCTCTTGAAGAATCATAACGGCTGCTGACTCTTTGTTAGAATATGCTATGTACATTTGATCAAGTGAATTATTCTTCAACAGGTTTTGGGCAGTGACTTGGTTCTCATTCCACATCTCCATACCTTGATTTTTCAGCCATGTCCTTGCTTCGTTAAGAATATTAATAAACTCTTCAAGCTCACTGTGAGTAATGTTTTTTATCAACAAATTCATATTTAATACACCAACCGAAAGCATTATTTTGATTAACCCTTTTACTAGAGAAATACTTTTTTTCCATCTGCATCTTTCCTTATACGAAATGCGTCGAACAAACGACCTTCATCATCGATTGCTCGAATTTCCAAATTGTCTGAAGTCGCAATGACCTGCACAAAATGTGGTACCGCCAAAGATTGAGATGTATGCCATCCTCTCTTCGGGAGCAGCCATTCAGGCATGGCCCCTGCGCCGCCGGCAACAATATATATAATTCCATCTTCAAAATCAATCTTGCCAGAACGGAGCGGATGACTACGTTCATATACGATCGTATGTGAATTAAAAACCAAATCAACGCCGTACTTTTCCAAGACTGGACAAAGCTTTCGCAAGTCCTCGACCTGGTATCCGCCTGATATATACAGAGGATAATGAAAAAAGACGATTTTCCATCTAGCTGAGGTTGACTGTAAATCGCGGATAAGGAAGTCAAATTGCGCATTTCCCGGACCGATATCTCCTGTGCTGTGAGGGTAACTTTCCGGTTTTATGAAATCCGTGCTGTCTAAGCATATAAAATGAACATCCCCATAATCAAATGAATAATAATTTTTTGGTGGGGCAAAAGCAAAAAAGTCATAATACCATGAAGCATTATATTCATGATTACCCAAACAGGTATAAAAAGGCGTGCTCGTTAAAAAGTCCCTCCCGGGATCGAAAAAATACTTCCCCCAATCCTCATAGTTTCTTCCATCATTGACAATATCACCGATAAATAAGGTTATATCTGGCCGATATCTTTGCATTTGTTTAAAAATATTTTTATTGATTTGTCCATTAGACTGATCAAAACCGCTATATCCTCCTGTTTCACTTGTCACAGTAAATGAAAATGGTACCCCTTTTGGTGTTGCCGTCTTGAATGGATGTGGTCCGGATTGGATCTTTTCCCCATGCTTATTCTCTGAGTTAATGTTATAAAAATAAAGTGTTACGGGCTCCAAGTTTGTTACAGTGAGTTGATGAATCGTTGCATGACTCTCATTAAAGACGCTCGAGATCACATGTTCCGGTTTTTTGTAATTCCCCTGATATCCACTGTGTATTCTTTCCGCCAATAATACGTCCACTCTTGAGGAAGCTGGTTCCGACGTCTCCCACATGATCGTCATGGAATTTTCAGTCGGCCATTGTAAATAAGGCCCTTTTATTATGGAAAGCATGTTATTTCCTCTTTTCAGTTTATTGGATCGGGTTTGATGCTAAAAAATCAAGAATTGAATTGTTAACATAGATGGGACTTTCTCTTAGCATATGAGGTCTGTGACTACCACCAGGGACAACGAGGTAACGGGATCCTTTTACAAGGGAACTCAATATTTTTAGTCTTTCCTCACCGGCAAACTTATCATGTTCCCCCGTGATAAACAATGCTGGACACTTAATACTGCTAAGCGGTTCTCCCGTAAGTTGTGGATACAGCCGCCAATCTTTCGCACTTTGTCGCATAAATTCTTGCCAGTTCCCTTTATGTGCCTGTCATAAGCTGTTGCGGATGATTTACGGCATCTGGAATCCCTTTTAAAGCAGAATAATAGTCATATTTTTGAGGAATATTTTACCATATACTTACATCTTGATGTAGGTTTATTTGAGTATGCTCATTTTACGGGACACGCACCCTATTTTTAAAAAAATACTTGACTGCGCTTAGCTGGTTTATAGGATGTTGGCGCCTTCTCGAACTACTTACACATGTATTTTCGATGTTTTATTGCCATAGATCATATGCGAACAGAATTTATAATATCTAAATGCTCTTCGGAAACAGCCACCGCTCTCATTAAAACTAGGCCTTTCCTTAACTCTCCTTTTCTTTGTTCGCTTGGGTCAAATCCGGTAGATAAGCAGTGAGAATTTCTGATTCTCGGAAGCGGGTTTTCTTTTTTAAATCCATCATTATAATTAACAAAAACATGAAATTGTCCTTTGAACATGGGCAACATCAGGGCAATATCCCCGGATCGGGAATACATTCTTTTTGTCGCGTGAGGAAGGGTTTTTTCGTTTGTGAATACATATGAAAATAGAATAAGCGGATAGAGGTGACGTGATGGGCAAGATGGTTTATTTGCCGCTGGATGAACGGCCATGCAACTACCGTTACCCCCAACAATTGGCGGCGATGACGGACTTCGAGCTTTCAGCGCCGGATATTCGGATCCTGGGCGACAAAAAACGGCCCGCCGATGCGGAAACGGTGGCGGAGTGGCTGACGGAGGAAGCGGGGGACGCCGATAATTTGCTCGTATCCGTCGACATGCTTGTCTACGGCGGGATTGTTCCGTCCAGGCTGCACCGCTTGCCGAAGGAGCAATGTTTGCGGCGGCTGCGCCTGCTTGAGCGCCTGAAAGAACGGAATCCGAATCTGCGGATTTACGCGTTCAGTTTGATTATGCGGGTCCCCGCGTATTCCGGCAGCGAGGAAGAGCCCGATTATTACGCGAATTTCGGGCGCGAACTTTTTCTTTACGGATGGTACAAGGACAAATCCGCGCAAGAGCCGCTGGACCCGGCGGAACGGCAGCAGTTTGAAACGATCCGCAGAAGTATTCCCCCGTCCGTCCTCGCCGATTATTTACACCGCCGCGGGGTGAACGCCTTCGTCAACGAAACGGTAGTGGATATGACGGCCTCCGGCATCATCGATTTTCTGGTTATCCCTTTGGACGACAATGCCGAATACGGTTTCTCCCCGATGGAACAGCGCCGCCTCGCGTTGAAAACGTAGCGTCTTGTTTTGGCGGATCGCGTCATGATCTATCCGGGAGCCGACGAAATCGGCTGCACGTTGTTTGCCCGCATATTTTGCGATACGAAACGGCATGCGCCGGACATCTTCGTGCGATACTCGTCGACGCTGGGACCTTACTGCATTCCGAAGTACGAGGACCGCACGCTTAACGAAAGCGTCAAACATCATATTACGGCCGCGGGGGCGCACATCGTCGATTATTCGCCGTCGGCCGACGTCATTCTGATGGTTCATTCCGCCGCCGTCGGGCCGTCGCAAATGTCGGAGGCGACCGTGCCGTATCATCAACGCCACCGCTCCTACTTTTCGGAAGTGAATATCCGGGAATTCACCCAGGCGCTGCGCCGCTTCATCCGGGACGGACGTCTCGTCGCCCTGGCCGATGTGGCGCTGCCGAACGGCGGCGATCATTCGTTGATGAAACTGCTCGCCAAAACGGGCCTGCTTCACGGCATCAGCGCCTACGCCGGATGGAACACTTCGGGCAACTCGCTCGGAACCGCCATTGCGCACGCCGTCATCGAATCGTACTACAGGAAGCAGCGTTCTGACGACGCGAAACGGCGCAAAAAGAGCAGGGAATTTTATTATTGCCGCCTCGTCGAGGATTGGGGGTATCAAGCCGTCGTCCGCCAGGATGTGGTCGAGCACGACCTCCCCCGCCTGAATGCGGGATATTTCCATGTTTCGCACGTGCAAAAGGAAGTGGAGGCGATCATTCAAACGAAACTGGATGCATTTGCCGCTCAGTACCTTCAGCCGGAGATAGGGGAACGGATTGCGGTGACGGATGTCGAACTGCCGTGGAAACGCATGTTCGAAGTGAAATTTGACCTGCGGCTTTGACCGGCGGTTACAAATCAGGGAAAAATCAGCTATAACGATTGTTTCCCTTTTTCTTCCGGGCGGTATCGGGTACACTAAACTTGCCGGCAATCTAAGGAAAGGAGCGTGATCGTTTTGATTACTACCGCAGAGGTGATCTCCGTTTAACACGGAGACAGTGGGAGGCCGCGAGGCCTCCTCCATAAAATGGGCTTGCGCCGTTTACATATCAGTTATATAATGGGAATGTTCAATGAAACCGATTCCAGGTGAAAGGAGAGGTCTTACATGGCTTTGGTAATGTTCAACAAAACTTTAGAGGTGTTTGTTCTATAACTGAATACATGTTTAATGACTAACCATCACCTGATTATGATATTCTGCACGAATACAGGAGTAAGCAGGCACGATACGGTTATCGTGTTTTTTTATTTCTTTCCGGTCCCGTGGATGGTAGTCCACGGGATTTTTGTGTCCAAAATCAACTATGGAGGTGAAACCGATGAGAACCGCAGCAAACCAATTCCATGTGCCATACGGAAAACAAGTACATTTACGGGAGGTTTTCATCCATGAGTTACAAGAACGGGAAGGATTTTCTTCCGCCTAGCTTATTAAAAGAACTGCAGCAGTACATCCAGGGGGAACTGATTTATATACCGAAAAAAGAAGAAAAGCGCGCCGGATGGGGCGAAAATAACGGGACCCGCCTCGTTATCGAAAGAAGGAACCAGGAAATTTACCGATTGTACAAAAGCGGGATGCCGACGACCGAGCTGTCGCAAAGGTATCACCTTTCCGAAGACAGCATTCGCAAAATCATCGTGAAAATGCGCGGCTCCTTCAAAAAAGCCGTCACTTAAGAGGAGGGATGGCCTATGCGCATTACGATACGCCCGGAACGGGTGCGGGACTATCACCGCATCGCGGAAATTCATGCGCTTGCCTTCACCTACCAGCCCTTCATGTCGGAAACGCTGCTCGTTGACGTGCACCGTCATCGGGCGGACTTCGATCCGGAGCTGTCGTTGGTTGCCGAAGCGGACGGCGAAGTCATCGGACACGCGCTGTTTCAAATACATCATGTTCGAGTCGGCGGGGAGATGCTTAAAGCGGCGGCGCTCGCCCCCATTGCGGTTCATCCGGATTTCCAGAAGCGCGGAGCAGGCGGCATGCTGATGGAAGAAGGCCACAAACGGGCTGCGGCAAAAGGGTGCCAGTTTGTATTTTTGCTCGGGCATACCGGTTACTACCCGAGGTTCGGTTACCAGACGGGCATGTTCGGAGCGTGCCATATCAAACTGAAGCGGAGCGAGCTGCCCGCGTCCGAATATAAAGCGGAAGAGAGAAGAGTGGAGGCGGGCGATCTTCCGGAACTGACGGCCATGTGGGAGCAGTGGTTCGAAGATACGGATCTCGCCCTGTTTCCCGGCCGCTCGATCACACCGATTGGATCACGACGAGCCGCCAATACCGGTCATCCGTCGTGACCATCGACGGCCGTGTGGCCGGATACGTTCGCTATGAAGCGGAACGTCCCGAGAACATCCGTTATTTTCTGGCCAAGGACAAGAAAGCGGCAGCCGCTCTGCTCGCCTTCATCGATGCGAAAATTGCCGATCGCGAAGCGGAGCATCTGGAAGTCCCGGTTCATCCCGATTCCGCCGCCGCAAAACGGATGATCGGCATTCCCTATGAATCGGAAACGAACGTTTGGGAGGCGGCGATGATCAAAATATTGAACCGCGAAAACCGCAAGGTGGTGCAATATTGCCGTGAAGTGTCCGCCAAAGCGCGGCAGCCCGGCATGCTGATCTGGCCGGTGGAGTTTGACTTATGCTGACGGGAAAGGGGAGTTATGTATGGATTTGGCGGCGTTAGGATGGAACTCCGGCTTCGACCGGCATTTTGCGGATTATGCCGGACTCGGGTTCTGCCCCGGCCGGGTCTTTCTCGAGCATCAGCATATGTACCGGATTTATACCGAACAAGGGGAGATGCTGGCGCAAGTTTCGGGCAAAATGCGGCATCAGGCGGAAGGGAGGGGCGATTACCCGGCGGTCGGCGACTGGGTCGTCGTCCGTGCGCACGAGGGGGAGCAAAGAGCGACGATTCACGCCATTCTTCCGCGGTTCAGCAAATTTTCCCGCAAGACGGCCGGTTACGACACGGAAGAACAAATCGTCGCCGCCAATGTGGACACCGTATTTCTCGTCTGCGCGCTGAACAACGATTTCAACCCGCGCCGAATGGAACGGTACCTTATTCTCGCCTGGGAGAGCGGCGCGAATCCCGTCATCGTGTTAAACAAGGCGGATGTTTGCCCCGACGTCGGGCAAAAAATAGCGGAAATGGAAGCGGTCGCGTTCGGCGTTCCGGTTCTTGCGGTGAGCGCATTGACGATGCAGGGCATGGAAGCGTTGGCGCCGTATTTGCATAAAGGGCGGACGGTCGCGCTGCTCGGATCCTCGGGAGCGGGGAAGTCGTCGATCATCAACCGACTGATCGGCAGTGAAGTGCAAAAGGTGCACGAGGTCCGGGAAGGAGACGACCGCGGCAGACATACGACCACGCATCGCGAGCTGTTTCTTCTTCCGCAAGGGGGATGCATCATCGATACGCCGGGCATGCGCGAGCTGCAGCTGTGGCATGCCGAAGACGGGCTGCAAGGCACGTTCCACGATATCGAAGAGCTGGCGCGGCAATGTTTTTTCAGCGACTGCAGGCATCACGGCGAGCCGAAGTGTGCGGTGAAACATGCGCTGCGTACGGGAATGCTCGATCCCGGGCGGTTTCAAAGCTACAGAAAAATGGAGAAGGAACTGGCCCATCTCGCCGCCAAGGAACGGCAAAAGGCAAAGATGCTGGAGAAAGATAACAAGAGAAAGAAAAAAAGCCGGGTTGCGGACACCCGTGACTGATCGCGGCCCGGCTGATTACGCACATCCCTTTCCGGGATGTTTTTTTATCCGACGATTTGCTCCAAATGGATTTCACGCTCCTTGCTCAAATCGATGTACCGGTCGCCGGATCGAACGAGCGGGTTGACGGGATCGTGGGGATGGATGAGTACGATTTGCCCTCGCATACCGTTGGTTAATACGACCTCGGATCCGACCGACATGTCCATCATCCGCTGTACGAAAACAGCGCATATTTCCGTGTTCAGTTTCCCGAATCCTTCATTGAGCATTTGTTCCATCACGCGATAAAAAGGAACCGCTCGCCGGTAAATCCGGTTGGAGGCCAGCGCGTGAAACACATCGGACACCGCGACGATTTTGCTGAACACATCCATTTGCTCTCCCGTAATGCCATACGGATAGCCTCCGCCGTCTTCCCGTTCATGATGCTGCAGCGCCACAAGCGCGACGCGGGGATTCAGGCCGGGGGTATTTTGAATGATTTCGTAACCCATAACGGTATGCCGCTTCATCAATTCATATTCGGCATCGGTGAATTTGCCGGGTTTATTGAGGATGCTGTCCGGAATGTTGATTTTGCCGACATCGTGAAGCGCCGCCGATACGGTTAATAACGACAATTCTTCCGAACTCAAATGAAGCCATTTGCCTAGCAGCGCGGCCATGACGCCGACGCCGATATTATGGCGGTACGTGTAGTCGTCTTTGGCCTGCAAGCCGGATAAGATGCTGAACAAGCTCGGGTTTTCGGCGGCTTGGGAGATGCACGGAATAATCCTGCTTCTTACTTCCGCCATCGGGATTTTTTGTATGGTCCGAATCGTTTGAAAGATGTCCCGTATTTCTTCCGTGGCTCTGTCGATCAATTTTTCCGGAGTTTGCGGCGTCTCTTCACCCGGTTCGAGCTCATGATCCGCAATCGATATGTCGTGTTTCCGCAGAATTTCGATATGTTCCTTTTTCAGCACCGTATGTTTCGGAATCAGCAGCAACCCGAAAGAGTTGAATATATCGTGCTTGTTTTTGCGTCCGGTAAGGCGGTCGAATGGATTTGAACTCACTGGCATCACCATCTCGATATGAATCGTTGTTCCATGGCGATTCGAAACATTCCGATTGATCCTTCCAGCCGGTTTTTCACGAAACGCCGAGTTGAAGCAGAAAATGGCGGGCCGCTGCGGACAGCGGGACGTCTTTGTTCGTAATGACGCCGATGCTGCGGGGAGGAATCGGCTCGTTCACGCGAACCTCGAAGATCGCTTCTTCCCGAAGTTCGTCGGTTACGAAATTTTTAATGACGCAGGCAACGCCAAGGCCGCTTTTCGCGAACTGCACGAGCAGGTCGATGCTGCCCAGCTCGATTTCGGGAGACAGGGTGAAACCGTGCTTACGTGCGTAATCGTCCAGGTAGTTCCGCGTATTGCTCCCGCGCTCCAGCAAAATTAACGGATACTCCATCAGCCGCTTGAGCGAAACGGAAGTGTCGGCCAGCTCGGCATACCGTTTTCCGGCTACGAAACAATCCTGAATCGAGAGCGTTTCGCGAACGACAAGACGGCTGTCTTCAACCGGCAGGCTGACGATGCCGAAATCGATTTTTCCTTCCTTAAGCAGTTTGACCGTTTCCGGAGTCGTCCGGTTTGTAACATGGATGGTGATGTCCGGGTATGCGCTGTGGAAATCTTCAAGATGGGGAAGCAAATAATGTTTGCACAGCGTGTCGCTTGCTCCGATTCGGATTTCTCCGCTCCGCAAATTGTGCATTTCCGCGATTTTGTTTTCCGCCGCTGTAATGTAATTGTACGCCTGCTCCATATATTTGTACAGCACGCTCCCTTCCGCCGTCAGCTTGACGCCTTTGGACGTCCGGAAAAACAGTGGACCCCCGAGCTTCTGCTCCAATTGTTTGATCGCATAACTGATTGCCGGTTGCGTAATATACAGCTCTTCCGCCGCCCTGGAGATGCTTCCTGCGCGGGCCGTGAAGTAAAACACGCGATACAGTTCCATCTGGCTCAAGATATAAACCACCTTTATATCAAATATAATAAATATCAATTATACTTATAAGATTGCCTTCATTATAATGGGAAATGAGCATGAAAACAATCGAAGGAAAGGTGAAGGATATGGCGGTAACGGCGGTGGTTGGCGCGAATTGGGGAGACGAAGGGAAGGGCAAAATAGCGGATGTGCTCGGGGAACAGGCGGACTTCGTCGTCCGCTATCAGGGCGGCGGGAACGCGGGGCATACGATTATAAACGATTACGGTAAATTTGCTCTGCATATGCTGCCTTCGGGCGTATTTTATCCGGATGTAATCAACGTGATCGGCCCGGGGGCGGCGCTCAGTATACGCGATTTTCTGAAGGAAAAGGAGGAGCTTGTGGCGCGGGGCGTTCCCGAACCCGCACTGCGCATATCCGATCGCGCGCAGGTCGTCATGCCCTACCACCTGCTGTTCGATGTTTTGGAAGAGGAACGGCTCGGTCATAACCGGTTCGGTTCGACGCAATCGGGTATCGCCCCGTTCTATGCCGATAAATATTTGAAATTAGGCGTACAGACGGCCGATTTGTTCGACGAGAACCGCCTCAGAGCGAGACTGGAAGCGTCCCTCGCGGCAAAAAACGTGCTGCTCCGGCATCTTTACGGCAAACCGGCATTGCGGGTCGAAGAACTGCTGCCGGGTATACTCGAAGATGCGGACCAAATCAAGCCTTACGTGTGCGATACATCCGCCTTGCTGCAGGAAGGCTGGCGGCAGGGCCGGAACATTGTCCTTGAAGGCCAGCTCGGGGCGCTCCGCGACCCGGATCACGGCATTTACCCGTTCTCGACGTCTTCGTCCACGCTGGCGGGATTTGCCGCGGTCGGGGCAGGACTGCCGCCTTATGCGATCAGCCGCATTATTGCGGTGGTCAAAGCCTACTCCACCTGTGTCGGAGCGGGTCCGTTCGTGACAGAGATATTCGGCGGCGAGGCGCAAGAACTGCGCGAACGGGGTGGGGATGCCGGCGAATACGGAGCAAAAACCGGGCGTCCGCGGCGCGTAGGCTGGTTCGACGCTGTGGCGACGCGGTACGGCTGCCGTTTGCAGGGAGCGACGGAATCGGCGTTAACGCTGCTCGACGTCTTGAAATATCGGGATGAAATTCCGGTATGCGTCGCATACGAAGTGGACGGAAAGGAGACGACCGATTTTCCCGTTCCCGCCCTTCTCGAAAAGGCCAAACCGGTTTACCGGATGCTTCCGGGATGGAAGCGCGATATATCCCATGTCCGCAAATTCGCTGATCTGCCTGCGGAGGCGCGGCAGTATGTCGAATACATCGAAAAACTTATCGGCGTTCCGGTTCGTTTCATCTCGGTCGGTCCGAAGCGCGAACAATTGGCGGTAAAGTGATCATTTGTCATGAAAGGAAGGTTGGGCGGACGATGAACGGTATTGTCGATGTATTCGTATACGGGACGCTGATGGTTGGGGAAGCCAACCACCGGATTGCCGCCCCCTATGTCGTATCCGTAGAGCAGGGAACGGTGCGCGGGCGGATGTACGATGCCGGCGATTATCCGGCGCTCGTAATCGATCCGGGCGGGATCATCGTAGAAGGGGAATGGCTGACGGTGGAGGCGGAGGCGCTTGCGGCGATGGATGAACTGGAAGACTACCGCGGGCCTGGCGCCGATAACGACTATGATCGCGTATGGATTAGCGATGTGAGCGGCAAAAGGTCGGGATGGGTTTACGTCTGGCACGATTCGAGAGGCTGTCCCGAAATCAAGTGCGGCTCGTGGAGGAAGCACCGGCGATGATTCATGTTATAACCGGCTGAATGCCTTGTGCGGCATGCTGCCGGGGCTAATCCGGATTTAAGGGGGCCGTAAGGATGAGTGACTTTCATGCTTTGAGCGCTGCGGAACGGAACGGGCTTTATTTGAAATTGCAGGAAAAGTATGAGGGATACAAGAAGTGGAATTTGCGTCTGGATATGTCCAAGGGAAAGCCTTGCCCCGAACAACTACGCCTTTCGATGGGGATGCTGGATCTATTGAAATCCGATAACGACCTGATGGCTGCCGGCGGCATCGACTGCCGCAACTACGGGGGTGTGGGCGGGATACCCGAGGCAAAGGAATTATTCTCGCAAATGCTCGGAGTCAGTGCCGATGAAATCATCATAGGCGGAAATTCCAGCCTTTCCATGATGCACGATACCGTGTCGAGAGCCATGTTGCACGGTGTATACGGCAGCGATGCTCCATGGGGGAAGTTTCCGGAAGTCAAATTCCTGTGCCCGTGTCCGGGCTATGACAGACATTTTGCCATATGCGAGCTTTTCAATATCAAGATGATCAACGTGGACATGACGCATGACGGACCGGACATGGACAAAGTGGAGAAGCTTGCAAGAGAAGATGAATCCGTCAAGGGCATTTGGTGCGTTCCGAAGTACAGTAACCCGGATGGAATCACCTACTCGGATGAAGTCGTGGACAGGCTGGCAAAGATGCGTACCCGAGCCGGCGATTTTCGAATTTTCTGGGATGATGCGTATACGGTCCATCATTTAACCGACAAGCCCGATCCGTTGAAAAATATGCTCACGGCCTGCAAGGCGGCAAAAAATCCGGATCGTGTATTCATCTTCAGCTCTACCTCAAAAATGACTTTCCCCGGTTCCGGCATCGCTATGATGGCTGCCAGCGAAAACAACCTGAACTGGATAAGGAAGCAACTTTCGGTCCAAACGATTGGACCCGACAAGATCAACCAGCTTCGGCATGTCCGTTTCTTCAGAAATTTGGACCATATCAAAGCGCATATGGAAAAGCACGCCGCTATCATCAAGCCTAAATTCGATACGGTATTGGGCATACTCGAATCCGAACTGGGCGGAAAAAATATAGCATCGTGGAATCAGCCGAACGGAGGATATTTCATCAGCCTGAACACGCTGGACGGCTGCGCCAAAGCCGTCGTGAACATGGCGGCCGAAGCCGGCGTCACCTTGACAAGGGCGGGAGCCACATTCCCTTACGGCAAAGACCCGCGGGACAGAAATATTCGCATAGCTCCTACGTTTCCTTCGCTGGACGAGTTGAAGACGGCTATTGAGGTGCTATGTGTCTGCGTGCAGATCGTCAGCATGAAAAAAATTGCATCCGGCCCGGAATCCCGTTGAACGATTATCCGGTCCATGAAAAATGCCCCTGTAGAACGTCATCGGATCAACCCGAGTGGTTGTCCAATGACGGTTCCAAGGGGCATTTCTATGCGCCGGGCGATGTTATCGCTTGTCCAATGGGACTGCCGGCTTGTTGAACGGGATTACTTCGTGGCGCCGAGTTTATTTCTCGCTTCGCGCGCCGCGCTCACCATATTTTTCAGAGAGGCTACGGTTTCTTCCTTCCCTCTTGTTTTCAAGCCGCAATCGGGGTTGATCCAGAACAGATCGTGAGGAAGCACGCGCAGCGCCCGCTCAATCATGCCGAGCATTTCATCCGCGGACGGAACCCGCGGGCTGTGAATGTCGTACACGCCGAGCCCGATTCCTTTATCGTACGTGTGATGTTCGAAAGAAGCGATCAGCTCGCCGTGGCTGCGGGAAGTTTCGATCGATATGACGTCCGCGTCGAGTTCCCGAATCGCATCAATAATGTCGTGGAATTCGCAGTAACACATATGCGTATGAATTTGCGTCGTTTCCTTGACGGTGCAGGTGGCCAGGCGAAACGCGTTGACGGCCCACTCAAGGTATTCGTTCCAATGCTTCCGGCTTAAAGGCAGCCCTTCGCGAAGCGCCGGTTCGTCAACCTGGATCATCCGGATTCCGGCCGCTTCCAGATGCTCGACTTCTTTGCGCAGGGCGAGAGCGATCTGGTACGCCACCTGCTTCCTGGGAATATCGTCGCGCACGAACGACCAGTTTAATATCGTCACCGGACCGGTAAGCATCCCTTTCACCGGCTTCTCTGTCAGCGATTGCGCATAAACCGTTTCTTCGACCGTCATCGGGCTGATAAAATAAACGTCGCCGTAGATGACCGGCGGTTTTACGCAGCGCGAGCCGTACGACTGCACCCAGCCGTTTTGCGTGAAAGCGAAACCGCCCAATTTTTCTCCGAAATATTCAACCATGTCGGTCCGTTCAAACTCGCCATGCACGAGCACGTCCAGGCCGATCTGTTCCTGAAGCCGTATCCATTCCCGGATCTGCTCCCGGATAAATTCATCGTACCGCTCCTTGGACCATTCGCCTTTGCGCCACAGCTGTCTTGCCTGGCGCACTTCCGCCGTTTGCGGGAAGCTTCCGATCGTCGTTGTCGGCAGCGGCGGCAAATTCCACACGTTCCGCTGCAGTTTTTGCCGCTCTTTGAACGGCATTTCGCGTTTCGCGGGCCGATCGGATATACGGTCAACGGCATTCCGCACGTCCTCCCGGTTGCGGGAAGGCGACCCGTTCAGTTCCGCCAATGCTTCCCTGCCGGCCTTTAGCTCCGCTGCGACGGCGTCGGTGCCTTCGCGTACGGCACGGGCAAGAACGACAATCTCGTCCAGCTTTTCATCGGCAAAGGCGAGCGCACGCTTCAGTACGGGGTCGAGCTTCGTTTCCCGCCGCAAATGAACAGGCACATGGAGCAGGCTGCACGATGGCTGGATGATGAGACGCTCGGGCGGTACGGTGCGGCCGATCTGTTCGATTAGACGCAGCTTCTCCGTCAAGTCGGAGCGCCATATGTTTCTGCCGTCAATGAGGCCGGCGGCCAATATTTTATCGTGCGGGAATCCGTGCCGTTCCAGCGCTTGCAGATTCGGTTCGCGCCCGTGCACGAAATCGAGTCCAATCGCCTGAACCGGCAGCCGGACGAGTTCGGGAGACCAATCGACGGAACCGAAATACGTTTGCAGCAGCAATTTCAGTCCCGGCGCCGCCTGATGAAGCCGACCGTATACCTCGCGAAGCAGCTTGGCATCGTCTTCGGAGTCGGAAGCGACCAGCGCCGGCTCGTCCATTTGCACCCATGTGACCCCTTCGCGCTCAAGCTCTTGCAGTATTTGCTCATACAGCGGCACAAACCGCCGGACGGTATCCGCGAATGCTTCCGCTTCGTAACCTTTGGACAGCTTGACGAACGTGAACGGCCCGACGATGACCGGCTTCCCCTCGATGCCGAGAACCTCCTTCGCCTCGCGGTATGCGTGGAGCGGACGGTTGTGCGTAAGGACGGGGGTGACGTTGTCCAACTCGGGAACGATATAGTGGTAGTTCGTATTGAACCATTTCGTCATTTCACAAGCGGCCGCGCCGTCGCTTCCCCGCGCCATGGCGAAATAAACGTCCATCGATACCGGACCGCCGCGATAGCCGAATCGCCGAGGAATAACGCCGAACATGGCGGACATATCGAGCATATGGTCATAATACGTGAAATCTCCGACGGGGATCAGGTCGATTCCCGCTTCCTTCTGTTTTTGCAGGCGGCCGAGCCTGATTAGTTTCATCTCATTCTCAAAATGGTCTTCCTGCAGTTTTCCCGACCAGTAGGCTTCCAGCGCTTTTTTCCACTCGCGGTTTTCCCCGATGCGCGGATAGCCGAGATTGCTGCTGATGATGTTGTGCATGGTTCTCCCTCCCATTGTTTCGCATGCATACATAAAAAATAAAAAGGCCTCTTTACCGCCTAAAAAGAGAACAGGTAAAGAAGCCCAGTCATGCGCGATCTGATGCTGACGAACACCTCCCTATCTCCCGTAGGTACATACAGTGTTGTTGGAACTGGCAGGTCTCCTGGCTCCAGAATCATCATCGTCAACAAGCCTTCCCAATCGTTATCATCAGTGGCGTTCTTCGTTGCGACTCCTCTGTTACAGTGGCGGGACCGCGCCGGACTTGCACCGGACTTCCCTTTTAAGCCTTGCAAACGAAAAGTTTCAAGGCACCATTCCCGACTATTCTGTTATTAAGCAATCATACATAATGAAGTATAAATATGCAATCCTTTTTTTTCATATAAGGCGGTTGGGCCCCCGTTATTTTTTGCCGCGAAGGGCTTTTCTGGTCCGCTGTTCATGCCGCGGCGTTATGCTGCTGGTCGCGGCCTGGGGTGAGAACAGCGAGCCCATCAGCTTCAGAGAGGGAACCATCTGTGAGCAAATTTGCATGATTTTCTGCATTTTTCCGAGCGAAGAAAGCAGTCCGTCCAATCCGCCGATTTTGTCGAGAACTTCTTTTAAAGAGGGTCCGGATACGACCGGCTGCACCTCTGGAAACAGGGGCGGCAATCCGGTCCAGAAGTCGTAAACGTTCGGCGAATCGTTGCGGGAGCCGGAGACGGACCGTTTTTCTTTGCTTCTTTTTTTTGCAGCCAATGAAGCACACTCCTTTTCGTTGCGGTATACTCCTTTTTCCAGTAGTTTATTCGTACGCCCTCAGAGTGTATGGGCCGTTGGGGTGGAAGCGGGCCTTATTTTGCCTGAAATCGAGGCCTAATTTATTCAAGACTAAACAAGTATACAAACGTTGAAAGGGGTCTGTTCCATACTATGAATAGTGATTACAGCAGAAAGGGGGGAGCGATATGGCAGGATTTGTAGGAGGTTTCGGTGGAGGTTTCGGTTTTGGCGGAGGTTGCGGCTTGGGTGGAGGTTTCGGTTTTTTTGGTACTATCGGAATTGTATTGGTGCTGTTTATTCTTTTGGTTATCATCCTCCGCACAGGTTTCTTTATTTAACAGGGAACATTACGGCTTCATTCCCGCCTTTCGCAGAGTCGGAAGCATCCGTTCCGGCTCTTCCATATTTTCGCCGATGAAAGGAGGTGAATTTCATGTTTGTAACCAAAAAAGAGCAGCTGCATTCATGCATCGGGAAACGGTTGTACATCCTTACGCGCGACGGAAAGCAGCTCGATGGCGTGCTGCACAAAATCGACGGCGACACCATCTATTTGCGCATGAACCGCCCGAAAGGAAAACAGGTGAAAACGAGCGCTTTTTTCAATCCGTTCACTCCGCTTGTCCTGTTCGATCTGCTGGCTATCGGGACATCGCCGTTCTTTTTCGGCGCCCCGTTTTTCTTCGGCGCTCCGTTTATCTAGTCAACACGTCGGGCATTAACTGCTCTTGATTTTTATATAGCGGTAACATACCCATGATGAAGGGGCCTCGTCTTTTTTTACGGACGAGTTTTTTTTGTGCTCCACCTATACGACGTTTCGACATTTATTTTGCCGGAAAATTGATACAATGAAGCTGCGTCTGTTTTATTTTGATGATGTTGGAATTGGAGGGATTGGGATATGAAATTGGGAAGCGGAAGCCACGTCTTTGAAATCCAGGAAGGCTGGGGACAACTGCCGGAAGGAATAAGCTACGGTTACACGCACGGAGTCGTCGTCGATGCCGAAGACAACGTCTATATTCACAATACGAGCAAGGATGCGGTTGTCGTTTTTGACAAAAACGGCAATTTTCTCACATCATGGGGCGAACCATTTGAAGGCGGAGCGCACGGCATGTATTTAAGCAGAGAGGACGGACGGGAGTATCTGTACTTTGCCGACACGAAAAGAAGGATCGTTGTGAAGACGACGCTGGACGGAAAAGAACTGCTTACGCTCGGCGTCCCCGATTTGCCGGACGTGTATGACACCCCGGACAAATACTGCCCGACGGATGTGGCGGTCGCCCCGAACGGGGATATCTATGTTTGCGACGGATACGGCCAAAGCTGGATTCATCAATACGACAGCAAGGGGCAATATATTCGCTCATGGGGTGGAAAAGGCTCCGGGGCGGGGAAGCTCGATTGTTCCCACGGCATCTGGATCGACACGCGCAAAGCGGAACCGCTCGTTTATGTGGCGGACCGCGCGAACCACCGCATCCAAATCTTCACGCTGGACGGCGAACACGTAAGCTTCGTGACGGAAGATATCGATTATCCTTGCTGCTTCTACCAATTCGGCGACGAAATGTATATCCCGGATTTGCACAGCAGGGTAACGATACTGGATAAAAACGACAAGCTCATCACGCATTTGGGGGAAGATCAGTCCGCCTGGACAAAACAAGGGTACCCGAATCTCCCGCATTCGGAAAGAGCGCTGGGCAGCTTTATTTCGCCGCATGCGGTTTGTGTCGATTCTTCGGGGGATCTGTACGTCGTCGAATGGGTTTCCGACGGCAGAGTCACCAAATTGCGGCGGTGCAAATAGCCGCGGATCATGCATTCAGTATATCCATTTCACCCAGTAAGCCAATAGAACCAAGGTAAATATTAACGATGGCGGTATGACGATCAATGTCACTTTAATATAATCTTTCCACGATATTTTCACTTTGTTCTGCTTAAGGATGTGCATCCAAATCAACGAAGCCAAAGTTCCCATCGGTATAAGCAAAGATCCTACGTCACTTCCAATCACGCTTGCCAAATAAGCAATTTTTAAGGTGAGAGGGTCTAACTCCATGCTCGTTAACGTGAGTGTTCCAATCATTAATGCCGGATGATTGTTGAAAAAAATCGACATGAGCGACAGCAGCAAGCCCATCAATAAACTGGCGTTGACCAAATCGCCCGAAACGATGGGTTGAAAAAAACTGGTCAGCCAATCGGTTAATCCGATGTTATGCAAACCGTAAATGATAACATACATCCCGAACGCAAAGATAAGAATATGCCATGGCGTTTTCTTCACCATGTCCGACGGAGAGATTTTCAGAACGGCCCACCGCCATCCCAACAAGATGGAAGAACCCAAAACGGCTACGATTTCTATGGGGAGGCCGTAATAGGACGCAATAAAAAGACTTACACGAACGGAAAATACAAAAAGAAGAACATTCCTCATAAATTGGTTTCGATTTTTCATCGATGAGTATGGGGAGGTTTGCGGGACTAGAGGATGTTTGCGGGGACCCGTATAAGACAGATTCTTTACTGAAAAATTACGCGGCAAATGTCGGTAGGAACATAAAAACAATAACAAGACGAGAAAAAGCAGTCCAAGTGTAGCGGGAACGAACATCATGAGGGTATGCATATAAAGGTCCATTCCGACGATTTCCAGCGCAATCAGATTGACAATATTGCTGACGCCGATGGGAGCGCTGGAAGCCGTTGCAATTAAGGCGCCGGAAAGCAGATAAGGAATCTTCTGGTGATTTTTTAGCCCAAGCCGGTTGAGCAATATTATTAGAATGGGCGTCGTAATGAGAATGCTCCCGTCGTTATTAAAGAACAGCGTCATGAGAAAACAAATGAAATTCACGTACCAAAAAAGGCGTATTCCGGAACCTCTTGCCCTGGCGGCGAGCCCCTCTGCAGCCCAATAAAAGAAACCGAAGCTTTCTAAAATAATAGCCATCACGATGGTTGCCATTATCGTTATGGCAGCACTGCTAATCGTCGCTCCAATCTTCACCAAATCGAATAACGAAACACTCCCGCTTATAAGAACCAATGCAGCGCCGGCGGAGGCGGGGATTGCCTCATTTAAGCCGTTTGGCCGCCAAAGAATCAGCACCATAGCAAGCAAAAAAGCGATGATAGTAAGCGAAATCGTGACGGACCCGAGCATGATGGGCACTCTCCTTATGCTTGGATGATAGTAAGGGTTTAAAGACCTTTTTAATGCTCGGGCAAGCCGGTATGATGAACCTCCGTATACGCTTCGGGCTCAGGCGCTGGCTGTTCTTCCTGAATGTGTGAGGGCGGCTTCAGCAGAGCATACAAAATAAAACCGGATAAAAGAATGATGAATAAGATAAACAATATGAATCCCTCCAGAGATATTTATACTGCATGATATGTGAACCGCGTGCAGTTGCTCTGATGAATGCGCCTTTTTTCGCCGCTGAAACATGTTCGGCCATAGGCACATTTACGCAAAAAGAGCCCCAGGAGGCATCGTTCGTCCTCCGGGGGCTTGCTTTCACGGGTTCGCTGGCTACAGCTCGTCCCAGTTCAGATTCGACGACTTGCTGTAATTCGTCACCTTCTGCTCGAAGAAATCGGTTTTCATGCCGTTCATGTTGCTGAAGCTTTCCACCCATTTCATCGGATGCTCGTCAATTTCCGGGTACAGGATGTCAAGCCCGAGCTTTTTCAAACGTTCGTTGGACAGAAACTTGATGTACCGATCGAGAATTTCGTTGCTCAAACCGGCGATCCGGTTGTTCGTAATGTACTGGCCCCAGGCGATCTCGGTTTCGACGGCCGTTTTCATCATTTGCCGCAAGTCTTCCATCAGCTCCGGCGTAAAATATACCGGATTTTCTTTGCGGATTTCCCGGAAAATGCCCTGAAACAGCGCCAGATGGGTCAATTCGTCCCGCTGGATGTATTTGATTTCCGATACGGTGCCGAGCATTTTTCCCTGTCTGCCGAGCGCGTAGAAAAAGCTGAAGCCGCTGTAGAAATAGATGCCTTCCAAAATGTAGTTGGCCATAATCGTCCGTATCAAATTGGTGACGGAGGGGTCGGCGATAAACTGTTCGTACAGATCGGTGATGAAACGGTTGCGGCGAAGCAGCCTCTCGTCTTCCCGCCATTCATTGTAGATGCGGTCCCGCACTTCGGCGGAGCAGACGCTGTCCAGAATGTACGAATAGCTCTGGCTGTGCACCGCCTCCTGAAACGTATGGACGGTAAGGCAAAGATTGACCTCGGGGGCGGTAATGTATTCGTTAATGTTCGGCAGGTTCGCCGTCTGCAGCGAATCGAGAAAGATGAGAAAGCTGATGATTTTGTCGTAGCTTTGCCGTTCCGCGGCGGTCAGGTTTTTGTAATCTTTGGCGTCCTGAGCGAGCGGTATCTCTTCCGGTATCCAGAAGTTGTTCATCATCGTGCGGTACATTTTCGTCGCCCATTCGTACTTGACATTGTTCAATTCGATCAGGTTCGTCGTATTGCCGCCGATCATCCGGCGTTTTCCCCAATCGCGGTCTCCGTGTTCGTTAAACAGCTTCTTTTTTTGCAGCTCCATCGCGGTTTTCCTCCATTGCAGCGTGGTGATATATTCTCAGTCAACCGCAGCCGACGAGACGGATTCGCTCGCCGCTTGCGGTATGTTGTCGTTCCATCAGCCTGCCCGGGCGGGGCCAACTTACGCGGAGCAGCTGACGCAGTCCTCCACTTCCAGGCTTTTGTTGCGGCAGTAGTACACGGTTTTCAGCCCGTTTTCCCAGGCGGACATGTACAAATCGAGAAACGATTTGGCGGATATTTCCGGAGTAATATATAAATTGAACGATTGCGACTGATCGATATGGCGCTGTCTTTTGGCGGCCGCCAGAATGCTCCACTGCTGGTCGATGCGGTGCGCTTCCTTGTAGTACCAGAACGTGTCGGGGCCCAAGTTCGGCGCCGTCTGCGGGATGACCGCATTTTTCTTCTCTTCCACGAAAAATTTGCTGAACACCGGATCGATGCCGGCGGTGGAACCGGCGATGAGCGATGTCGACGCGGTCGGAGCGACGGCGAACATCCACGCGTTGCGCACGCCGTAACGGGCGACATCCGCTTGCAGCTTCCGCCATTTCGGGTCGTCGTATCCCCGCAGCGCGAAGTACTCGCCCGTCTGCCAATCGCTGCCCTCGAACAGCGGATACGCGCCTTTTTCCTTGGCGATTTCCATCGACGCTTTCACGGCGCAGTAGTTGATCCACTCGAACAGCTCGTCCGCCAACCTAACATGCTCGTCCGACTCCCAGTCCACTTTGTTGTGGGCGAGCCATTGATGGTATCCGCTTGTGCCGAGTCCGACCGCCCGGTATTTCATGTTCGTGATTTCCGCCTGCGGGACGGGGTAATCGTTCAAATCGATGACATTGTCCATCATGCGCATCTGAACCGTGACGACGCGCTCGATGTCTTCCTTGGTTCGCGTCCGTCCCAGATTGAGCGACGATAAATTGCAGACGACAAAATCGCCGCTTTTCATCGATGTCGTAATGATGCCGTCCTCGTGTCTTGTCGAAATCAATTCGGTCGCGCTCATGTTCTGGCAAATTTCCGTGCACAGATTCGAGCAGTAGATGACGCCTTTATGCTTGTTCGGATTCATCCGGTTGACCGTATCCCGGAAAAAGAGGAACGGGGTGCCCGTTTCGAAAGCGCTCGACAATATTTTTTTCATAATGTCCATCGCCGGAACTTCTTCCTTGGACAAATTCGGATCGCGCACGCAGTCCTCGTAACGCCGTTCCCATTCTTCCCCCCAGTAGTCTTCGATGCTGTACCCTTTTACCGTGCGGATTTCGTGCGGATCGAACAAGTACCACGGCCCTTTTTCCTTTACCCGCCGCATGAACGAATCCGGGATGCACACGCCGGGAAATATATCGTGGGCTTTCATCCGGTCGTCTCCGTTATTCGTTCTCAGGTTCAAAAAATCGAAAATATCCTTGTGCCATACGTCGAGGTAAATTGCCGCCGCCCCCGCGCGCACGCCGAGCTGATCGACGGCGACCGCCGTATTGTTATAGTTTTTGATCCAGGGAATCACCCCGCCCGCGACGCCTTTAAATCCGCGTATGTTGGAGCCGCGGCTGCGCACTTTCCCAATATAGATCCCCATGCCGCCGCCGTGTTTCGACACTTGGGCAAAGCTCTGGTTCACGTTGTAAATGCCCCACAAATTGTCCGGCACCGTGTCGATAAAGCAGCTGGAAAGCTGGTGCAGCGGTTTTCTGGCGTTGGCCAGCGTCGGCGTGGCGACGGTCATTTCGAGTCGGCTCAACACGTCGTAAAATTGCTTCGCCCAATACAGCCGATCTTTTTCTTTCATCGCCAGATGCATCGCCACCCCCATAAACAGCTCCTGGGGAAGCTCCAGAACTTCTCCGTCCGGTCCTTTGATGAGATAACGGTCGAACAGCGTTTTTAAGCCGATGTAGTTGAACAGATAGTCGCGTTCCGGCTTGATGTACGCCCCGAGCTCATCGATTTCGCTCTTGGAATAGTGTTCCAGGATGTAGCGGCCGTACAGCCCTTTTTCGGTCAGAGAGACGATAAGGGAATAGAAGTCCCCGTAGCCAAAATGCCCGTACTTCCGGTTGATCGCGGCTTCTTTGTACAGATCGTAGACAAGCAGTTTGGCCGCGACGAACTGCCAGTTCGGCTGTTCGACGCTTGTTTTTTCCGCGGCGACCTGTATGAGCGTCCGTTGAATTTCTTTGGTCGTGATGCCGTTGCGAAAATGGGGCAGGAGCGCCGTTTCCAGTTCGAGCGGATCGCAGTCGGCGTAATCTTCGCAGGCGAAATCGATCACTTTTTTCAGTTTGGCGAAAACAAGCTCTTCTTTTTGTCCGTTCCGTTTTACGATATCCATCGTTTTCCTCCCGCTGTAATGAAAAATAATAGGCGTTTCTACCGAAAAAGGTAAAAACGCCTCAAAGCCCAGTTTGAACACACAGACTGACCCTCAAAGCACCTCCCTATCTCCCGTAGGTTCATTGCAGTGCTGTCAGAATAGGCAGGTCTCCTGGCTCAGATCATCGTCGGCATCGTGCCTTCCCAATCTATCGATCAGTGGCGTTCCTCGTGCCGGCTCCCTGTTACAGTGGCGGGACCGCGCCGGACTTGCACCGGACTTCCCTTTTAAGCTTTGGCGGATCACGGATCCCCCAAAGCACCTATCCCCACAATATGTTGTTGTCTCAAGTAAACAATACACCAATATATAGTAGGTGTCAACAATGTTGTGGCGGCATGCCGCCGAAATGGGTCGTTTACCCCCGGAAATCCGGATCGTTTCACGTATAACATAGGATGAGGCAGCTTAGAATCGACAAGAGGTGATGCATACCGACAATGAACGCGAAGATTGCAGTGTAAAGCTATCAAGGATGCATACGGTCAGGTGGTATGAGACAGTATCGAAAAAAGCCGAATCCGGTCGAACAGGTTCGCCGGTACGGGGGATATCTTTTTTGGGGTGAATGTTCGCCGAACGCCGTCGTAAGACGAGTCAAGGAGAACTAGGGAGCAGCCTCTTCCCGAACCCGTCAACTAACCTCGGAGGCATAAGGAGGAACAGCATTGAATCGATTGGGCAAGTCGCTTGTTTTGTCATCCGCAATTTTGTTTTTTGGTTTGATTCATTCGACGCAAATCCATGCTGCGGCGCCGGAGCATGGAGTGAAAATTCAGATTAACGACGAGCTTGTCCGTTTCTCGGACGGCAAGCCGTTTGTGGACGAACAGTCGAAAATTCAGGTCCCTTTGCGAGCGGTGGCGGAAAAATTGGGTTTTGAAATCCAATGGCGCATGGAAGGCCGGGAAATTGCCTTAACCATTGAACACGCCGACCGCACGATTTCGGTGAAAACCGGAGAATCCAAAGCCGAAATCGACGGAACCGTTGTCGAGATGGATTCCGTGCCGGTGTTCAAAGACGGCATCGTTTACGTCCCCCTTCGTTTCCTCGCCGAATCGTTCGGAATGATCCTGCAGTGGGATGCGGACAACGGCATCGCGATTATCGGCGCGGACGGAAATTACCACGCTCCGGCCTGGTATGCTCCGAGACAGCCGGATATCGCCGAAACCGCCAAAAGCTTCACCGGAGTTCCCTATGTTTACGGCGGAACTTCACCGCGAGGTTTCGACTGCTCCGGATTCGTTCAATTTGTGTTTGAGCGGAATGGAGTGAAGCTGCCCAGAACTTCCGAAGCGATGTACAGAACGGCCGGAAAAAAAGTTTTCGCTCCGGAGGAAGGCGACCTCGTGTTCTTTGCCGCTAACCATCGGATTTCCCATGTCGGAATCTACATCGGGAACCATCAGTTCATTTCCGCCACCAACAAGCGCGGAGTGCATATAGACAGCCTTGACGAACCCTACTGGCGTACGCGTTACATAGGAGCGAAACGGGTTCTTTAAACAGTCAAGCGCTGGCCCGCCTGTAACCGGCCTTTACCGCAAACGGCTGAAAGGCGGGGCAAGAAACCATTGTGTCTATGAAGTGCTCCTTCGTAGATTTCAATGGTTCTTTTTTTTTGTCTGTGACAGGTAACACACCTTCGTTGTCGAATGATCTCTAAAGTCGTTCAGATTTGCGTGAGTCTATTTGCTTCCACGATATGGACAACGGGTGTAACATGGCACAGGGTGCCGAACGGGGAGGATTGGCGATGAAGTTGGGCATGCCGACATTAATCGAGTTTGACCGATTGGAACAGAACCTTCATCTTTGCCGCCGCTTGGGGTTGGACTTTATCGAGCTCAACATGAATGTGCCCCTATGCATGCCGGAGAATTTGCACGATGAAGAAATCAAGCGCATGAGAAAGGAATATGGGGTCGAGTTTACGGTTCATTTGCCGGAGGAGCTCGATTTGTCCTCGCTTCATCCCGCAATGCGGGCGGGGCATTTGCAGCGGTGCATGGAGACGATGGAATGGGCATGCCGGGCGGAGATTCGGACGCTGAACATGCATTTCAATCAAGGCGTTTATTTTACTTTACCGCACAAGAAAGTATGGATTTATGAACAATATGAAGCCGAATTTATGCAGGCGACGATAGAATCGTTTTCCAAACTGTCCGATTTGGCGGTCTCCTTCGGTTTGGAGCTTTGTATAGAAAATACGGGCAACTTTCATATCCCTTTTGTCAGGAAAGCGTTGAATAAAATCATGGATTTACCAGGATTCCGTTTAACATGGGATGCGGGACACGATGCGAAAGCGGAGTTTCAGGAAACGCCGCTGTTTATGCGCCTCATCGATCGGATCGGCCATATGCACCTTCACGATTATAACGGAAAGTCCGATCATCAACCGTTATACTCGGGAATCGTGCCGGTTGACGAGAGGCTTCGGCTTGCCGAAGAAAGGGGATGGACGGTCGTCATTGAGGTGAAGACCGGCGAGTCGCTTGAAGAGTCGGTGCGCCGATTGGGACAACGCGGAAGAAGGTAATTTGCGGACAAAAAATATGGTATACTATTGCCCAGTAATATTGGGGGCGGCTATATCGACAGCATTCATCGCAAAGGCGAGGAATTGAAAGACATCGATCTCGGGCTGGTCGATTTTCCTGCGGTGATAAACGGCGAAGAAGTGCTGTTGTGCTGGAAACGGGGAGAGGAAACGATCACCCATTACCACGGGCTCCACGACGGATTTGCCGGCAGAAAACCGATTCGCGAATAACTTGCATTTCATCGCCGAAGATTCCACGAGGGGCTGCCGTATTTCTCCTTGACGAGCCGGGATGCGAGTTCTTCCTCGTAAGCGGTCAGCCCGCTCAATACAAACGATATGTCCAAACCGCCGGCAAAGCCGTCCAGAAACGCCCGTTCGACCTTTTCGATTCCGACCGTTTCTTTTTCTTTGGCCTCGAGCAGTTGATTAATCGACACCGCCTTGCGGATAAAGGCTTGCTTTTGTCTTTCTTTCACCGGTTCACTGGGGAAACGGAGCAGTTCGAACAGAGCGTCGGCATCCATTTCGAGCGGAATGGATCCGTGCTGCAGAACGACGCCTTTCGTGCGCAGTTGTGCGCTGCCGGCGATTTTCCGGCCTTCCACGACGAGTTCGTACCAGGACGGGGAGTCGAAACAAGCCGGCGAACCGTCTCTTTTGCTTCCCGCGGCGGGTCTGTCTTTGCAGCACGGCGTTACCATCTCGGCCTCCAGGCCGAGGTTGCGGAAACCGTGCAGAAGTCCCATGCTTAACGTACGATAAGCCTCGGTGATACTGCCCGAAATTCCCCGGTACGATTCCGACACGACCAAGCTGTACGTCAGCTCCTTGTCATGCAGCACCGCGCGGCCGCCGGTGGAACGCCGGACGAATCCGTACCCTCGCGCGGCAAGCGCGGGCAAGTCAATCTCTTGTTCGGCGCGCTGAAAATAGCCGATGCTCAGGGTGGGAGGGTTCCACCCGTAAAAACGCAGTGTCGGCGGCACGCGGCCTTCGCTGTGGGCGATGAGTATCGCTTCGTCGATGGCCATATTTTCGGCAGGGGAACGATGGCCGGTATGTATGAAACGCCATTCCCGCATTGGTTTTCCTCCCTGCGTTCAATTTTGCCGCAAAGCTGAGGCGCTGCGGACATGGGAAAGCCCTGTTTAATCGGACTCGATATATTCGGCGTATTGTTCCGCCGTCATCAGATGCTTGACCGCTTCCTCGCCGGGACCTTCGATCTCGATTTCCACAAGCCATCCTTCTCCGTAAGGCTCGCTGTTGACGATTTCAGGCCGGTCGTTCAGCGATTCGTTAATCCGGACGACGGTACCGGATACCGGGCTGAACAGATCGGACACCGTTTTGACCGATTCGATCGTACCCATGCCGTCTCCGGCGGACAGTACCGTACCCGGTGACGGAAGTTCGACAAATACGATATCGCCGAGCTGGCTTTGGGCAAAATCGGTAATGCCGACCCGAACCGTTCTGGCGTCGATCACTTCCGCCCATTCGTGCTCGTCGCTATAATACAAATGTTCTTTGATTTCACTCATGAAATTCGCCTCTTTCGTATCATTTTCATCGTCATTCGCGTGAACCTGTTGTCATATTTTCCCCGGAATGATGGAAGATTAAGCAAAAAGGACAGAAAAAAGGGTTGTTAGCCCATTTCTCTGTCCCGTGTACCTGAGAGTTTAGCGTTGGCGTATTCCGTTTGCCCATACCGGTGCGCGAACGGAAGCGCACAACCGTTACCCCTTTGGTGGCTTGCGCTCTCTCCAGAGTTGCGTCGAATGGCGGTACTTTTACCTGAGAGATTGATCGCCAGCCGGCTAGAGTGGCGACTTGCTCCTTCGGTGCCTTTTCGGATCCGTTTCCGTCCGGTCTCTCCCATCCATCGTCATCCGCTCTTATGCAATTGCCAACTATAGGGTAATGCATGGAAAAACCGCATGTCAATACAGCTCACGAAAATTAACGAAAATTTTTGCAGGGGAGAAAATCTTGACACCGTATCGGATTTTTGAGTATTAATAAAATAGATGATGCCGCCGAACATGGCCGGCCGGATTGGGATCATAATCGAATAGCGCGGATGAAGGCAGCGGGAGAGATTACCGGATCGTTTCAGGTAGCGCCGAAGGAGTAAGCCCGCGAGGGTGAATCTCTCAGGCAAAAGGACCATTGCCGGACGAAACTCTGGAGAGAACCTTCCTTACGGAGGTCACCCAAGGGGAAACTTTTGCCGGTCGAGTGTCGGGACGACAGGCGGCATAAGGTAACTCTCAGGTACAAAGGACAGAGCAAAAGGAGGATATGCGCTCGGCATATCGTGCCTTTCGCCTGTCTTTTTCTTTTTTCATATTTGAAATCGGGATATCGGGGTGATGAAATGAGTCAACTGAAACGAACGCCATTGTACCCGCATTATGCGGAATACGCTTCGGTGCGCTGCATCGATTTTGGCGGATGGGAGCTGCCGGTGCAGTTTTACGGCATTCAAAAAGAGCATGACGCCGTTCGTCAGCATGCCGGTCTGTTCGACGTCTCGCACATGGGCGAATTTATCGTGACAGGGCAGTTTGCGGAGGCATTTTTGCAGAAGATGACGACCAATGACGTGACGAGGCTGAAGGACGGGCAGGCCCAGTATACGTTGATGTGCAGGCCGGAAGGAGGCGTTGTGGACGATCTGCTCGTTTACCGGTTCACCGCGGATCAGTATATGCTCGTCGTGAACGCCGCCAATACCGAAGCGGATTTGGCATGGCTGCGTGAGCACGTGATCGGCGATGTCACTATTGACAATATTTCGGAGCGGACGGCGCTGCTCGCGCTGCAGGGCCCGGATGCGGAACACATTTTGAGCCGGGTCACCGAGGCTCCGGTCGGCCGGCTTCAACCGTTTGAATTTTTGCGGAATGCCGATGTGGGCGGTGCGACCGCGCTCGTATCGCGGACAGGGTATACCGGGGAGGACGGCTTCGAGATTTACGTGCCGGCGGATGAAGCTTCCGTCGTATGGAGAGCACTAATAACGGCGGGACAGCCATACGGATTGATTCCCTGCGGTTTGGGCGCGCGGGACACGCTGCGGTTCGAAGCGAGGCTGCCGCTTTACGGGCAGGAATTGTCGCCGGACATTTCGCCGCTCGAAGCCGGTCTAGGCATGTTCGTCAAGTTCGATAAGGGCGATTTTATCGGACGGGAGGCGCTGCTGCGGCAAAAAACCGAAGGTGTCCCCCGGAAGCTGGTCGGAGTGGAAATGGTGGACAGAGGAATTCCGCGCGCGCATTATCCCGTTTACGCGGACGGCAGAAAAATCGGGGAAGTGACGACCGGCACGCAGTCTCCCACGTTGAAGCGGAATCTCGGTCTGGCGCTCATTGATGCGAAGTACAGCGAATTGGGAACGGAAATTTGGGTGGACATTCGCGGCAAACAGCTGAAAGCCCGAGTCGTAAAAACGCCGTTTTATAAAAAACGAAAACCGGAGAAGGAGTGAAATCATCGTGAAGCACCGCTATTTACCGATGACGGAGCAGGATCAAGCCGAAATGATGAAAGTGATCGGCATTCGTTCCCTGGACGAACTGTTTGCGGACATCCCCGATTCGGTCCGTTACAAAGGGACGCTGCCGATGTCCGAGGCGTTGGACGAAGCGGCGCTGTTCAAGCATTTGAAACAGCTTGCCGACCGGAACACCGATTTCGATAAGGCCGTCTGTTTTCTCGGCGCGGGAATTTACGACCACCATGTGCCCGTCGTTATCAACCATATTTTGTCCCGTTCCGAATTTTATACGGCGTATACGCCGTACCAGCCGGAAATCAGCCAAGGGGAACTGCAGGCCATATTCGAGTTCCAGTCGTATATTTGCGAGTTGACCGGATTGAAGGTAGCGAACGCCAGCATGTACGACGGCGCAACGGCGCTTGCGGAAGCGGGAGCATTGGCGAGCGGCCACACGAAACGAAAACGGATCGTCGTCTCGCGCACCGTGCATCCGGAAGCGAGGGCCGTGCTGCGGACGACGGCGCGCGGGTTGAATCTGGAGATCGTTGAAGCGGGTTACGCGAACGGAACGACCGACTTGGAGCAGCTTGCCGCATCCGTCACCGACCAAACGGCGGCGGTGATCGTCCAATCGCCGAACTTTTTCGGCTGCATCGAAGATTTGCGGGCGATCGAAGCGATCGCCCACCGCCACCAAGGCCTGCTCATCGTCAGCACGAATCCGCTTGCGCTCGGCCTTCTGGAAAGTCCGGGCAGGCTGGGGGCGGACATTGCGGTGGGCGATGCCCAACCGCTCGGCATCCCGGCTTCGTTCGGCGGTCCCACCTGCGGGTTCTTTGCCGTAACCGAAGCGCTCATGCGCAAAATACCGGGGCGGATCGTCGGGCAAACCGTCGACCGCAACGGAAAGCGCGGCTTCGTCCTCACGCTCCAGGCCCGTGAGCAGCATATCCGCCGGGAGAAGGCGACTTCGAACATTTGCTCGAACCAGGCGCTGCTCGCGCTTTGCGCCTCGGTGTATTTGTCCGTCATGGGAAAATCCGGGATGATCGAGGTTGCGCAGCTGAACGTGCAAAAAGCGCATTATACGGCAGGATTGTTCAAGCGGAGCGGCCGGATGAGTCTGCCATTCACCGCGCCGTTTTTCAACGAATTCGTCGTCCGGCTGCCGGACGACGCCGAGGCGGGGGAAGTGAACCGCAGGCTGCTTACCGAAGGCTTTCTCGGGGGATACGACCTCGGTTTGGCGTATCCTGAGCTCAAGGGGCATATGCTTGTGGCGGTTACCGAACGGAGAACGAAAGAGGAAATCGACCGATTTGTCGAACGATTGGAGGCTGGTTTGGCATGAAACAGGAACAACCGTTGATTTTTGAACTGAGCCGGCCGGGCCGGGTCGCCTATTCGCTGCCCGCTTGCGACGTGCCGGCCGTACCGGTGTCGGAGCTGATTCCGCAGTCGATGCTCCGGGAACGGCCGGCCGATTTGCCCGAGCTGTACGAAGTGGACGTTATCAGGCATTATACTGCGCTGTCCCGCCGCAATTTCGGCATTGACAACGGTTTTTATCCGCTTGGCTCGTGCACGATGAAATATAATCCGAAAATCAATGAAGATGCGGCAAGATTTGCGGGGTTCGCCAAGATCCATCCGTATCAGCCGGAAGAAAGCGTCCAAGGCGCCCTGGAACTGCTGTACCGGTTGCAGAAAGATTTGGCGGCGCTGACCGGAATGGATCAAGTCACCCTGCAGCCGGCCGCAGGGGCCCATGGTGAATGGACGGGGCTCATGATGATCCGGGCTTATCACGAAAAACGGGGCGAGAAACGGACGAAAGTGATCGTGCCCGATTCGTCTCACGGCACGAATCCGGCGAGCGCGGCGGTGGCCGGATTCGAGACGATCACGATCAAGTCGAACGACAAGGGACTCGTCGATTTGGCGGCGCTGCGCGCAGCAGTCGGGGACGACACGGCGGCGCTGATGCTGACCAATCCGAATACGCTCGGGTTGTTCGAGGAACAAATCGAGGAAATCGCCGGGATTGTGCACGCGGCCGGCGGGCTGCTCTATTACGACGGAGCGAATTCCAACGCCATTATGGGCATCGCCCGGCCGGGAGACATGGGGTTTGACGTCGTCCATCTCAATCTGCACAAAACGATGAGCACGCCGCACGGAGGAGGCGGGCCGGGCGCGGGCCCGGTAGGCGTCAAAAGCAAGCTCGTTCCGTTTCTGCCCGGGCCATTGGTGAAGAAAACCGCGGATGACGTTTACTATCTGGACGCCGGCGGGGAAGATTCGATCGGCCGAGTGAAAGCTTTTTACGGAAACTTCGGCATCCTCGTGCGGGCTTACACCTACATCCGTTCGCTCGGTCCGGAACTGCTGCGCCGGGTATCGGAGTGCGCAGTTCTGAATGCGAACTATATGCGCAAAAGGCTCGAACCTTATTATGAAACGCCGTATCCCGGAATATGCAAACACGAGTTTGTATTGTCGGGAAAAGGACTGAAAAAATACGGCGTCCGGACGCTCGACGTGGCAAAACGGCTGTTGGACTTCGGTTATCATCCCCCCACGATATATTTTCCGCTGAATGTGGAGGAGTGCATCATGATTGAACCGACGGAGACGGAAAGCAAAGAAACGCTTGATGCGTTTATCGAGACGATGATTCTAATCGCCCAGGAAGCGGAGCGCGAGCCGGATCTGCTGCTGAACGCCCCGCACACGACCGTCGTCGGCAGGCTGGATGAGGCGCAGGCCGCACGCAAGCCGGTGTTGAATTGCTCTTGCAGTTAACTTGCGGGTGTGCGCTAACGCTGTGATTGTTCAAAGGAGCACGGAATGTATGGCAGGTGGTACCATCACGCATGCATTCAGCATGTCGGAAAAACGATTGTGTTCGAAACGTCCGATCGAACGGTAATAAAATTCATCGATATAATTCTGCATATACTTACGATGGACTCTGCGGTAAGTTTGACGGATGAAGGCATTGGCTTTTTCCAGCGCCAACCGCTTCGCCCGTTCCACGATATCGTGTTTTTCTTCGGGCATCTCATGAACAAGCTTCGCTGCGCAAGTTAGAACGTTGGAATCCGCTTCCTCTTCGCGCATCATGGTCTTTGGGGCTGTCCCGCTTGAGCACGTGGCGATGAAGTCATCGCTCCCTACCCGGGATAACGGGTGTGTGCCGTTCTCCCTCCGCATGGCATGACGAATCTTGCGGAGCATACCGAGCGCCGAACGGTAATTCAGTTCCAAGGCGGCCGCCAGCCACCGGGCGGAACACGGATGCCCGGAGGAAACAAGGAACATTGCGAGAAACCAGAAGTGAAGCGGCAGCTTTGTCCCGTGCAGGAGCGTCCCCGCCGTGACGGAAGTTTGAATCCGGCACTCCCGGCATTCATACACATCACGGGTCTTAACATAATAATAAAGCCTATGTCCGCAACGGGGGCAGCAGTATCCGTTCGGCCAACGATACCGGAACAAATAATTCCGGCATGCCTTCTCATTTGGAAAACGCCTGCGAAACTCGGCGACCGTCAACATTTCAACCCCCACTTTACGAACGTTTGTTCTTATTTATATTTTACCAAACATTTGTTCCTATGTAAATAACTTATTCGGAAACAAGATGAGGACGCGGATTTGATGTATGGGTTGGCATGGACACGGATTGAATGCGACACGGATTGAATGCGATGCGGCTTGAATGTGATGGATGCAAATAAACATATTGCCTTTTCCCTTTTCTGAACCAAATGCATATATGGGAGAGTGCAAGCATATGACATTTATGGCGTTCAGAAATTGGATGATTCGTACAGGGATTAAGATAGGTATAGCCTTCAGATCATTGGATGAATCATATAGGGAATTGATATATGTATAGATAGTCTAGCACAGATACAGGCATAGCCATCAGATCATTGGATGAATCTAGGGCATAGATATAGGCATAGCCATCAGATCACTGGATGAATTTAAGGCATAGATACAGGTATAGCCATCGGGATAACTGGATGAATCTAAGGCACAGATACAGGCATAGCGTTCAGAAATTGGATAATCTATTGGAGCATACAATTAGAAAATAGGCATAACAGTCAGAAATTGAATGAGTCAGATGTGAACGTACATGATATATGTTTTCTGTTAAATAAATTGGAAAAGTCGGTAGGATTACACTCAGCTTAAGACTATACTCAGTTTAGGACTTTACTAGTTATAGACGTAAACGCAAGATTCAGAAATTTGTATGAGTCGGATGTAAACGTAATATGATATGTGCATAATGTTCAGAAAACGGATGAGTCCTATAGGAAACCATGCAGATACGGTAAAGACACGGTGCAGGTCCGGTTCAGATACGGTAAAGACATGGTAAAGACATGGTAAAGACATGGTAAAGACAAGGGAAAGAAACGGCACAGGTACGATTAAAAAACGGTGCAATTACGGTCAAGATACGGTACAGGTACGGTCAAGACACGGTGCAAGTACAGTGAAGATCGGTGCAGGTTCAATGAAGACATGGTGCAGGTACGGAGAAGGAACAGGTAATAAAAAACGTCTTGACTCCGGAGCACATTCATATCATGATATTGTGTTGAACAGAGAAAAACGACAACTTAAACGAAAGGTTCGGTGGTACGTTCTGATTATCGTTTTGTATTTGTTGGCCATCATTATCGCCAATGTGGCGACCGCTGCGATTTCGCCTCTTCATTTGGGCGTATTTATCGTGCCTGCGGGGACGGTCATCATCGGCATAACGTTCATCCTCCGGGATTTGGTGCAAAGGCGGATAGGTAGAGGACGGACGTATGCGGTCATTGCAGCGGCGCTCTTCTTATCGGCGGCATCGTCTTATTTGCTTGGCGATACGCTGTGGATTGTTTTGGCGAGCGCGATTACGTTTGCCTTGTCCGAAACGACGGATACCGAAATCTATACCCGGCTTAAGCTTCCGCTACACTGGCGGGTACTGAACAGCGGATTAATCGGAGGGACCTTGGACAGCGTCGTGTTTGTCGTTATCGGTTTATCGCCTCTGGGCGCCGGCTTTTTGCCATGGGAAGCCGTTCCGATGGCCATCATCGGGCAGATTCTGGTAAAGGCGTTGATGCAGGGGTGCGGTGCGGTTGTCGTCAAATTGGCGCTCCTTCAGAGAGAATCCGGACAGTACCACAAATAAACATTTGCATTTTTCGCCGGGACGTGATATATTGTTTTTTGTCTCTAGGTGAAGAATGCAAAACAGCGCGGGTGTAGTTCAATGGTAGAACTCCAGCCTTCCAAGCTGGTAGCGTGGGTTCGATTCCCATCACCCGCTCCATCACAACTTTAAACCCGAAACTCCTTTCAGCGTTAAAGGAGTTTTTATTTTTTTTTTTCGGGCACATTCCCCGTTAATCGTGTGCTCCGCCTCCTTTCTTTTCGTTTGGTATGCTATTATAACGAATAAGAAAGGATGGATAAAGATGTGGCCCGATTCTGTCGATTGGAAAGAACTGAAATTCGGAGTCGAAATTGAGTTTGTTGGCGGTTACCCAGGGGAATTGGAACTGTTGCCCGGATGGACCATGGCATTGGACGAACTGCAGACGGACGATACAGGAGCGGAATCGGGCGGCGAGCTGAAACCTCCGCCCATCCGGTGGGATGACCGGGAACAGATCCGGGAGATGTTGTCCCGGCTTCAATCTCAAGGGGCAAGGGCGAATTGGAGCTGCGGCCTCCATGTTCATGTCGGTTTGGAGCCTTGGGGTCAAGATATTGTGCTTCCGCTAATCGAGGCGGCTTTGTCTTATCAAGAAACGATTCAAACCTTACTGCAGACCAGCGAGCACCGGCTCATATTCTGTCCTCCCGTAACTCATGAAATGCGCCGTCGCTTTATGGCCGAACCGAACCGCACCGCGCTTCAACATCGGGGCCGCCCGCAATCCCATCGCTGCGGAATCAATCTGGCAGCCTGGTTTGATGTTGGAACGGTAGAAATCCGTTATGCAAACGGGTCTTTGAACTACGACGAAGTGGTCAACACCATTGAGCTTTGTCTGCGCTTTGTGGCGGCGGTGGGCGCGGGACGGCCGCTTCCATGCGATCCGCAAAAACTGGCGATCGAACTTGGGGCTTCCGTTTCCGGCTATCCGCCCCGTGTCCCCGCTCCACGCTGGTATCAGGAAAGAATATGGCTTGAGGATGCGCTCATTCCGATGCTGACTCCTTTCATAAGCCAGCTTGTGCCGGATGGCGAGATCCATCATATTTTGCCCGTATCCGAGGGGATTTTAGTAGCGGTGGAAAAGCCTGGCGGGGATCTGTGCAAGTATATATTTCGCCCTCCGTTTTCCGGCTGGGAACTTTTGCGGTCTGTTCAGGATTAGCGGCTCCAATCAGGTTTAGCGGCTCCAACATCATGCACCCGTAATTGTTCATGTTTGCTTTGGGGGCAAACCGCTGACAGCAATCGGACTTGCAACGTTCTGCGGTTTTGCATATAATACACCTTAAACATAGTGATAAATGCAGCGACGGAGAAGAGTACGCAGTGCTTCCGTACAGGGAGGAGACGCCGGAGATTGAGAGCGTCTCCGCGGAATCAGGCTGCCGAAGTTCGCTCCCGAGCAGTCCCTTGAAACCCGAACCCGTGAAATCGCATCATCCCGTAGATTCGCATAAATAGAGTGCGAAATATTGCGAAGCTTCAGCGTTTGTGGCGCCGTATCGGGAAGCGGGCAAGTAGAGGGTACCGGTTTCGGCCGTTATTCGATTCGAGTGAAGATTTTCGAAGGATTCGGAAGAAAATCTTAATGAGGGTGGTACCGCGGCTCTTTCGTCCCTTGTTCGGGACGGAGGAGCTTTTATTTTTTGCATACCCATAGGATACAGGAGGCGAAACGTAGCGATGAAAGAACGGTTGGAAACATTGAAAAAAGAAGCTCTGCAAGAGCTGGAGCGGGCGGAAAGCCTTCAGGAAGTAAGCGATCTGCGCGTCAAATATCTCGGTAAAAAAGGGCAGCTCACGGAAATATTGCGCGGCATGGGCTCCTTGAGCGCCGAAGAGCGGCCCGTGATCGGACAGGTGGCCAACGACGTGCGCTCGGCGATTGAGGAGGTCATCGCTTCCCGGCTGGAATATTTTCAGCGCCGGGAGACGGAAATCCGGCTGCGCGCGGAAACGATTGACGTTACTCTGCCGGGCAGGCCGTACGAGCAGGGGGCAATCCACCCGTTGAACAAGGTGATTCAGGAGATCGAGGACATTTTCCTAGGCATGGGCTACACGGTGGCGGAAGGGCCCGAAGTGGAAACGGATTACTATAACTTCGAAGCGCTGAACTTGCCGAAAGGACATCCGGCGCGGGATATGCAGGATTCGTTCTACATTACGGACGAAATTCTGATGCGCACGCAAACTTCCCCGGTACAGATACGCACGATGGAAGCGCGCAGAGGCGAAGTGCCCGTCAAAATCATTTGCCCCGGCAAAGTGTTCCGGCGCGACGACGATGATGCGACCCATTCCCATCAATTTATGCAGATCGAGGGGCTCGTTATCGATAAAAACATTCGCATGAGCGATTTGAAAGGGACGCTGCTGCAGTTTGTGCAGGAAATGTTCGGCAAACGGACGCAAATCCGCATGCGCCCGAGCTTCTTTCCGTTTACGGAACCGAGCGCCGAGGTGGACGTCACCTGTGTCATGTGCGGCGGGGACGGCTGCCGGGTGTGCAAGCATACGGGATGGCTGGAAATTCTCGGCTCCGGCATGGTGCATCCGCGCGTGCTGGAAATGGGCGGTTACGACCCGCAACAATACAGCGGATTCGCCTTCGGCATGGGTGTGGAGCGGATTGCGATGCTGAAATACGGAATTGACGATATCCGCCATTTTTATACGAACGATTTGCGGTTCTTGAAGCAATTTGCGCATATTTAGGCGAACCATCTACACTGGAAAGGGAGTGGCACGGGATGAAAGTATCGTATCAATGGTTAAGCGAATACGTGGATCTTACAGGATACTCGGCGGAAGATTTGGCCGAACTGCTGACGCGCAGCGGAATTGAAGTGGACATCGTCGAAAACCGCAACAAAGGGGTGGAGAACGTTGTCGTCGGCCTGGTGAAATCGCGCGATAAACATCCGGATGCCGACAAACTGAGCGTTTGTGTCGTCGACGCCGGTCAAGGGGAAGATCTGCAAATCGTTTGCGGCGCGAAAAATGTGGCCGCCGGTCAAAAGGTTCCGGTCGCCCTCGTCGGTGCGAAGCTGCCGGACGGGCTGCACATTAAAAAAGCGAAACTGCGCGGCGTCGAGTCGATGGGGATGATTTGTTCGGCCAAAGAGCTCGGCCTGAACGACAAGCTGCTGCCGAAAGAAATTCAGGAAGGCATTCTGGTGCTGCCCGAAGATGCGGCGGTCGGCGAAAGCATTCTGGACGTCCTCGCCATTGACGACAAAGTGCTGGAGCTCGACCTGACGCCGAACCGTTCGGACTGTTTGAGCATGATCGGCGTCGCCTACGAAATCGCCGCGATTCTCGGCCGCGAAGTGAACTTGCCGCAAGATGCCGAGGGAACGCCAAACTCCGGCAAAAAAGCGTCGGACCACATCCGCGTGCGCATCAGCGCTCCGGAACATTGCCCGCATTACGCGGCGCGCTACATCGAGAACGTCAAAGTCGGACCGTCGCCGCTGTGGATGCAAAATCGGCTTATGGCTGCGGGCATCCGCCCGATCAATAATATTGTCGACATCACCAACTATGTAATGCTCGAGTACGGCCAGCCGCTGCACGCCTTCGACTTCGACAAACTGGCGGACGGACAAATCGACGTGCGCCTCGCCCGGCAAGGAGAGCAAATCGTTACGCTCGACGATGCGGAGCGGGAGCTGGAACCGCATATGCTGCTCATTACCGACGGGCAAAAACCGGTCGCGATTGCCGGCGTGATGGGCGGCGCCAATTCCGAAGTGACTCCGGAAACGACGCGCATTTTGCTCGAATCGGCTCGGTTCGCCGGGGGTTCGGTGCGCAGAACGTCCCGCCAGCTCGGATTGCGTTCGGAAGCCAGCTTGCGATTCGAAAAGGAAGTGAATCCGGAGCATGTCATTCCGGCACTCAACCGCGCAGCCTCGCTGATGGCGCGTTATGCGGGCGGGCAGGTGGCGGACGGCGTCGTCCAGGATATCGCCGGAACACCCGAACCGGTGAAAATCACGCTCGGTTTGGACAAGGTGAACGCTTATCTAGGGACGAATCTGTCTATGCTCGAATTGAAAACGATCTTTTCCAGACTCCATTTCGATTATGAGGAAACGCAGGAACGGCAGCTGTCCGTGCGGGTGCCTCACCGCCGCGGCGACATCGCCCGCGATGTCGATTTGATTGAAGAGGTGGCCAGACTGTACGGTTATGACAACATCCCGACGACGCTGATGACCGGAGTGACGACGCCGGGATCGCTCACGAAGCCGCAGCTCATCCGCAGGACTGTGCGCAATCTTCTGACCGGCAGCGGACTGCAGGAGGTCATCACCTACTCGTTAACGCAGCCTGATGCCATCCGTCAATTCCCCGGCATGTACGGCGGAGCGAAACCGGTCGTATTGTCCATGCCGATGAGCGAAGAGCGAAGCACGCTGCGAACGAGCCTCATTCCGCATCTGATCGATGTGGCGGTGTACAACCGCAACCGCAACATCGTCGACACGGCTGTGTTTGAAATCGGCAGCGTGTTTGTTTCGGAAGAAGAAACGTTGACGAAGCAGCCCGAAGAAAAGCAGCTGCTGTCGGTATTGTGGGCCGGAAAACGCCGGCCGTCCCATTGGACGGGCAAAGGCGAACCCGTCGATTTTTATGATATAAAAGGCGTCTTCGAAAAACTCGTTCGCTATCTCGGTCTGGAGAACGTGGAGTACGTTCCCGCGCAGCCGGAAGGGTTTCATCCGGGGCGGGCGGCCGAGATCGCCGTGAATGAAAACGGGAACCGGATCGTTCTGGGGACGATCGGACAGCTTCATCCGGAAATCCAGCAGGCCCGGGATTTGGAGGATACGTACGTTTTGGAAATCGCTCTCGAGCCGCTGTACAGTCTGGTCCGTTTTGCCATCGAATATGAGACGCTGCCGCGTTTTCCATCCGTAGGTCGCGATATTGCGGTTGTGGTGGACAGCGGCGTGCGGGTTGGCGACATGGCGGTAAAAGTGAGGCAAGCGGCCGGTTCCCTTCTCGAGTCCATCGATGTATTTGACGTGTATACGGGCGATCGGCTGGGAGAGAACAAGAAAAGCGTCGCCTTCTCGCTGGTATACAGGCATCCCGAGCGGACGCTGACGGATGAGGAAGTCAACGGGCTGCAGGAAAAAGTGGTCGAAGCGCTGGAGCAATTTTTCGGCGCGGAATTAAGAAAATAATAGGGTTTTACGCCCTCCCGGGCAGGAAACGGGGCCGGCCGCATCGAAGTAATTCACATTATACGATAGGGCCGGCCTTATCGCTCTCGCGATAACGATTGGGTTTGTCATTCGACTTAAGGTGAGGCCCGAGTCGTGCCGGTTTTTAAGCAAACAAGGAATGTTTGGGAGGAGCCGCTGTGAATTCGGAAGAAAAAACACGCGTAACGGTTGACATTTACGGCATTCAATATAAATTGGTGGGAAACTCGAGCGCAAGCTACATGAAAATGGTGGCCGCTCATGTCAATGATCAGATGCACAGAATAGCCGGCGGCAATTCGCGTCTGGATACGCCGCGCCTTGCCGTGCTTGCCGCCGTCAACATGGCGGACGAATATTTCAAGCTTCAGAAGGAACTGGAAGAGGCCCGAAAAGCGCTTGCGGAGCATCATGCGGTAAAAGAACGGTGCCGCGAACTGGAGCAGCAGAACGAAAAACTGCGCGGCGAGTGCGAGGCCGCCATTGAACGGAACCTGGAGCGGCAGGATGAAGTGCGCCGGCTTACCGAAAAATGCAGCGAGCTGGAGCGGGAATGCGAGAAGCTGCGCGGAGAGTACGACGCCGAAGCGGAACGGAGCCGGGAGCAGCTGGAAGAGGCCCGTCAGCTGACCGAACGGTGCCGCGAGCTGCAGGAACAGATTGAAAAACAGCGCGCAGAATACGCGGCGGAGTTGGAACGGGTGCGGGAAAAGCTGCGGCAATCGCAAACCGTCCGGGACGAATACCGCAAGCTGCAGGAAGAATATGCAAAGCTGCAGGAAGAATATGCGAAGCTGCAGAGCGAATTCAATGAGTGGATTGAGCTTGTGGAACGGGACAGCCCGTAAAGGGCCGGGCGGGAGGGTCTCTTGAGCGCGTTGGATCTCGTTATCTATGCCGCGGCAGCCGTCGGTTTCGTCATTGGATATGTGCGCGGATTTGTCAGCCAGCTTGTTTCCGCCGCCGGTGTGTTTGTCGCCTTCTTCATTGCAAGCCGTTATTACGAAGCGGCCGCGCCGTGGGTAGAGATACTGTTTCCTTTAAGCGCAGCGGAACCGGCTGCACAATATGAACAAACTGTAAGGGGATTGGGGCTGGACCGCTATTTGTATAACGCCGCCGCTTTTGCTCTTCTTTTTTTCTGCGCCAAAATCGGCCTTTCCATTGCGGGGTATTTGCTGAAATTCATTGCCAGGGCTCCGGGGATCAATCTGGCGAACCGATGGAGCGGAGCGGTGCTGGCGTGCGCTGAAGTGCTGCTGATTGCCGTCATCTCCGTCAACGTGATGAATGTCATGCCTTCCGAAAGAACGCGCGAATGGGTGGCGAAGTCGGCAGCGGCGCGCTTTTTGCTGGAACATACGCCGACGGTTGCCGGAAAACTGCATGAGCTCTGGAATCGCGGGGAAAGTGGAGGAACATCGGGATGACGATAAAGAGAAACTTGCGAAATATCGGCATCGTCGCTCATGTCGATGCGGGAAAAACGACCATCACCGAACATATGCTGTATGCAAGCGGGCAAATTCGTTCGCTCGGCCGGGTGGATGAAGGGACGGCGCATACCGACTGGCTCGAGGTGGAACGCGAACGGGGCATTTCCGTTCGTGCCGCGGCGACGGTTTTTCCGTGGAAAGATTGCACCGTCAACTTAATTGACACACCCGGTCACGTTGATTTTTCATCCGAGGTGGAGCGGGCGCTGCGCGTACTGGACGGGGCGATCCTCGTCATTTCCGCGGTGGAAGGAGTCCAGGCGCATACGGAAACGTTGTGGAGGGCGCTGAAGGAGATGAAAATCCCTACGCTCATTTTCATCAACAAGCTCGATCGGATCGGAGCAAGCGCGGAACGCACGCTCGACGAAATTCACAAAGTGCTGACGCCTGCCGCCGTACCCGTGCAGGTTCCGATCGGAGAAGAGAGCCGGTTTGCCGGAGTCTCCGGCATATGGGACGAAGAGCAGCGGGCGGGGGACGAACGGCTTGCGCGTGCGTATGAAGCGGTGATTGACAAATTGGCGGAACGCGATGATGAGGTGCTGGAACGATACGTCCAGGGCGCTTTGCTGCTGGCGCCTTATATACGGGACCGGTTCGTGCCGTTCGTTCACCGGGCCGAACTGGTTCCGGTTCTGTATGGATCGGCGATTCAAGGGATCGGCGTGCGCGAACTGATGGACGCGGTAGTGGAATTTTTGCCCGCCCCTTCGGGAACGGACGAATCTCCCCTTTCCGGCGTCGTCTTCAAACTGGAACGGCATCAATCGATGGGTCGGGTCGCATATGTACGGTTGTACGGCGGCCAGCTGAAAAACCGCGATACCGTGCTGATTGCCAATCGGGGTAAAACGGAAAAAGTGACGCAAATCCGCAAAATGCACGCGAGACACTACGAGGACACAGGCTTGCTGTATGCGGGAGATATCGCAGCGGTGTGCGGCCTGAACGACATTCGCATCGGGGACATTCTCGGCAGCGCCGCCGCGGTCCCTCCTGAGCACCGATTATCCGTACCGCTGCTTACCGTACGGGTTGAACCGGACAACGACGCGGATTATCCGCGCCTTGCAGCGGCGCTGCAGGAGCTTTCCGACGAAGATCCGCTTCTTGATTTTCAATGGATGCAGAATGAACGGGAACTGCATGTGAAAGTAATGGGAACGATACAGCTGGAGGTGCTTTCCAGCCTGCTGCTGAGCAGGTTCGGACTTACCGCTTCATTCGGCAAGCCCGCGGTCATTTACAAGGAAACGCCGACGCGCGCAGGGGAAGGGTTTGTGGCGTACACGATGCCGAAGCCGTGCTGGGCGGTTCTCCGCTTTCATATTGAGCCCGGGGAGCGGGGAAGCGGACTTGTTTACGAATCGCGTGTACGGGCGGAAGATTTGCTGCCCAGCTACCAGAATGAAGTGGAACGGCGGGTGCCGGAAGCGCTGAAACAAGGGTTGTACGGCTGGGAAGTGACGGATTTGAAAGTGACGCTCATTTACGGCGAGCACCATGTCTATCACACGCATCCGCTCGATTTCGTCGTTGCTACGCCGATGGGCATCATGGACGGACTGGCGAATACGGGAACGACATTGCTCGAACCGATGCTGCAATTCCGCATCTCCGCGCCGGAGGACATGGGCGGCCGTATTTTGAGCGATCTGGTGCAGATGCGGGCCAATTTCGACAATCCGGCCGTCGTTTCCGGCCGTTTTTACGTTGAAGGCACGATTCCCGTCGCCACTTCGCTCGATTATCCGGTAAAATTAGGCGCGCTGAGCGGAGGAAGAGGGACGATGACGACCCGTTTTGCCGGATATCGGGAATGCCCGCTGGAACTCGGGGCGACCCGTCCCCGCAGCGGCGTCAATCCGCTCGACCGGTCGAAATACATTTTAAGCGTTCGCAATGCGATTTCGCGGGAATAACGCAAGCGATAACGCAATTTCGTTTGAACGGAAACGCGCATTATTCGACGACCAATTTCGCTTTCATGTTCACATGGCCTGCGCCGCAAGGGAACGTGCAGAAAATATCGTACGTTCCGGCCTTGTCGAACGTCACTTCTTTGCTTTCACCGTCTTTCAGATTGACGTTAAAGTCGGAGATCCCCATTGCGTGCACGCCTTCCTCGCTGTGAAACACCAATTTCACAGGCTCGTCTTTCTTGACTTTGTATTCTGTTTTATCGAATTCAAAGTTTTTGGCGGTAATGTTCAGTTCCGTGGCGGCTCCTGAACCGGAAGAAGCGGTGTCGCTTCCGCCTGCGGCATCCTGGTTCGCTCCGCATGCGGATAAAGCGATTATGATCGTCACGGCTGCAAGGACCATGAGCAGTTTTTTCATATTTCAATCCCTCCAAGTCAGAATGGATGCACTATACAACATCTTACTCGTTTGCAGGGACAATTTGCGTGACAAACTGGTGAATTTATTGACAATCCAATGAACAGCGGATTAACTGCTCTTCTTTTCGGCACAAAAAATAAGCCCGGCTCGCCTGAGAACCGGACTGGCATGGGCATGCTTTCCAAGCACGAAGTTGAACGGCTTTATCTCGCTTCTTCTTTGTTATTGCGTTTGCCGGCTTCAAACGGGTTGCTGATCGGAATGAACAGATCGACAATTCCGATAACGAGCGCGGCCAGAATCGCCCCTATAATCGATACTCTGACGCCACCGACGATAAACTGGGCGATCCAGATGATAAGGGCGCTCGTTAGAAATCCTACGATGCCGCGTCCGAACGGCGTAATTTTTTTCCCGAATATTCCCTCGATAATCCAACCGATAACCGCGATGACGAGAGCCAGCAGCAATGCGCTCCAAAAGCCGCCCACGGTGAATTGAGGCACGATGAAGCCGACGAACATAAGGACTATGGCCGATACGACAAATCTGACTACATGTCCGAGAAATTGCATCGGGGTACCTCCTTTGCAAAGGTTTAGTATGAATCCGAGGCTGGCATGTATTGCTTCCCCGGCGGTTTGGCGTACGTTTATTTTTACCTGCGCCGAATGCAAATATAAGTACCATTATCCGCCATTCTACGCGATGTTCATGGCGAAACGACGAGCCATTGGATATAATAAGGTGGAGAGGAGTGTTCCCGATTTGAACGAAAAAGTATTGCGCACGATGGAATATGATAAAATTTTAAATAAATTAAGCGCGCACGCCGCGACGTCAATGGGCAAGGCGGCCGCAGCCCGGCTTGCGCCCGCCTCCGATTTTGAAGAAGTAAAACGGCGTCTTCAGGCCACCGATGAAGCCGTACGGGTGGAAAGAATCAAGGGAAACGTTCCTTTCGGCGGCATCCGCGACATCACGCCTGCCGTGAAAAGAGCGAGCATCGGCGGGCTGTTGAATGCGGCGGAGCTGCTCGATATGGCGAATACGGCTGCCGGGGCGAGAAGGTTGAAACGTTTTCTCGCTTCCGTGCACGAAGATCATCCGATCGAACTTTTGTACGGGATTACCGAACGCATTTCGGAGCATAAGCAGTTGGAAGCTTTAATCACGTCTTGCATCGACGAACACGCGGAAGTGAAAGACAGCGCGTCTCCGGAATTGGGCCGCATCCGCCATGAATTGAGAACGGGCGAATCGCGCATCCGCGATCGCCTGGAACAAATGATCCGCACTCCTTCGATACAAAAAATGCTGCAGGACAACCTCATTACGATTCGCGGCGATCGTTACGTCATACCGGTGAAACAGGAATACCGCGGAAGCTTCGGCGGCATCGTCCACGATCAATCCGCTTCGGGCGCGACGCTGTTTATCGAGCCGGAGTCGATTGTCGGCATGAACAACAGGCTGCGCGAATTGAAGCTAAAAGAGGAGCAGGAGATCGAAAAGATTTTGCGCAGGCTGACCGCCGCCGTTGCGGAAGCCGCCGAGCCGCTGCTGTCCTCGATCGAAGCCGTCGCCGAGCTTGATTTCATCTTCGCCAAAGCCGGCCTTGCCCGCGAAATGAAAGCGGTCATCCCGATCATGAACGACCGGGGCTACATCAAATTGAAAAAAGCGCGGCACCCGCTTATTCCCGCCGCCGACGTCGTGCCGATCGATGTGGATCTCGGCAATTCCTATACGGCGATCATCATTACCGGGCCGAATACCGGCGGCAAAACGGTATCGCTCAAAACGATAGGCTTGCTCAGCCTGATGGCGATGTCCGGATTGTTCGTCCCCGCCGAAGACGGCAGCCAATTGTGCGTATTTGACGGGATATACGCAGATATCGGCGACGAACAGAGCATCGAGCAAAATTTAAGCACCTTTTCCAGCCATATGACGAACATTATCGGCATTTTGCGGCAAATTACGCCGAAAAGTCTCGTGCTGCTCGACGAATTGGGAGCGGGAACGGATCCCGCGGAAGGTTCGGCTTTGGCCATCGCCATCCTCGAACATATCCACCGGATGGGCTGCCGCATGGTGGCGACGACCCATTATCCGGAATTGAAGGCATACGCCTACGATCGCAAAGGCGTCATGAACGCCAGCATGGAATTCGATATCCGGACGCTCCGTCCGACGTACCGGCTTCTCGTCGGCGTGCCCGGAAGAAGCAACGCGTTCGCCATCGCCGAAAGACTCGGATTGCCGCGGGACATTATCGAACATGCGAAAGGGCAGATGGGCGAAGAGGATCAGCGCGTGGAAACGATGATCGCCACGCTCGAAGCGAACCGGCTGAGCGCGGAAGCGGAACGGGAAAGCGCCGAGCAATTGCGGCGCGAAGTGGAACAGCTGCGGCGCGAGTTGGAGGAGCAGCAGGCCCGCTTCCGGCAGCAGCGGGATAAGCTGCTTGAGAAAGCGGAGCGGGAAGCGCGCGAAGCGGTGGCCAAAGCCCGCAGGGAAGCGGAGGAGATTATCGCCGATCTGCGAAAAATGGCGATGGAAGAAAGCGCCTCGATTAAAGAGCATAAGCTGATCGAGGCGAGAAGAAGAGTGGAGGAGGCGGTTCCGCAGCTCAGGGGCAAGCAGCAGCCCGTACGCGCGAAGAAAGCCGCGGAAAACATCGAACCCGGCGATGAAGTGATCGTGCTGAGCCTGGGGCAAAAAGGGCACGTCGTCGAAGAAGCGAGCGAAACCGAAGTCGTGGTGCAGCTCGGCATTTTGAAGATGAAAGTGAACAAGTCCGATCTGGAGCGGGTCGACGCTCCCAAGAGCAAACCGGTTCAGCAGCAGGCCGCAAGCGTGAAGCGTTCGCGGGACGATCGTCTCCGCACCGAGCTGGATTTGCGCGGCGCAAGCCTGGAAGAAGCGCTGCTCGAGGTCGACCGTTTTCTCGACGAGGCGTTTCTCGGCAACCTGGGACAAGTCTACATTATTCACGGCAAAGGAACGGGCGTTTTGCGCTCCGGCATCCACGAGTTTTTGCGCAAGCATAAGCATGTGAAGCAGTATCGTCTCGGCAGCTACGGAGAAGGCGGCAGCGGCGTTACGGTGGCGGAGCTGAAATAGTCACGGCTTGATGTATTCCCTGATTCCTTCGGCGAAAGGGACGGGCTTCTCATGGAAAACTTCCGCGAACCGGTTCCCGTCGCGGCATACGTTTTCCTCAAGCAGCATCGTCAACTGGTTGCTCGTAACCGGGAAAAATGAAAACCGTTCCATGGCGCGGACGAGCGGTTTCATCAGCCATAGCGGCAGGTGAATAAGCCGCGTCTTGCGGTTCATCGCTCTGCCGATTTCCATCAGCATATCGTTGTAGCGCATCGGCTCGGGACCGCCCACTTCGAACGCTTCATTCGCCGTCTCATGGGTCAGCGCTTTTTCGAATACGCTCGCCACGGTGCGGACGGAAACGGGCTGCAGCCTGTACGTTCCGTCCCCGATAACCGGCGTCAGCGGCAGCTTGACGAGACCGGCAAGCATATTGACGAACGCGTCGCCGGGACCGAAAATGACGGACGGCCTGAAGATGACGTACGGCAAACCGCTGCCGCGCACCGCTTCTTCGGCGGCGAATTTCGTGCGGTGGTAATCGCTTGCCGCCCGCTCCGAAGCCCCGAGAGCGCTCATGTGGACAAATTTGCGGATACCCGCTTTGGCGCTGGCCGCGGCGAGAAGCTTCGTTCCTTCAACGTGAATCGCCTGGAAGGTGACGCCGCGTTTGACGTCTTCGCGGATGATGCCGACAAGATGGATGACGGCGTCGCACTCCCGCAAGGCGGGTTCATACGTCTGCGGGGCGAGAAGATCGCCGGTTACGGCTCGGATGCGCGAATCGGCGGCCTTCGTTCGCAGCCGTTTATCGCCGCCGTTTCGAACAAGACATATCGCATCATGTCCGCGCGCAACGAGCTGTTCCAGCACGTACGTGCCTACAAAGCCGGTTGCGCCGGTAAGAAACACTTTCACGGTTAACCCCTCCCGCGGGATGAATCTAACATAGTGTACACGGCATATGTTGGTTTTAGTGTACCAAAATATGCCACACGAATGGAAGGCAGGATATGCTGATGAACGAACAGTTGGATCAATGGCTGCAAAACCGCTATTTGGAGACGCTCGCTTATTTTTCGGTAGCCGTTCTGGCGCTTATCGTGTTCTTGGCCGTGTTTGAATTCGTGACCCGGTACAAGGATTGGCACGAAATCAAGAGGGGCAACGTCGCCGTCGCGCTGGCCACAGGCGGCAAAATATTCGGCATTTGCAACATATTTCGCTTTGCCGTCGAGAAGTACGATGCGGTATATCCGGCGCTCATCTGGGCAAGCTACGGATTTGTGCTGCTTTTGCTCGCTTATTTTATTTTTGAATTTTTGACCCCCGTGTTTAAAATCGACGAACAAATCGCGGGCGATAACCGCGCTGTCGGTTTTATCGCCATGATGATTTCGGTTTCGCTGTCGTATGTAATCGGGGCAAGCATCGGTTGAACGATGCCATACGCGAGTCGCAACCCGGGAGGAACGCTATAAGATGAAATATTTGTGGGGAACGCTGTTTGCGCTGGCCCTCGTCTTTGTTGCGGCCGGTGTTTATTATTTCGTAAAGTTCGGTTGAAAACAGATTGAATCGACGGAGGTCATGAATATGCGGCAAATATGCCCATGGTGCCAAACGGAAATCGTCTGGGACGAGGAAATCGGGCCGGAAGAAACGTGCCCGAACTGCTTTAACGAACTCGGGGATTACCGCAGCATTAAGTTGAAAGTCGAGAAACCGGAGCGGTCCGCAATCGACGGTGATACCGGCTTGGATGACGACGGCGTTGCGGACGATTTCGATTCCATACTGGACGATGACGACGAAGATTTGGACTTCGACGATTTGGACGATCCGGACGATCCCGAAGATCTGCTGCGGTACGAAGAAGCGGTCGAGCGTTATCTGGAAGCCCAGGAGGAAAAGAAAGAATGCCCGAGCTGCGGCGAATTTATGATATTCGCCGGCCGGCAGACGGTAACGGAAGACCGGTTTACGCCGGCCGTTCACGAGGGCGTCGGCCCGTCTTTTTTGACGGCGCCTTTTGACGTGAATTGGTTCGTCTGCCCGTCCTGCTTCCATATGAATTACAGCTTGTCTGAAGACGATCGGATACGGATTGTCGCTTCGCTCAACAAAAAATGATTTTCCGGTTCGGGGATTCCAAACGGTTTTTTGGGGAACGTTATGTAGAGTCAGGCAAAAACAGAGCAAAGGTGAACCAGCTATGCAGCACATCAATGAACGTTTCCCTGGCCGGTGGAAGCATACGGATCCTCCTGCGCGCTTTTCCGTAGAGGGGCGCGGCAAGGGGGAAGGGCAGCCTTTGCCCGCCCAGGCATGGCTTCTGCTTTGCGTCAACGCTTTGTTTGCCGCGGCGAACGCTTTGTCGGGAACTTTTGTGAACGTCTATTTGTGGAAAGTAAAAAATGACTTTATTTTGATCGCTTCGTTCGCTCTGGCGATTCAGTTTACGAGCGCCGCCACGTTCTGGCTTGCGGGGAAATGGGTGAAGGAGCACAACAAAATGAACAGCCTCCGTCTCGGAGTGGCGATGTCCGCATTGTTTTATTTGATCGTGCTTATGCTGCAAAAACAGGCGGCCGATTACATATGGCTGCTCGGCATTGTGCAAGGTATGGCGTCCGGCTTTTTTTGGCTTGCCTTCAATGTCGTTTATTTCGAAGTGACCGGACCGGAAAGCCGCGACAAATTTAACGGATGGGCGGGCCTTCTCGGCTCCGGCGTCGGCATGTTCGCTCCCTGGATCTCCGGTTATTTGATTTCCCGCATGCCGGATACGAGCGGGTACCGGCTCATCTTTACGATTTCCCTCGGCATCTTTGTGGTCGGCGTCGTCTTCAGCTTTTTTCTGAAAAAACGGAAAGACAAAGGGGAGTACGAGTGGGTTTCATACATGAAATGCCTGAAAGATAAAACGAATCCGTGGCGCCACGCCATTCCTGCCCTAATCGCCCAGGGGGTGAGGGAGGGCGTTTTCGGATTTATTATCGGGCTGCTCGTTTACATCGCCACCCAAAATGAAATGAAGCTCGGAAATTTCGCGCTCGTTACTTCGGCCGTTGCTTTGGTCAGCTTCTGGATCGTCGGCAAAATATTAAAGCCCGCGCACCGCAAATGGATGATGTTTGCCGGCGCCGTCATGATCGTGTCCGTCATACTGCCGTTTTTCTGGGAAGTCAATTATATAACGCTGCTCATTTTCGGCATCGGCACCGCATTGTTCATACCGCTGTACACGATACCGATCACGTCCACCGTATTCGACATCATTGGCCGCGATCCGGAAAGTGTCCGTCTGAAAGTCGAGTTCGTCGTCTTCCGCGAATTGGCTTTGAACTTGGGGCGCATGTTCGGAACGCTTGTGTTCATTGCCGTCATTTCCTGGAACAGCTCGCCGGAAGTTCTGAACGTCCTGCTGTTGGCGATAGGCAGCTCGCCGATACTGGCCTGGTTTTTCATGCGCAATCTCCATGTCGTGCCCAAAAAAGCATCATAAAAAGCATCTTAAATGCATTCCCTGAAGGAATGGCTTACTCCGTAGTGTTACCCTTCAAAACCGCTTCCCGCTGCGCGGTTTCATAATGAATGTTCAACTTTTTAACGTCGTCGAGCCTCCGGCTGATTCTCACCATAAGCGGTTGAGACAGGTGATCCACCTGTTTGCTCAGTTCGTGCATGCGGATTCGCAAATGGACAATTTGCTCCAGAATCATGTTGGGGTCGTGAACCGGTCTGTCCATTCCACATTCCTCCTTAGGTTCCGCATAAATCGCAGCAAATGCGGTTTGTTATCCTCATTATAAATGAATGCGCTATCATTTTCCATATTTTGTTTAAAATAAGTTAAGAATTTTTAGAAAATTCTATACATTATCGTTCCCACCTTTTCCTCCCGCCAAGAAGAATAAACCGGCGAAGCCGATGGAACATTATGTTGTGACTTTATCCGAAATCAGGTGATTGCATGAAACGACCGGTCGCGCTCCTCGTTCTCTGTGCATCCATTGCCGCCTGTTCGTCCAACCAACCCCCCGATGCGCAGCGTCCGTTAACCGAAAAGCAGGCGGGAAAGCGGGAAGAGAGAACCCGTATTTATGCGGATCCAAACGGGAAGAAGGCGATTCCCGGCAATCATGGCGCCGGTGGAAGCGCCGTGCGGCTTAAACAACCGGTTGCCGCGGAACGGGTTATGCTAGACGTGCCGCTTATCGCGCAAAATCCCGAGTTAAAATACGGCTGCGAAGTGACAAGCTTGGCGATGGTGCTGAAATATGCCGGCATTCCTAACGACAAGCTGAAATTGGCCGATGAAGTGAAAAAGGACGCCGATCCGCTCGCCGTGGGGAAAAACGGAGATATTGCCCGCTGGGGCGATCCGCGCGACGGATTCGTCGGGGACATGACGGGAAAAACGAAAGGATACGCCGTATACGCCAAACCGCTGCAGCAGTTGATGGAACGTTATCTTCCGGGGCGGACGGTGAATTTGACAGGGGCGCCGTTTTCTCAGCTGGAAGACCGGATCCGTTCGGGAAAACCGGTTATCGTTTGGACGACGGGTGATTTTAAACTTCCCGACCGCTGGGAATCGTGGAATCACGGATCGGAGCGCATCCGAGCGCCTTTGGACCTGCATGTCGTCGTTTTGGCCGGTTTCGATCCGAAATATGTGTATCTTAACGATCCTTTGGCCGCAAAAAAGATGAGAAAGGTCGATAAAAACACGTTTATCCGCTCGTGGAATGCGCTCGGAAAGCAGGCGCTGTCGTACCGTTGACATGAAACTTGAATTCCATCCATATGATGATAAAGAACGTCCCTTTATGGATGGAGTGATGTTATGGATACGGGTCTCGAATTGGAGAAGGTCACGTTGCAGATTTCCGGAATGACTTGCTCCGCCTGCGCCAACCGGATTGAGAAGAGCCTCGAAAAAATGGACGGCGTCGTTTCCGCCTTCGTCAACTTGGTACTGGAATCCGCTTATATCCGTTTCGTACCGGCAAAGGTGAACGTACACGACCTTATGGACCGTGTG
>JAWLCZ010000004.1:46704-51330 GCA_041686835.1 Paenibacillaceae bacterium | reverse complement strand
GGCGATATAAAACCGGCTCAGATGAACGAGCGATTCGATAAAGCGCGTTTTAATGACCAGCGGGTACCCGATTTCGCGCTCCTTCGCTTCGCGGTGAAGCGTCTCGATGTGTTCCTCAAAGAGCAGTTTGTGCCGGCCCGTCAAGGTCATATGCGGATAAAACGTCGCCGTTTTGCGCAGAAAGGGAGCGATGTAGAAAAAATCGAGGAAGGACGGTATTTCCCGCAGCGCATTCAACTCCCGGCGCAAAAAATCGAGCTCGAACAAAACGTTGTACACGACCGTTTCCTCGTGTTCCGAGCCTTTGTAGCTGTGATAAATATTCGGTTCGATGACGAATACGTCCCCGGAACGCAGTTCATACGTCACCCCGGACATTTCGTGTATGGCGCTCCCGTTCACCACGTACACCAGTTCCACAAAATCGTGGGTATGCAGAGGAATATCCTCGTTTTTTTGTATTGTGTAGCGTTCGATATGAAACGCGAACGTTGTTTCCTCAAAAAATTGGCTGCCGCGAAACAAGGTCATCCGCCGTTCACCTTCCCTTCAGCATATCACCCAATTTATTTTATTAGATCAACCAAGACCGGATTCCTCCCGCCGTGATATAAAGATAACGAGAAGAAACGAAAGGGGAGGAGACCGATTTCTAACATCATTACGCAAAAGCAAATCGATTTTTACCGGGAAAACGGCTTTGTCCAGATCGACAACATTTTATCCGAGGCAGAACTCACGGAGCTCAGGGAATACATGGACGAGATCATGCAGTCGGAGCAGCAGAACTCCGTGCAAACGGACCGGAAAAGCGGCGCCTACTACAAGGTATTGAATCAGAGGGTAAACACGTGGCGGGATCACGGCGGCATGGCCAGATATACGACGCACCCCCGGTTTGCCGAATTCGCGCTGCGGTTGACCGGAGCGGACGGTATCCGGCTGTTTCACGATCACGCTCTGCTGAAAATGCCGGAAGATTCGAAGCCGACACCGTGGCATCAAGATTTGCCGTACTGGCCGATGAACGAAAAGGGCGCGCTGTCCATTTGGATTGCGCTGGATGATGTGGACGAGAACAACGGATGCATGATGTTCGTCCCGCGTTCGCGCAATGTCGGCAAATTGAATCCGATCAGTCTGGTGGAACCGCAGAACATATTTGATTATGTGAGAGATACGGACATTAGCGGCACGCGACCCGTCATTTGCCGGATGAAAGCGGGAAGCTGCACGTTTCACGACGGGCTTTGCTTCCACTACGCGCATGCGAATCGCACCGATCGGCCGAGGCGCGCGCTGGCCGTCATTTACATGCCGGACGGCACGACTTATAGCGGCAAACCGCATGTGGTGACGGACGGATTGGGCCTTGCGGCCGGACAGCCTATTCGCGGAAGCCTGTTTCCGCTGCTGGCCAGAAGGTAAGGTTAACTTTCTTAACGATAAAGAATGTTTAAGTTCGATGAAGCACCCGCATCCATCTTCGAAAGGCTTCGACAGAAGCTTTTCTTATAAGTTAACCTTACCGCGAACCGGCTGTGAAGTAAATCCCTTTTTTGAAAGCGTTTAATTGTTGGAATCTGAGCAGATCATGTCAAATGTGAACGGGAGGAATTGGATTGAGAAAGTCGGTAGTGTTGGCGATCCTATTTGCCGTAATCGTTGCCGCGGCATTCGGCGGATGTTCCGGCGATCCGGGTACGGATCCGACGGATGAAACGACGGGACAATCCGCGAACGCGGCGGAGGAAGGAGACGATGCGGAAAAGCAAGCTGAAGCGGGAACCGATGGAAACGGGGATGCAGGTACGGAGGATGGCGCAGCGGGGCAGACGGGCAGTCCGGGCGCAACGGTGACCTCCGAAGTAGAAGTCTTGCCGGCCGCGTTTCATCAAGCGCCTGAACTGGACGGGAAAAACTTGCCTCCCGTAAACGAGCGGCTGCCCAAGGTGCCGAAATTGGCGAATCAAATTCCGGCGAAACATTTGAAGGACGGCAAACTTGAAATCGGACGGTACGGCGGCACAATGCGGACGGTAAGCCCGTCGCCGGAATGGAATCCCGACATTTTTCTGATGCTGAACGAACCGTTATTGAACACCCCGGGGTCCAACGGGGAAATCATCACCCCGAATATCGTCAAAGATCTGCAGATGAGCGAGGACCGCAAGCAGTTTACGTTTACGTTGCGCGAAGGTCTGAAATGGTCGGACGGAGTTCCCGTCACGACGGAAGACGTCAAGTTTGCTGTGGAAGATGTGCTGCTCAACAAAGAGATTACCCCCGGTTTTCCCGATTGGCTGAAAGCGGGTGGAAAGCGGGACGGAACGCCGATGAAATTTGAAGTGCTGGACGATTACACATTCCGGATCCGTTTCGATCAGGCGTACGGCCGATTCCCGATTCAACTTGCTTTAACCGGATGGAGGGGTTATACGGATTTGCTGAAGCCGAAACATTTTTTGCATCAGTACCACGTCAAATATACGCCGCTTGAAAAGCTCGAGCCGGAGATTAAAAAGGCCGGATTCAAAAAAGGGGAATGGGCGAACTTATTCAACCTGAAAGATGTGACGAATTGGGAGTTGACGTCGAAAAACGCCATCGGTTTTCCCGTGCTGTACCCGTGGATGCTGGTGAAATCGACGCCAACCGTACAGGAGTATGTCCGGAATCCGTACTACTGGAAAATCGACGCGGGGGGCAACCAACTGCCGTATATCGACAAGATTACGAGCACCTATGTTCAGGACGTGGAAATGATGTCCGCGAAAGTGATCGCGGGCGAAGTCGATCTGATGCGGGAGAGCGCAGCCTTGAACAAAATGCCGTTGTACAAAGAATACGAGGAGAAAAGCGGATACGTAGCGCCAATGCTGGACATGCACGTGGATCCGACGTCCATCTACCTCAATTTGACGTATAAAAACGACAACTGGCGCAAAGTGGTGCGCGATGTCCGCTTCCGGCAGGCGTTGAACATGGCCATCGATCGGCAGGAAATCATTGACGCCGTCTATTTCGGTTTCGCCGAACTTCCGCAGCTTGTCCCGGCCGAATACGATCCGGACGAAGCGAACCGGCTGCTCGATGAAATGGGCTTGAACAAACGGGACAAAGACGGATTCCGCATCGGACCGGACGGCAAGACGTTCGAAATTCCGTTCGAGACGGGAGCCCACGCTCCGGACATGATTCCCGTCCTTCAGCTCGTCACCGATATGTGGAAAAAAGTGGGCGTCAAAACGACGATGAAGACGATCGACTCCGCGCTGTGGGGGACGAGGAACGACGCCAACCAGCTTCAGGCGACGATTATGTGGAACGTGCAGCCGATGTGGCGTTCCGGGGGATGGACCGATTTTACGCCCAATTTTGAAGGGCCGCTGTGGAACCTGTGGTTTGCGAACAACGGCAAAAAAGGCGAAGAGCCCCCAAAGGAAGTGAAACGGTTGTTCGAATTAAACGGCGAAATCATGAGCGTATATCCGGGCACTCCGGAAGATCGGAAGCTGATGGCGGAAATATATCAAATCCATCGCGACCACATTTTCCAAATGCCTATCGCCGAGCATGTGAAGCAGCCGATCATCCTGAACGCCAAAATAGGCAACGTCCCGATCGGCGGCACGGCGGTCGCGGCCAACATTGCGGGAGTGCATTTTTATTACAAAGAGTAGGCATAGTCAATATACCCGTCATTAATGTAAGCGGTTAAAAAAGTTTCCAGTCTCGCAGGAATTTGGGCGAAATTTGTCGAACATATACTCCTGCCGCTGATCGAGGGAGTTATGTCTCCCAGCGCGCGGCTCGTCACATGGTGGCGGTCAACCACATGGATATGACGACGACAGCGGAATCTTGCGAGCCAGGAGAGGAGAACGCCATGACACTGCTGAAAAAGACGTGTACCGCATTCATACTTGCTTTATTCATGACGGGAATACCGATGACGAACGCTTATGCTGCCGGACCGCCCAAAGCGAAGGTGCTCGTTAACGGTCATGAACTGAAGGTGAACGCTCTCATTGTGAAAAACAGGACACTGGTGCCCGTAAGGGCGATTTCCGAGGCGTTCGGCGCCGCTGTTTCGTATCAAATGACGACGAGGAACGACAAACTGGTTTCCGGCGAAATCAACATACGCAAAGACGATAAGACGATTCGTCTCGCCTTCGGATCCAAAAAAGTAACGGTCAACGGCAAAACCGTCATGCTGGACGTTCCGGCCCAATTAATCGGCGATACCACGTATGTCCCGGTGCGCTTTGTGAGCGAAGTGTTGGGGAGCAGAATGGAGTGGGACAACGTCAGCCGAACGGTTTCCATCTATTCAGACAATGACGGGCCGTTCTTTTCCACCCCATCTGATGATATGGGGGATATAAATGGAACGGAAGAAGAGGATATGCGCGCAAAACCGTCCGCGGCGGAGGAGGAGCGGCGCCGTCAATTGGAGGAACAAAAGTTTCAGGAGGAAATGAAAAGGATATTAGAACAGCAGCGGGAAGAAGAGAAGCGGAGAGAAGAACAACAAAGGTTGGAAGAGCAGAAGAAGGCCGAGGAAAAGAAGCAGCGTGAAGAGAAACGCCGTCGCATCCGAGAGTGGCAGGAAAAAAGAGC
>JAWLCZ010000004.1:0-46694 GCA_041686835.1 Paenibacillaceae bacterium | reverse complement strand
TTAACCGAGGAAAATATGAAGCGCATCGGACAGGGACTGTTTTGGAACAGCGAAGACGAGGCGTACAAATCGTTTTCCAGCGATCCGAACAGAAATAAGGAATTTGACAGCTTGCTTTACTATGATAAAGTATACGACGCTGTTTTCTTGAATGAAAGCGTAGAGGTGTTGGATTCAAAGTTCGACAGGTTCAGTTATCAAACCGATTTTGTGCTGCAGTTAAAAAATGTGGATTCGGATAAATCAACGATTCAGCGCGGAACGAAACAATTTGTGGTTCAGTATGATGAAGAGAACGATACATATTTTATAAGCTCGGACAATACATGCGCCTGTTCCCATACGACCATTCCTTCTTACGCCGAACAGCTGCATCTGTTCGCCGAATATTTTAATAGAATTCGCGAAGATTGACGGTTCATCCGTTCATCCGTGATAAGCGTCCTGGTGGAGAAGTCTCGAAGCCGGTACGCTTTTTTTATACCAGCGGCGGTATCGGGGAGTTGGGAGAGGGCGGCCCGGACGACAGCGGATGCGTCTCATTTGCCCTTTCCACCGCCATCTCCACTGCTTTTTTCGCGTTATCGGCAAAATCAAGCTTTATTGTTTTTCTGGCATCCAAGTACACTCCGTCATAGGCCATTTCTTTCACTTTTGCCGCCCATCCGCCCGATGTCTCGAGAACGACAACCGGCTTGCGGTTGAAGTAGGCGGCGGACAATTCGCCGAGTGTTCCGACTCCGCCGCCGATCATGATCATCGCGTCCGAAGAATGCACTAGAACGAGACCGCGGTAATCAAAGCCCATACCGGTATGAATGGCAATATCGATAAATGAATTTGCCAGATCCGGCGAATCGCCGGGGAGAATGCCGATGACGAGACCGCCGGCTTGTTTGGCTCCTTTCGACACCGCTTCCATTACACCGCTCGTTCCTCCTGTCAACAGGACGGCTCCGCGAAGAGCGATTTCCTTCCCTACTTCCTCCGCCAATTTGTTCATTTCAGGCATAATCTCTCCGGATTGCCCGATAACCCCTATACGAAGCATAAACCTATCCACTCTTTTCATAACGTGCAGCTTGGTTCATTCTGATCTTTCATGCAAAATTCATATGAAATTCACGTGAATTTCACGCGAATTTCGCGCGGATGTTCGCAGCACATAAACCTGGGCCGTGTTCATATAGATGGATATATATTATTCTTTTACCGAAGAGATGTGAAAAACATGCGGATTTATATCGCGGATGAGGGGGACACTCTGGTACGGGTCGCGAAAAAATACGATGTCGAAATAGAGCGGCTCGTCTCGCTGAATCCTCACATTTTAAGCCCTGTTCTGAACATTGCCGGACAACAGGTCCGTCTCCCTTTCCCCATCATGCAGGCGGGAAACCCACAACTTCCCCTTCCTCTTGTCCCGTCTGAAGAACCGGAGGATTACCTTGACGACTGGATTCCTTTGACCCGGCTCAAGCAAATGACGGAAACGGAATACGATGTTCTCATCGTCGGCAGCGGAGCGGGGGGAGGAGCCGCGCTGTGGAGATTATGCGAACAATGGGGCAGAAACAAGAAACGAATTGCGATGATTGAAGCGGGAAGTCTTCTGCTGCCTACCCATGCCCGGAACATTGCCACCTTGGGCAGCCGATATTACAATCGCTATTTTTGGAATCCGAAAATAAGTTACCCGCTTGGGAAAACGCTCCCCGAGTTTTCCGCGGCGAAACAAGTTTTTGCCTTGGGGGGAAGAACGCTGTTCTGGAGAACGTTCAGCCCCCGGTTGCCTCGCTGCGAACTGGCGGGATGGCCGGTAACGTTCGAAGAGATGGAATTCTACTACAGTATTGCCGAACGGGTGATGAATGTGACTCCGGGCTTTACCGCAGGATCCCCGGTGCAGGAAGCGCTGCTCAAGCGGCTAAGGGAAAACGGATTTCCCGATGCGGCACACATTCCGATGGCCGTAGATCTGAAACCGACCGGACTCGGCGAGATTCATTCCAACCCGATGTTCAGTTCCATCTCATTTCTGGCGTATGCCCTGCACCGCCGACCCTTTGATCTGGCGGTTAACGCGCGCGCCGTCCGCGTCCTGACCGAAAACGGAAGAGCGGTCGGCGTGAAAGTAATGTCGCTTCAAGAAAGATCTTATGTCCTCCGGGCGAAAGCGGTTGTCTTAGCCGGAAGCACATTTGAAACGCCTCGTCTTCTGCTTCATTCCGGCCTGAAAGGAAGGGCGATTGGCCGTTATTTGGCAAATCAGTCTTTCGTGGAAGCTTTTGGGAAATGGAAGCATCCAAAGTTTCGTGAAGTTTCGGGTCCGCTTGGAATACTCATTCCCCAGACAGAGGATCGTCCGTATCAAATCCTGCTGCTGGGCCCGGAATGGCGGCAGCAATACGAAGGAAAACATGTTCCGGAGGAATATGAGGTCCGCATTCTTGTTTTGGGAAAAGTCGAATCCAGATTTGAGAATGGATTGGCTCTGGATCCCGTTTGGTTGGATGAATATGGCGTGCCGAGGATACAGGTCCTTTTTTCTTACAGTGAAAAAGATGAATTCGTCATCCGGAAAATGATTCAAGCCGTGAAACAGATTGCTTCGGCGATGGGAGTTGCCTTGTTTTCCAAAGACGGCCAACCTGAAATCCGCCTTAGGCTTCCCGGCCGTGATTACCATGAATTCGGAACATGCCGCATGGGGGAGAATCCGTCCGATTCTGCGGTCAACCTTTCCGGGCAAATTCACGGCGTACCCGGTTTGTATGTGGCTGACAACAGCGTTCTGCCTTCGATAGGGGGCACCAACCCGACGCTATCGACTGTCGCGCTTTCGATTCGCACGGCGGATCGTATCATTCGCGAACTCCATTGATTTCGATGCCGGGCATTCAGGATTTTCGTGACACGTATGCAGAAATGAAGTACATTCGTGTTAGAGCGATCATTTGAAGTATGGAGGAACACGGTTTTGCGGGAATACGAAATAAAACAGGAAGCGGATCATAACACGCCAACGCCGGATCATGTGCTGGTGGAGCGGGCTTGGGAGGGTGACCGGGAAGCGTTCAGCGAACTGGTGCGCAGGCACCGCACCAAAGCCTTTTACTGGGCTCATTCGATTGCGAAAGACGCCTATTTGGCGGAAGACATCGTGCAGGACGCGCTCGTGCGCTCTTTTTTGCAGCTCGGGACGCTTGCGGAAAGCGGACGGTTCGTTCCGTGGCTGCGCACCATCGTAAGAAACCAGGCGATCGTCCATATGCGCAAGACGGACAATTCCAGCCGGGTACGGCCGGTTTCATCGTTCCAGAGCGATTGCGGGCCGTCGGAACAGGTGGACGTTTGCAGCATCGACAGCGTTGTGGATTATATGGCGCGCCGCTATGCGGAAGGGATGCGCCCTTCCTCCGAAGATCCCGCCGAACTGGTGGCCAGGCAGGAAATATTAACGGTCATCCGGCAATTGCTGCAAAGTTTGAGTCCCCGCTCGCGGGCTATTTTCGAGGCGTACTTTTTCCGGCAGCTTTCTCCCCGGGAAATCGCCCGCCTGTTCCGGACAACGACAAGTAACGTGTACAACGTGCTCTCCCGCTCCAAGGCGAAGCTGCAGGAAGAGCGGTACCGGATGGAATTGAACCGCTATTTGCAGCGGCGGGAACGCGAGGGGAAGGCGGGCAGCGCTGTGCTCAAACGGCCGAACCATACGACGTCCTACACTTCGCTCGGTGTCGCCTTGTACGAAGCGCTGCAGTATACCGAGCAAAACCATTTGACGCTGACGGAAGTGATGGGATTGTCCGGCCAGGCGTTTCGCATCGATATGGTGCCCGATTGCGGCCCGAGCAGCACGTTTATATTCGATTGGGGATGGGCTGTTTCCGCGGCGGTTCATCATTTGGGGTATCACGCCAAATATGTCGGCAAACCGAACCGGCAGGCGCCCGATCCGGACACGCTCATTTCCGCCATGGAGCTGATCCACGATTCGATTGACAAAGGCCGGCCGGTCATCGCCTGGAACTTGACCGCTTCCGAATTCGGGCTCATCTACGGATACGAAGACGCCAGGCGCGTGCTTACGTTCAGGGATTATGCGAACCCGGTAAAAGAAGTTCCGTACGAAAAACTGGGCAGAACTGCGGATTGTTCGTCGCGGCCATCGGCGAGAGGCGCGACCTGGCGGACGGCCAAGCCCGGTCGCCCCAATCCGGGACGACGCCCGTCGCGTACGATGCGCAGCGGCTTGCGCCGGCCCTGGAACGATCGTCCGTCACGCCGCCGGAAAAGAACCGCCCGTACCGGGCTACGTTCACGGCTTGGCCGCATATGACGTCTGGATCGAAGCGTTCCGCACAAACCGCATCGACCCGTTGGGACATGCCTACAACTCGTTTTTGACGGAAGCGCGGCAGCACGCGGTGCAGTTTCTGCATCGTTTGAAGCGGGACGATAAGGCGTCCGGAGGTCGGGAACGCGTGTGGAACGGCCTGGTGGACGAGGCGATTCGGCATTACTCCGAGGCGCACCGGTGTTTCTTCGCGCTGTATCCTTCGTTTCCGTACGGACTGGGCCGAATCAACATGAACATCAACGAGCAAGCGGTTGAAATGCTGATGCGCGCCAAGCATGCGGAAGAGCGGGGAGTGCGAACGCTGGAAAAACTTCTTTGCTGCCTGAACTGACAACTTCACACGCTTATCTCCTCGGAAACGGGTTTTTTCGCAGGTGGTCTGTAAAACTGTGCAACGGTCATGATAGATTTGGCCTTATGAAATCGTCCTTATGAAGGAGGCCGGCAGCGGCCGAAATCTTCATGCCAGGAGGAATATGCCCATGAGTCATTCAAACCCAAACCATCCGATTCAACACATCGTCGGAAACGTATTCGTGCACGTGAAGCAGTTGAAACCATCGGTGGAATGGTACGGCAAACTGTTGAACATGCCCGTTCGTCCGGTGGACGACGACATACCGTTTTACCATTTTGACATGGACAACGGAACCGCACTGCTGCTCGACGATAACCGGAACAATGAGGGGCGGGAGAAACCGATCTGCATGCTGAAAACGTCCGACATAGACGCGGCGTATCGGTTCATGCGGGAAAACGGAGTGGACATCGTTTTGGACATGCAAAATCCGCATCCCGGCCTCGCTTATTTCAACATCAAAGACCCGGAAGGCAACGTATTGATGGTCGGCTTCTCGGATTGGACGAACCCGAATCCGCTCAAGCCGCTTGATGCGAATCATCCGATCAAAAACCGTATCGGCAGCGTCATCGTTCCCGTGCAAAATTTGAAGAGGGCGACGGAGTGGTTCAGCCGCATTCTCGGCCAGCCGATTAAGCCGGAACGGCAGGACGGCGGCCCGATTTACTGGTTCGACATGGAGAACGGCACGGGCATTTTACTGGACGACAACCGCAACAACCGGGATCAGGATGTGCACCCGACCTTTATGCTGGGGGCGAGGGACATTCACAGAGCGTATCAATTTTTGCGGGACAGCGGCGTTGAAATGTTGACGGACATCCGGTTCGATCATTATTTCAACATCAAAGACCCGGACGGGAACGCCGTCATGATTTGTGCGTAACATTCGCCCGCATTGGCGAAAACTTCCGGACATCCGGATCTGAACACCCCGGTCCGCTTCACCATTCGGAAGGAGCGGACTTTTCTTCTGTCCCATACCGAAAGGAGGATGCATCATGACCAAACGTGTTGTATTCATTACCGGAGCTTCTTCGGGTTTCGGATTTGCAACCAGTCTCCGGCTTGCCCAAGAAGGATACCGGGTTGCAGCCTCGATGCGGGATTTGCGGAACGGCGCCCCGCTGCTCGATGCCGCGGAACGGCAAGGCGTTGCCGGGCGAATCGAGTGCGTCAGGCTTGACGTGACGGATCCCGAATCCGTACATCAGGCGGTCGGCGGCGTTGTCGAAAAATACGGGACCATCGATGTGCTTATTAATAACGCCGGATACGCGCAGGGAGGATTTGTCGAAGAACTCGACTTGGAAGCGTGGAAGCGGCAGTTTGAGACCAATTTTTTCGGCATGGTGACGGTTACCCGATCGGTGCTGCCCGTTATGAGAACCAACCGGCGCGGCATCATCGTGAATATAAGCAGTATTAGCGGAAGAGTCGGTTTTCCCGGAATGGGGCCTTATGTCGCGTCCAAATTTGCGGTCGAAGGCTTTAGTGAATCGCTCCGCCTCGAGATGCTGCCTTACGGCGTTTATACGGTTCTGATCGAACCGGGCGCGTACAAAACGAATATTTGGTCCAAGGGGCTTAACGCTTTTGAAGTGAAACGGGACTCGCCATATTACGAGCAAGCGCTGTCGATGATTCGCAGCGTCGAAACGGTTGCGGAACATGCCGGCGATCCGGCGGAAGTGGCGGAAACGATTGCGAGAGCCATCCAAGCCCGGCGCCCCAAATTGCGCTATCCGGTTGGAGGCGGCGTCAAAGCGGGATTGCTGGCCAAAGCCTTGCTGCCCTGGAAGTGGCTGGAGCTGGTGATGGAAAAGCGTCTGCGCGGACAAATGGACATAAACGAGCCTCTAAAGTAATATAATAGTCATAAATAGTAATGATTACTATTTATACGCATCGTTGACCCCAAAAGAGAGGAGGAGAAGAGGTGATCCATTGGCTTCGGGCGCGCGTCATTGATTTTACCGGGCTTGCCATACTATGCGCCGTTTTTTATTTCGTTTTCATAGCTGACAGTTTTGATTTCCCCGCGATGGAACGTTCGTGGTTCATCCCGCCGTCCTTTCTTAGTTTGAACACGATTTTTCTCAGCATCATTATCGAATCGGTGCCGTTTGTGCTTATCGGCGTTCTTATTGCCGGGATGATACAGATTTTCGTCACGGAGGACCACATTCGCCGCTGGATGCCCCGAAACCGTTTTTGGGCCATCCTCATCAGCTGCATTCTGGGGGCGCTATTTCCCGCCTGCGAATGCGGAATTGTGCCCATTGTTCGAAGGCTGATCGCCAAAGGCGTTCCCGTATACGCCGGTGTCGGTTTTCTTCTCACGGGTCCGCTGATTAATCCGGTCGTCATTTTTTCAACCTATATGGCTTTCGGCAATAACGCGAAGATCGCGGTGTGGCGCATGCTTCTAGGCTTTGCGGTGGCCCTCGTTGTCGCTTTCGCCGTCAGCGTACTTTTCAAGAAAAACCAGTTGAAACACGGGCAGACCATACCTACTTCTTCTCCGGCAGCCGTTCGGCCGGCGTTCCGGACACGGTGGATGGCCATGCTGCATCATTCGATTGACGAGTTTTTCGATATGGGAAAATATTTGATGCTGGGCGCGTTCTTCGCCGCTTTCGTGCAGACCTACGTCCCTTCCAAGTCGCTGCTCGCGATTGGCGGCGGGGTAGGCTCGTCAACGATGGTCATGATGGGACTCGCTTACTTGTTGTCTCTTTGCTCGGAGGCCGACGCGTTTATCGGGGCTTCCTTCCGCAATATGTTTCCGACAACGGCGATACTCGGATTTCTCGTCTTCGGACCGATGCTTGATTTGAAGAATACTTTGATGATGCTGGGCGCATTTCGAACCCAATTTGTGGCCGTTCTTGCCGTGCTTATCGCCGTTGCCGTATTTGCAGGCGTAATGGCCGTCCATCCCTGGTTGTAAGGAGGGCGGATGAATGAAATTTCAATTTCAGCAAACGTTAAAAGCGCTCATTTTGCTCGCTTTCGCAGGGTTGTTGTTCAAGCTTCACTATTCCGGCGAAATCGCCAAATATATTAACGTAAAATATTCGATTTGGAGCCAAATCGCTTCGGTCATGTTTGTCTTTTTATTTTTTATCCAGTTGGAGCGGAGCTGGTCGCATCGTCAACGCGCTCACGATCATGCCCATGCTGAAGCGGATGGCGTTGATGATCCTCATGTTTGCGATCATGCGGGATGCGACCATGACCACGGGTTCTCCGGCTGGTCGCTGAAAACGGCCGCCGCCTATGCCGTCATCGCCTTTCCGTTAATTACCGGATTCTTGCTGCCGCCCAAAATTTTGGACGCTTCCGTCGCCGCGAAAAAGGGGACGCTGCTGGCGCAGCCCAAAACAGGAAACGAATCTGCCGCCGATCATCAAAAAACAACGTTGCCTGAGCCGTTGTCGGATCGTACGGATGCCATGCCGCCCAATGGCAACACGGGGTCAAATCGTACGGAGTTAAATGTCAAGGAGCCCAATCCGGACACTTTGACCGATAATGCCGCCGGAGGTGAAGCGGCCGATCCGTCCGGAACGGAAGCGGAAGAGCGGGCCGGGACGTGGGAAGACATGTATTCCGAGGAAATAGAAAAACTGACGGATCTGCCTTCCATTGATCTCAACGATCAAAATTTCGTTTCTTATACGGATACGATCCATTTTTTTCCGGAAAAATTTGCAGGGAAGAGAATTAAGATTTCCGGTTTTGTGTATAAGGAACCGGGGATGAGCGAGGAGCAGCTGGTGGTGGCGAGATTTATCATTACCCATTGCGTGGCGGATGCCGGGGTCATCGGCTTTTTGGCAAAGTGGAATGAAGCGGGCCGGCTGCAGAAGGATACATGGATCGAGATCCAGGGGACACTGGGCGTGACCACGTATGATGATGCGGAAATGCCGGTGATTCAAGTAGACGGCTGGAAAAAGATTCAGGCCCCGAAAGATCCGTATGTTTATCCGGTATATTGAGGAATCCGGAGGTGTTTTACTGGATAAAATTATATTTTCCTTTTGCGGGAGAGTATGATATTTTTCTAGAGAAACCATTCTTTAAAAGAAAATGAAACCGAAGAGGTTCACAGCTCGACGGAAGGGGGCCGGCCGAGATGGCAAGGGCGAAAATTATGGAACTGGATATCGTGCGGGCGATCGCAATAATGGCGGTTGTGGTCATTCACGGCACGACGAAAGCGTTAGCGGAACTGCCTGCCGGCAGCTTGTCCCATTCCGTTTATTTGACGCTTAACAAAGCAAGCAATTTTGCCGTACCCGTTTTCATATGGATTAGCGGCCTCGTGCTGTTTTACCGTTACTGGGATACGTGGAACTTCCGCATGACGTGGAGCTTTTACAGGAAAAGACTGATGTATATTGTCGTACCGTACCTGCTCTGGGCGTTCTTTTATTATATGTTCCGGCAGTGGATAGCTCACCCTGCCCAAATGAAAGTGGACATGATCGAGTATGTTCGCCTTGTACAGTGGGGGAGAACGGGATACCATCTTTATTTTATGATCATTATCATCCAATTTTATATCCTGTTTCCTCTGCTTATGACATTGGCGAAATCGTACGTATCGTTCGGCAAGTATTTGATTCCGTTCGGAGTTGCCGTGCAGGCGGCCTTTTACAGCTACGGCCATTGGGTGCAGGCGATACCGCACAAACCCGCTCTCGCTCCGACCTACTTCAGCATGTTTGCCATCGGCGGTTATATCGGCATGCATTACGATTCGATCTCAAAGCGGATACAGGCGCGAATTCGCTGGATTGTGCCGCTGTTTGCCGTCTTCGGCGCCTTATATGCCGGGCTTTTTTTGCTGGCCGGGCATCGTGTCCGGATCGAACATACATGGTACGAGCTGTTATTCAACCTTTATGCGGTGACGGCGGCGGTGACATTCGTATGGCTCGGAAGGCAGCTGCTGCAAAAATGGCCCAGAACGGCACGGTGGCTGACGTCGATTGGCGCCGCATCGTTCGGCATCTATTTGATGCATCCGGCCGTGCTTACGTCGTGGCGGACGTATATCGATTTTCCCGATTCCCCGCCGTTATACCATCTGACGACGCTGCTCGGGATGGCCGTTTGTTTTGCCGTACCCTGGTTCCTTTCTTATGCGTATCGCAGCTCGAAACAACGAATACGGCTGACGGGAACAAGAAGCAAAGCGCCTCACGTTCAGGGATAGGCCCGCAAGCGAGTCCCGATCACCGAATCGGTCGCCATTGCGGCCAATGATCATGTGCCTCTTCCTGTCGCGCCGATAACAGCGTCGAACGCCCTCCCGAGCGGAGGGCGTTCGTTTACGGACGAATCGTGACGGAAGTGCGCAAAGGCACGATTCTGGCCAGTTCGATGACGTCTTTGTTATGCATGCGGATGCAGCCTTTGGAAACTTCCTTGCCGATGGACGACGGGTTGTTCGTCCCGTGAATGCCGTAATGCTTCCTGGAAAGGCCGAGCCAGTACGCACCGTAAGGTCCGCCGGGCCGTGGCGCTTTGTTGACGATCGTATAATGGCCGATCGGCGTTTTCGAAACGATTTTGCCGACACCGACCGGATACGATTTGACGAGACGGGCGCCGTCGTACAAAGTTAACCGTTTGTCGGACAAGTCGACAATAATCCGGTATGCGGGCATGTAAGCATCACTCCCCGATGACTTCGCCGCCGCCGGATGGACGGCGACGGCGACCTGCGTCCGGTTCGCCCAGCCGGAGCATGGGCAGGAAGCAGGTGGTTTGCTACAGAGTATGCTTACGACCGCATTTCGTCGACAGTGTTTTTGCTGGCGAAGAATGCTTGGCGCACTTCGTTCTTCAGATGAAGAACTCCGTTAATTTCGAGACGCCGAACCCTATGACGGCCGCGCCGACGGCGGTGACGATGAACCAGAACCAACCCTGATCGTACCACCGTCTTCTATACGTTATTCTCCGGGAAGGCGTCGTCTCGAACAAAACTTCACCGCCCGGAAGAACGGGCTCTTCGTTGGCTCCATTACGAATCATTCATAACCCTCCTCTGCTCCGATTCTCTCGATGTTTATGCTTTTCCGGGGTTGATGATACGATTCGCGAACAAGGGGCCGTTTGAGTCCGTGCGTCAAGCTTTGCGCAATTTTCCGAGCTCCGCCACGATCGCTTCGATTTCGCTGATGCTGAACTGCTGTTTGCTGTTGACCATGTCGTAAATATCTTTAATATCGTCGTATTGTTCCTCGTCAAAATGAGAGCCTTTAATCGCTCCGCCGGAAACGACCCGCAGTTTTTTCTTGATTTCGTCAATCATAAATTCCACGTTTTCTTTCGATTTTTGTGTCAAATCCACGAACCTCACCCTTTCGCCTTCGCTTGGTTCTATTGTAGCATATGTGCTGCCCGCTTTTACAATGCGCTGAAATCGTTTAAGATGGTATAAGGTTTACATAAACGGAAGAAAGAGTGTGGAAGCGGTGACGGATCAGCGTTATTTTTGCCGCAAAATCAAAGGAACCCAGCTGAAAGCGTTTTTGCAGGAAATCAAGTCCGCGCACGGTATGGAAAACGGCGTCGTGTTTGTATGCATCGGCACGGATCGCTCCACCGGGGATTCCTTGGGGCCTCTGGTCGGCACCTACCTTGTCGAATCCGGGTTTGCGAACGTTATCGGGACGTTGGAGCAGCCATGCGATGCGAGCAATATGCGTGAAAGGCTGGGTGAAATTGAAGCCGGGCGCTTCATTATAGCGATTGACGCCTGTTTGGGACAGCCGGCTTCCGTCGGATGGTATCAAGTGTCGAACCGGCCGCTCGAACCCGGCAAGTCCGTCGGCAAAACGCTGCCGCCGGTCGGTGATTGCAGCATCGCGGCGATCGTCAATGTCGACGGCGTCAAAAAATATTGGATACTGCAGAACACGTCGCTTCACCGCGTGCGGACGATGGCCAAGGAAATTGCCGCGGCGATTATAGAAGTGTTCCGCGACCCATGACGGTCCGCCCGGCCGTTATTTGGCCTGCTGCAGCAGTTTCACCGCCTCGTAAAATTCTTTGACGCCTTCCTTGTATACCGCCGCCCATTGTTCGTATTTCATCCTTTCCTGCTCATTCTGCTCGATTCGGGCCCGCGATATTTTCGCTTCGAGCTGCTTCAGCTGTTTTTGCAGTTCTTCGATGTCGTACATCAGTGTCGATATGACATTGGGAAATTTGGTGCTCCGCGGCTCCATCCGTTCGCGGCCTGCGGGTGCCGGTTTCTCGTTCACAGGGACAGGTTCATCCGGTTCTTTCCATTCCACGTCCCGGCTCGCCTCGAAACGACGTTCGGCGGCTCCCCGTTTCGTTTCCGGGCGCTTTTCCACGTCCGCGTCCCGGAGCGATTCCGAACGCCTTTCCGCGGCTGCGGCAACGGGGGCGACGGCGGCTTCCGCGCCGGCCTCCGCTTCCCGTCTGCCTGCGGATTCTTTTTTACTTTTCAAGCGGGAATACAATCCTTCCGGCTTCGATTCGGTAAAATAATTGATGAACAGCGAATCCCGCTCGATTAATTTGATCGCGGTTTCGAAGCAAGGGTTGTTCACATATTGATCGATAAGGGAAGAAAGCCCGTAGTGATCGTCATTGTCGCCAAACCGTTGTTGTATGATTTCTGCAGCCAGCTGATAATTGCAGTCATCCAACAATGCTTTCATCCTGCGTCGCTCAAAAAAATTCAATGCAGTCACCTCATTCGCCGTACCGTATTCTTCTCTTTACAAATTTCCATAGTGCGTGAAGATGGCGGACTTCCAGCTGCCTGGACGGCGTAAATTGGCTGCTGTCTCTGGAACGGCACAAGGTTGTAATCCCGATGCCTTCAAGCTGCATATGGTATTTGGCGTTCACCGGATACATCTGCAGCTCGAATACGGAAAAGGCGCCGAGGAACGATTGGATTTCTTCGGCTTTTTCCGGATCGGCGTTCCAATTTCGGCACAGCCATGCGTACAAATCGGGATGGAAGTTGGCCATGACGCCGCTGAAGCCCGCCGCCCCCGCACGCAGCGAATCGAGCAATGTGGCGGAGTTGGCGTTAAACAGTTTCAGATCGCTTCCCCTGATCGCGTCCAGCTTTTCGCCGATGGAGACCGTGTCGCAGGACGTATCTTTCAGAAAGAGAAACCTGCCCGTCGAGGCGCACCAGCTCAGCAAGTCCGGAGAAAGGAGACGTTTGTATGGATAAGGACATTCGTACAATCCGAATGGAATGCCGGGACACGCGTTCAACACCGTCTCCACATTGCGTTTCCAAACCTCGTCGGACTGCCCGGGTTCGGCAAGACGGTTGGTCACCAGGACGAACGCATCGATGCCGGTATCGGCAATGCGTTTGATTTCTTCGATTTGATCGCGAACGGTGTCGGAGATGTGGCCGGATGCGATAACAGGAAGACGCGAACCGGCGCTCCGCTTTACAAATTGCGCCAAACGCACCCTTTCCTCCAAAGACAGATAAAACATTTCGCTCGACTGGCATACCGCGAACAGCCCGGCGGCGCCGTGCCGAACGTACCATTCCATCATTTGCTCCAGCCCGTTGTAGTCGATCTCGTTGCGGAGAGTAAACGGGGTGACCATGGTAGGCCAGACTCCGTCCGGAATTTGATTCATAGGATGGGCTCCTTCCTGACGCGGACAGACGCTGCCGCACGTCCTATTCCAGTCTAATTTGACAAAAGGCGATGCGTTCCCTTTTCCACGTATATGTAATAAAAATATGTTCCCGGCCGCATACGACCGCGGGGTACGAAAATTCTCCCGGCCCATCCTCCAAAATCAAGGCTTCCTTCCACGTTTCGCCGTTGTCTTCGGAGACAAAGAGCGTTAAGGGGGTCCGCTCCGCCCAGTTGCCGCTTACCGGATTGCAGACGAGCGCCAGCGCCCCGTTATTCAGCTTCACTAAATCGATGCCGCTGTTATTGTTCGGCATGCTCGTACGGTAAGCGGGAGACCAGCTTCTTCCTCCGTCTGTCGAATCGCTGCGGTAGATGTACCCCTCGGTGCTTCTCAGCAGCATGTGTACGACTCCCGGCCGCGATTCCCACAGAGCGGGCTGGATGATGCCTTTGCCTTTGAAGGAGCTTGCCGTCAAGGGCAACGCTGCGGCAGCTTCGGCGCATGGAACGGATGCGTGCCGGATCGGCACGAGGGCGCTCTTCGTCCACGTTTTGCCGCCATCGCGGGACATATCCGCGAAGGCGTCCCAAACGTCGCTTTCCACTGAAGCCGGGGCCAGCCAAGTGCCGTCGTGCAGTACGATGGGCTTGTTTTTTACCGGTCCCCTGCCTCCGATATCCCCTTCAACCAGCGGCACCGGTTCCGTCCACGTGCGGCCGTTGTCCGCGGATTTCACCACAAAGGTTCGCCATTCCGGAATCGTGCGGCCGATTTTATAGTACAAATGAATCGTCCCGTCGATGGCGGGAAACAAAACCGGATTCCAGTGGGGAAGCGGTTCCGCCGCCAGGATTGGGCGAGGGGAGGACCATCTTTCCCCCGAACGCCGGGAATACCAGATCCGTACGTCATTGGCGCCTTCTTGTGTGCCTGCAAACCAGGCGGCGACGATATCCCCTCCGGGGACAAGCGCCAATGTGGAGGCGTGGCAGCTTTGAAACGGCCTTTCGTCTCCAAATACAAACTCTTTTCGCAATACATTCGCGTTCACGGCAAACCCTCCCGCGCGCATGGTTTTCCCGCCATTCGCCATGTAAAATGTATACGGGTACATTACCATCTTAACAAATTTGTTCCGTTATGGTGGAAAAACTTTGTCGACAACCATGCCAAAAAATCGATCAAATAAAGGAGAGCACATGCCGCGCATGTAAGCGATCTCCTTCTATCTTGTTTGTTGTTGAACTATAATGAGCTGGTAGCGGAATCGGCAAATTTTTTGTTGAAATAAAACTGGCCGCATGTGATCATCGAATAGGATAGTCTAACCATAAAAACGAAGAAGGAAGAAGGTGCCGGTATGGGTATGGCGGAACATAGGGAAGCGTTAAAAAAGGCGGAGGAATCCGTATCGAAAGTGGTGCGGGAGGTCAGCCGGGATCCGCATCGCCCGCTCTATCACGCAAGTCCGAACGCTTATTGGATGAACGATCCGAACGGGCTCATTCATTACAAAGGCGAATATCATCTGTTTTATCAGCATAATCCGTATGCTCCGGTATGGGGACAAATTCACTGGTCGCACATGAAGAGCACGGATTTAATCCATTGGGAAGATCTGCCGATCGCGCTCGCGCCAAGCGAACCGTACGATGCCGACGGATGCTTCTCCGGCAGTGCCGTGGAGCATGAGGGAAAGCTTTATCTGTTCTATACAGGACACCGGTTTGCAAAGCCGCAAGCCCTGCCCGACGATCTGCAGCAGCAGTGCATGGCGGTTTCGACGGACGGTATCCATTTCGATAAATGGGAGCAAAACCCCATTATTGCCGCTCCGCCGGATGCGATCGGACAGAACAACCATTTCCGCGATCCGAAGGTTTGGCGGCATAACGGCAGATGGTACATGGTGCTTGGCACGAAAAAAGACGAGCGGGGGAAAGTCGTATTGTACCGTTCCGACGATTTGCTGCATTGGGAGTTTTTCAGCGTGCTGACGGAAAGCGACGGGTCGATGGGATATATGCACGAGTGCCCGGACCTGTTCGCGTTGGGCGGCAAAGAGGTGCTGGTCTTCTCCCCTCAAGGCGTGGCGCCGCAAGGCGAACCCGATCTGTCGGGATATTATATTGGACGCTTGGATTACGGGAACGGCAGCTATGAACACGGTTCGTTCCACCGTCTCGATTACGGATTCAATTTCTATGCGCCGCAAACGTTCGAAGACGCCCAAGGCCGCCGCATTTTGTTCGGATGGATGCCGATGCAGACCGATTTGGGCAAATTGTGGACCGGATGCATGACGATTCCAAGGGAATTGACCTATGCCGGCGGCGGCAAACTGAACATTCGTCCCGTCGAAGAAATGAAACGGCTGAGGCAGCGCCACGTCCGGCATGACGATGTCCGGGTGACGCCGGATCAATTTCATACGGTGCAAGGAATCTGCGGCGACTGCGTCGAAATGAGGGTCACGTTCGATTTGCAAAAAACGGACGCAGCGCAGTTCGGTCTCCACGTTCGCGTCTCCGACGACGGACGGGAGAAGACGATCATTCGTTATGATGCCGATTCGCGGGAAATCGTTTTCGACAGAACGCATTCGGGCGCGGGCGATCAAGGAATAAGAAAATATGCGGTGCAAAACGGCGGAACCGGCACGTTGACATTGCATTTATTTTTGGATCGCTGCACGGTGGAACTGTTTATCAACGAAGGGGAAGCTGTGATGTCCGGATTGATATTCCCGGAACCTTCGAGCACGGGCATCGGATTTTTCTCGAACGGCGGGACGGTTGCGATCCGGCATATCGATTTTTGGGTTTTGGCTCCCTAAAATTTATTGAGTCGGGTGATACAGATGATGGATGTTACAGCGTTGGGCGAATTGTTAATCGATTTTACGCCTGCGGGGAATTCGGAAAACGGAAACGCGCGGTTCGAACGAAATCCGGGAGGCGCTCCCGCCAATGTGCTGGCGGCGCTGGCGAAGCTCGGAAAAAAAGGGGCGTTTATCGGCAAAGTCGGCGACGACCAGTTCGGGCGTTTTTTGGAAAGCGTGCTTCGGGACAACGGCATCGATACGAGCGGTCTTGTTTTGTCCCGCGAATATCAAACGACACTGGCCTTTGTGCACCTGAATCCCGACGGGGATCGATCGTTCAGCTTTTACCGCCGGAACGGCGCGGACATGATGCTTGAGGAGAAGGAAGTCCGCTATGACCTGATTAAAGGAGCGAAAATATTCCATTTCGGCTCGGTATCGATGACGGACGATCCGTCCCGGACGGCGACGCTGAAAGCGGCGTCGTACGCGAAACAACAAGGGGTTCTCGTATCTTACGATCCGAATTTAAGGCTGCCTTTGTGGTCGGATGCTTCTGTTGCCAAACAAACGATTTCCGAAGGTTTGCGGTTTGCCGATATATTGAAAATATCCGAGGAAGAGCTCGAATTTTTGACGGGCGCCGCCGGCTTGAGCGAAGGGTCGGAAACGCTGTTCGCCCAATACCGGATCCCGCTTATTCTGGTTACATTGGGCGAAAAAGGGTGTTTCATCCGCAAGGGCAATGAAACCGCTGCGGTACAAGGGTACCCGGTCAAGGCGGTCGATACGACGGGCGCGGGGGACGGCTTCCTCGGCGGCATGCTGTACCAGCTGCTCGAGAGCGGCGTTTCCCTCGATCAATTGAGCATGGAACGCATAGCGGACATGGTCCGGTTCGCCAATGCGGTCGGCGCTCTGGCGACCACGAAAAAAGGGGCGATTCCCGCCATGCCGACCCTCGAAGAAGTTCGCGCCTTGATGCGCGCGGACTCCGAATGAGCGTATCGGCATGGAGGAGGTTGTTTCACGTCACGACGTTTTCGCCCTGCGCCGCCGCTTTCGGCGCCGCAAAATAAGCAGGTGCGCATTTTTTCATGGACAAAATGAAAAAGTTTACATATAATCCAAAGGAAAACAGCTTATATATCATTAAGTGCGTTTTTTGGTAAGCGCTTTAATGGAAGCGTGTGAAGAGGGCGTAATGCCGGAGGAGGTATAATCAATGAAGTTGACTTTCAGGCAAAAACGTAAGTTTTACGAGAAAGGGTTTGTGAAAATTCCGGGAGTCGTGCCGAGAGTGATGATCGACCGGGCGATGCGGGCGATTAATCATTCGCTGGGCGAAGGGATGAACGTGGCCGATATGCCGATATTGCGGGCGCAGTCGTACTGCCCGGAAATCAAAAACACACCGGTCATCGCCGATCTGTTGAACAAGACGCCCGCCTGGCAGCTGGCGGAATCGGTTATCGGTGAAGGGAAAATTCGTCCGGTGCACGGCGGGCAAATTGCGCTGCGGTTTCCCGTGATGCAGGATCCGCCGAGTCCGCCAAGACCGCATCTTGACGGGATGCATACGCCGACGAACGGCGTGCCGAAAGGAACGATCGCCAATTTTACGGCGCTTGTCGGCATTTATTTGAGCGATGTGCCGAATCCGGATTCCGGCAATTTTACCGTATGGCCCGGCACGCACCACATTTATGAGCGTTATTTCCGCGAGCATGGCCCCGAATCGCTGTTGAACGGCATGCCTCCGGTGGATCTGCCGGAACCCGAACAAGTGACGGGATCAGCTGGGGACATGATCCTGGTGCATTATCAGCTCGCCCACGGCATTGCGCCGAACGTTTCGCCGAACATCCGCTATGCCGTCTTTTTCCGGCTCATCCATGTCGATCACGAGTGGAGAGCGCCGATGACCGATATTTGGATGCATTGGCCCGGCATTCGCGAAATCCTTTGATCCGGAATCGATATCCTTTTTTGTCACCGTTTGCTATACTATGATTGATCGCACATACGATCGTAATATTTATAAGGAAAGGTGAGTTGCGTATGGCCGGTTCGATTCACGATATTGAAGTGACGGCGGCAAACGGGGAGAAAAAACGGTTGGACGCCTACAAAGGCGACGTGCTGCTCATCGTCAACGTCGCTTCGCGGTGCGGATTTACCCCGCAGTATGAGGGGCTTGAAGCGCTGTACCGCAAATACAAGGACCGCGGGTTCCGCATCCTGGCGTTTCCGTCGAACGATTTTGGCGCACAGGAACCCGGTACCATCGAGGAAATACAGCAGTTTTGCCGGACGAATTACGGGGTGACGTTCGAGCTGTTCGACAAGGTGCATGCGATTGGCGAAGCCAAGCATCCGCTGTACGTCTGGCTGACCGAACACGCCGATCCGCAGGGCGAAGTGCAGTGGAACTTTGAAAAGTTTCTGATTTCGCGCGACGGACGTATCGCCGCCCGCTTTCCGAGCAAAGTCGCTCCCGACGATAGCGGGCTGATCGGGAAAATCGAAGAAGCTTTACAGTAGGTATACATAGAAAACAATCCGTTCGTGCCGGATTGCCGTATCATTTCGAATGACGTGTTTACGCTATGCTTCATCGTGTACACGTCATTTATTTTGTAGGCGGGACGCGACATGACCGTCCCCTGTCGCGGGCCGGAGCTGACTGGAAAGGAGTAGTGAAGATGGCCGAACATCATCATTTGCTGAGGGTAAGGGTTACGGGGGTGCTTATCGAGGACGGCCGCATCTTGATCGTCAAACAGCGCGTTTCCGCGGAACGGGAATGGTCGCTGCCCGGCGGCAAAGTGGAGACGGGAGAGTCGCTGGAGCGGGCCATGGTGCGCGAGATGGAAGAAGAGACCGGTTTGCAAGTGCGCATCGCCAAGCTTCTGTACATTTGCGACAAGCCGGAGGCGGATCCGCCGCTCGTTCATGTCACGTTTTTGCTGGAGAGAGTGGATGGCGATATTCGGATGCCGTCGAACGAATACGAGACGACGATGATTCATGACGTGAGAATGGTGCCGATTGCCGAACTCCCGTCCTATCAGTTTTCGGAAACGTTCACCCGGCTGGCGCTGAACGGGTTTCCCGATGCCGGAAGCTATAAGGGTCACAAGAGCGCCATCGGGTTATGAGCATGCCGCCGAATGCCGCTGCAGGAAAGGAGGGAGCGCTGCGATGGCCGGCGATAGGATCAAAACAACGGCTGGAATATTTGAGGTAGTGCAGGCCGGACCGGAACATACGGATACGGTGCTGTCCATTTTGCGTGAAGCGGCACAGTGGATTCAAGCCAAAGGAATCGACCAATGGCCGGCGGACGGATTCTCTCGCGAACAAACGGCTGTCCGGGTAGAAGCGGGAGAAGTGTATTTGGCGCTGCGGGACGGGGAAGCGGCAGGCACACTGCAGCTGCAGCGGTCCGATCCGTTCATCTGGGGCGCCATGCCGGATGATGCGCTGTATGTGCACCGTCTGGCGGTTCGGCGCGCTTTTGCGGGACAAGGTCTCGGGCACGCTCTGCTCCGTTGGGCGGAGGAGAGAGCGGCGGCGGCGGGAAAAACGTATCTCCGGTTGGACTGCATGGAAGAGAACGAAGCGTTGAACCGGTATTACCGGCAGGCCGGGTTTTCGTTGCGCCGGCGCTGGGAGTACGGCAAATGGAAAGCGAACCTGTATGAAAAACCGCTGCAACAATCGGACCTTTGCAGGCAGCAGGTCGAATATGACGGGAGGAAAAAACGATGAATCCGTTAACTATGGAACTTTACGATTACCATGCCTGGTCGAACGAGAAAATGCTTCAACATGTAATGACTTTGCCTGACGGCGTGTTTACGGCAAAGGTAAACAGCGTGTTTTCGTCGATAGCCGAAACGTTCGGGCATATCGCCGCTGTGGACGAAGCATGGTTTTCAAGAATGAAAGGGAACCAACCGCCGGCAATAGAGGCGAAGCGATTCGCCAACGTTCAGGAAGCGCAGGCGTATTTCGGCGGTTTGCAGACGCAAATCAGGCAATTTCTTTCCGAACAGGAAGATGTAGAAAAAACGGTGGAGTACCGCAACACAAAGGGGCAGCGGTTTGAAAACACCATTGCGGAAATTGTCCGGCATATCGTCAACCACGGCACTTATCACAGGGGGAACGTCGCTGCCATGATCCGGCAGTTGGGCCATACCGGCGTTTCAACCGATTATATCGGCTATGTGCGGTGGAGGAAAGAACAGTGAGAAAGCGGTCTATGCATTTTAACGCGTTGATCTTTGATGCGCGATCGGAGGTGTGTTGAGCCGTGATCGTCAGGCAGGCGTGTTTTGAGGATGCCGAAGGGATCGCCAAAGTTCAAGTGGACAGCTGGAGAACGACATACAGAGGGATCGTTTCGGATGCGGTTTTGTCCGGACTGTCTGTGGAAGGGCGAAAGAAAAGCTGGGAATGGACGTTTCGCAATCCGAAACCCGATGAAGCGCTGTTCGTCGCGGAAGATGACGCGGGAATCGTCGGATTTTCCAACGGTGGGAAAAGCCGGTATGAAGAGTACGGTCATGACGGGGAACTGTACGCCATCTACATTCTGGAATCGCATCAGAGGAGAGGAGTTGGCAAGGAGCTGGTAAGAGCGGCAGCTGACCATTTGCGGGCCGCAGGCTACAAGTCGCTGATGGTGTGGGTGCTGGAACGGAATCCGTCGATTGCATTTTACAAACGGCTGGGCGGTGTAGAGTTGGGCCGAAAAGATATCATCATCGGGGAAGATCGTCTGATTGAGGTTGCGCTCGGATGGAGCGCGATCGATGATATCCGGTTTTAGCGGATAGGATACGTCCGCTCGTTGTGAGTATCATTGGATTTGGAAAGGATGGCCGTATATGACTTCAGCAAGCAGCAATCATATCGAAATCGGGAAATTAAGCGAGGATACGGTGCCCGAAGCGGCGCAGCTTCTGCTGAAATATAAAGGCGCGGACGGATCGGATGAAGCGCAGAAACGGGAATGCGAGTTATCTTTAAGGCGATTGCTGGATGTTGAACATAGCGAACTGCTGGCGGCCCAAATCGGCGGCAGGCTGGCGGGATTCGTCTCCATTTCCTGGGGATACTCGATTACGAAGGGAAAACCCGTGTTACGAATACAGGATCTCTTTACCGATCCCGGGTTTCGGGGGCGCGGAATTGCGGCGGCATTATTGCGTCACTGCGAAGCTGCAGCCCGGCGGAGGGGAGCGTCCCGACTGCAGCTCGAGACGGACGCGGATAACGAGGCGGCCAGAAGCTTGTACGGTAAAATGGGATTTGAACACATCGAAGGCAAAATCGTTTATATGAAACCGCTGCACCTTCTTCCGGAGCAGTAGGTCATCCGAGTGCATGATAAAATCGTCTCACTTCAAGTTGATGGACCTAGGGGCTATTGGCTGTACCGTTCCTATCCTACCGTGTCCGCTCGCAGGAGCGGTTTTTTGTATGCTTGCTTTTAATGAACAATTTAGGTTGGTTTAACTTCAGGTTAAGGTTGCCCGGACATAATGAACGATGTAAGACCTATAAACCAATACTTATACAGGAGTGATGAAGGATGAAGAAAACGTTCAAAATGTTGGGTGCCGCAGCCGTGTTGGCCGCCATGATCCCGGTAGGCGCTTACGCCGCAACCGCTGTGGATGCGCCGCAGAACGGCACGGACGGGAAAGCGGACAAGGTTTCCGTGCACAAATTTGCTCACCCGGGATTCATCGGCAGGGATGTGCTGAGCCAAGATGTGCTGAATCTGCTGAAGCTGGATCAGAAAACTTTCAAAGCAAAACTGGCCGAAGGCAAGACGCTGGCCCAAATTGCCGAGGAACAAGGCGTATCGCGTGACGCTCTCAAGCAAGCGCTGACCGATTCGTTCAATAAAGCGTTGGAGGAACAGAAAGCGAGATTTGCGGAGAATCTCGATAAGCTGCTGGATTCCAAGCGGCCGGCGGGCGAATTCGGCCATAAAATCGGCTTCGGGTTCAAACAGGATATTAGCGAAGCCGCCAAGCTGCTCGGCATCAGCAACGAAGATTTGAAGAAGGCGCTTATTTCCGGCAAGTCGCTTGCGGATCTGGCCAAGGAAAAAGGTGTGGACGTGCAGAAGCTGATTGATCTTCTGGCAAAACCGTTGACGGAAAAGCTGGATCAGCAAGTGAAGGACGGAAAAATCACGCAAGAGCAAGCCGATAAGGGGAAGGCAAAAGTTAAGGAGAAGATCACCGAATGGGTGAATGCCAAAGGCATATTACCGGAAAAGCGGATAGTGAAGAAGTTCAAAGAAGGCGATATATTCCACCTGAATACCGAAAAGACGACGCAGCAATAATTTGCGGCACGGTGAACTATCTGCTGCTTCACACGGAAACCGCCCCGGCCACGGGGCCGGTTTTTTTGTGTTGAATACATATTAAATATGAGATCGACTATCCGACGATTTATGCCAAGCCGAACGTCAAAACGATGGCTGCCTTGAAACAGGGCGCCGACTGCCGCCAATTGTATCTTCATGCACTGCCTGATGAGCTATAATTGTATCGGCGAGGGGTGTAGAAAGAGGGGAGACAGATGCCGAATCATACCGTTGAAATTGTACCGTATAACCCGGAGTGGCCGCTTTTGTTCCGCCAATTGGGCGGCCAATTGCGGGCGCAGCTGGGAGACGCGGCGCTGCGCATCGATCATATCGGTTCGACCTCCGTTCCGGGATTGGACGCCAAACCGATCATCGATGTTCAAATCAGTGTATCCTCGTTAGAGCCGCTTGAAGCTTACAAGCTGCCGCTGGAAAGGGCGGGTTTTATGCACCGGGCGGATAACCCGGATCGTACGAAGCGTTATTTCCGGGAGCTTCCCGGGAATCGGCGCACCCATATCCATGTAAGGAGAGCGGGAAGCTGGCCGGAGCAGTTGGCGCTGTTGTTCAGGGATTATATGCGGTGCCATCCGGAAGACTGCAAAAGATACGCCCGTTTGAAGTATGAATTGGCGGAGCGTTACCGGGACGATCGGCACGGGTATACGGAGGCCAAGCATCCGTTCATTTGGGACATCATCCAGAAGGCCGACCGGTGGAGTCAAGAAACGGGATGGACGCCCGGTCCGACGGATGCATAGCGTTGCTTGGAAAAAAGTAGTTGACAGAAACGGCGCTGGATAGTATATTTAAATCCAAGTATTTCCATAGGAATAAAAGTTGTTCGACCGGAACACCGGAGACACAGCCATACCGACAAGGTTGTGTCTTTCTTTTTTCTTTCTTTCCTTTTGAGAGAAGCCGATCAGTCTGCTGAAGGCTCTTCTTTGCTGCGCGTTGCAAAGAAGAGCCTTTTTATATTTATACAAATTATTGGGAGGTTTTTCCATGAGGCTTCATTTTTCTTGGTTTACCCCGACCAACGGAGACGGCGAACGAATCGGCTTGAGTAAAGCGGAAAGAGAACCGAATCTGGACTACCTTGTCAGCATCGCCCAAACGGCGGAAAAAGCCGGCTTTGAAGGGATATTAATCCCGGTGGGCACTCCGTTCCTCGATTCCTGGATGGTCGGGTCGGCCGTAGTCCATCATACGACGAAAATCCGGCCGCTCATCGCGATCCGTCCCGGATTTATCGCCCCGACGCTGTCCGCCAAGATGGCGGCAACCCTGGATCGGTTCAGCAACGGGAGAATCGACGTCAATATCGTTACGGGCGGCTCGCCGCATGAACTCGGGCAGGATGGAGATTTCCTGGATCACGATACAAGGTATGCGCGCACCGCCGATTTTATGGAGGTTTGGCAGAGGCTGTGGCAGGCTAAGTCATTGGATTATGAAGGCTCCTACTATTCCGTTAAGGACGCTACGCTCATTCCGTCCAGCCGACAGCGCCGTATTCCCATCTATTTCGGCGGGTCCTCGGATGCCGGCAAAGAAGTCGCGGCGAAGTATGGTGACGTGTATTTGCAGTGGGGCGAGCCCGTGGACGAAGTGCGCAAGCAAATCCAGGACGTAAAAAGCAGGGCGGATCGTTACGGGCGCAGCATCGAATTCGGCATCCGGATTCACGTCATTGTCCGGGAAACCGAAAGCGATGCGTGGGCCGCTGCCGATCGATTGATTTCCGGCATCGATCCGTCCGTGGAGCAGCGGATGTCGAAGTATTACGACGAAGCCGATTCCGTCGCCCAACGAAGAATGAACCGTTTGCTGCAAGGCGATTACCGGTTCGACAAATACAAGTGGGCCGGCATCGGCCGGGTCCGCAAAGGAGCAGGGAGCGCTGTTGTGGGAAATCCCGAGCAAGTGAGGGAAGGTCTTCAGGAATACATCGATGCCGGCGTCACCCATTTTATTCTTTCCGGCTTTCCGCATTTGGAGGAAGCGGAACGGGTCGGTTCTCTGCTGCTTCCGTTGTTTGGAAACAGCGAGAAATCGCACGGGCAGGAAACGGAAATTGCCGCTACGACATGAGGCGGATGAAAGAGGAAAGGAAGAGAGAGATGGCACAGTCGCGAGGAGAACAATTCATACGAAGCTTGCAGGACGGCCGGAGCATATGGCTGGACGGGAAACAGGTAAAGGATGTTTCCGGTCACCCGGCGTTCCGGGGGACACTGCAAACCTTAAAGCATCTGTTCGATTCACTGGACGACAAGGAAACCCAAGACAAGATAGGTTATTGGAATCCAACGACCGGCACCTATGTACACAACGCTTTTCTGGTTCCGCGCAGCCGGGAAGATTTGCGGAGACGGAGGGAAGCTTTCGCTTACTGGGCGAATGAAACGCACGGCGTCATGAGCCGCTTGTCCGAATTCGCCCGCTCCCTGGTGACGGGCTGGTACGCTTCACGCCACGCATTTACTCCGTTCGATCCGCAGTTCGCGGATAAAATCACCCGTTATTATGAGGAAGCGAGAGACAAAGATTTATTCGTCACTACCGCGCTGCTCGACCCGCAGATTGACCGTTCCAAACGTCCGGGGGAACAGCGGCATCCGGACGCGGTGCTGCGCATTGTCCGGGAAACGGAAGACGGGGTGATCGTCAGGGGCGCCAAGATGATCGCGACGTCTGCGCCGTATTGCCACGACTTTGTCATTTTCCCTTATCACCCATTAAAAGAAGACGAAAAACAACATGCCCACCTGCTCATCGTTCCCGCCAACCTGCCGGGATTGCACATCGTTTGCCGGGAATCGTTCGCCTCGGATCGACAGGAAGAGCATCCGCTCAGCGCACGATATGAAGAAATGGATGCGGTCTTGTTTTTCGATGATGTTCTGGTTCCCTGGGAGCGCGTTCTATTGAAGGGAGACATTCAGGCGGTGTGGCAGCTGCGCATGAACGGCGTGGCCAATGCCCTGGCTTTCCACCAGACCGTCGTCAGGCTGCTCGCGAAATTGCAGTTTGTCGCCGGCGTCTCGGTTGCCGTGGCGGAATCGATTGGCGCGCAACATTTTCTGCACGTTCAGGAGAAGCTGGGCGAACTTGTTACACAAGTGGAGAGCATCAAAGCGCTTCTGCTTGCTTCCGAGATCCAATCCCGTCCCCATGAGTCCGGAACCGTTCTTCCCTCCATGGTACCCATCGAAACCGCGAGAAACTTGGGGACTCGGTATTATCCGCGGGCGATCGAGATTCTGAAGCAAATCGGCGCTGGCGGATACATGCAAGTCCCCTCAACCGTGGCCGAACTGGAAGGACCGCTTGCCGAAATGATGAACGTCAGCTATGCCGGCAGACATGTCGATGCAGACGATAAAGTCCGTTTGTTCAAACTCGCATGGGATCTCATCGGAAGTCCTCTCGGTTCCAGACACGATCTGTATGAACGGTTTTATGCCGGCGACCCGGTCCGAACGTTCGCCAATCAATACTTGCATTACGACAAAAGCGATTCTTCCCGGCTGATTCGCCATTTTTGGCAAGTGCACAACGGAGGGGAGGCCCATTTCGATGGAAAACCATTCAGCGAGTCAAAATTATCGTTCACGAATCAATGACGGCAGAAAGGTGTGGCTGGGAGGGGTGGAAATCCGGGATTTGCCCAACCACCCCGCCTTTCGGGGAATCGTGGAGACGGTCGCTTCCTTGCTAGACCTGCAAGAACGGACAGAAACCCGGGACGCTTTGACCTTTCCGAGTCCCGGCAGCGGAAAGCCGGTCAATGCAGCGTTTCTGGTGCCGCGCAGCAAAGAAGACATCCTGCATCGTCATGCGGCTTTTCAGATTTGGTCCGACGCCACGTTCGGCATGATGAGCCGGTTATCCGAATATTCCCGGTCGCTGCTGACCGGCTGGTACGCTAGCCGGCATCGCCTGGGCGGCAACTCCCAAGCTTTTGCGGAAAAAATCGCCGGCTATTACGAAGCGAGCCGGGATCGGGATTGGCTGTCCACGACGGCGCTCCATGATCCGCAAATCGACCGCTCCAAAGGACCTTCGGAAACAGACGATCCGGATGCCTATCTGCGGGTCGTCAAGGAAACGAGGGACGGAATATGGGTCCGCGGAGCCAAGATGATCGCCACAGCAGCCCCTTATGTCGACGAGATCTTCGTCTATCCCTACCATCGCCGATCGGGGGGAGACTGGCAATACGCCACCATGTTTGCCGTTCCGGTCGGCACTCCCGGCTTGCATGTGGTCTGCCGGGAATCGTTCGCCTCGGATCAACGGGAAGAGCATCCGCTCAGTTACAAGTACGATGAAATGGACGCCGTGATCATCTTCGACGACGTATTCATTCCGAGTGAACGCATTTTCATCAAAGACGATCCGGAAGCGATTTGGCGGCTGCGTCAAGACCCGGCAGCCAATGCGCTCAGCCAGCATCAGACGGTGGTACGCTTGGTCAGCAAGCTTCAGTTTTTGTTCTCGGTCGCCAACGAAATTGCAGCCGCCATCGGTATAACCCACCACCTGCACATTCAGGAAAAGCTCGGCGAACTCATCGTGCAGCTGGAAACGATCAAAGCGTTGCTGGCCGCTTCCGAAGAATTGGCCGAGCCTGACGATTCCGGCGTATGGCTGCCCGCGATCGAACCCTTGACCACGGCCAGAAATTTGGGCAGCCGTTATTACCCGCGGTCGATCAGCATACTGCAGCACATCGCTGCGGGGGGGTTGATGCAGCATCCCGCTACGCTTGCAGAGCTGGACGGCCCGATCGGAGACCTTTTGCGGAAATATTATCGCGGGGCCGCCGTCAGCGCGCAGGAACGGATCAGGTTGTTCAAGCTGGCTTGGGATTTAATCGCCAGTCCGCTTGGTTCCCGTCACGAACTGTATGAAATTTTTTATTCCGGGGATCCCGTGAGAACTTACGCGGCTCAATACGCCAATTATGATAAGGCGCCGCTGACCGATCCGGTTTGGAGAATGGTGCGCACAAGGTCTCCCGAACCGATCTTGTCGGCGGATAAGAACGGAAGGTGATCGTACGTGAGCATTCGATTTGCCGTTTGGGGTTCCAATATTTCCGGAGGATTTCTGCGTTCGTCGGTTCAGCAGGACAAGGAATCAAGCATTGCCTACAATCTTGAGCTAACCCGGCTTGCCGACAGGCTGGGCTACGATGCGATTCTTTATCCGATCCGCTATATCGGCGGCATCGGAGGAGGAACTTCCCAGGACGGACAACACGATCCGTTGGCCATCACCGCGGCCATGGCCTCCGTAACGAGCCGCATTCGTCTTATAACCGCCATTCTTCCCGGCTTTCTGCCGCCCGCTACATTGGCCAAAATGGGAGCGACCATTGACCATATCAGCAAAGGACGCTGGCATGTCAACCTGGTGACGGGCTGGTTCCAGGAGGAACAAGAAATGTTCGGCATTCCCTGGATCGCTCATCACGAACGCTACCGGCGCTCCGAAGAGTATATCCGGGTACTGAAAGGGCTGTGGCAGGAGGAGACATTCTCCTTTGACGGACAATATTACAAGGTCAGGGAGGGGAGAATCCGGCCGTTTCCCTATCAGCGTCCGTATCCGGCCATCTTCCAGGGCGGCAACTCCAAGGAAGCCCGAAGCATGGCGGGCCGGCTTTCCGATTGGTATTTTATCAACGGGGCGCCGATTCAGGAAATCAGGGAGCAGATCCGGGAAGTGAGCGAAATCGCCGTCGAACACGGCAGAACGGTTCGCTTCGCGGTAAATGCCTTCGCCATCGGGAGAGAAACCCGCGAGGAAGCCTTGGCGGAGTACGAGCATATTGTGGAAAACGCCGACCGTACCGCTATCAGGCAATTCCAGGAAAGAGCGAAAGGAGCTCAGGGTATGTGGGCGAAAGCCGCGACCATCAGCGATTTTATCGCCAACAACGAGGGCTTTCGAACCGGATTGATCGGCTCCTACAACGACGTGGCGGAGAAAATATCGGAGCTTAAGGCTGCGGGGGTCGACATGGTTCTGCTCGCCTTCCGGTTTCCGTTGAAGGAAATTCCGCTTTTTCACCGGTACGTGATGGAGAAAGTGAGGGACAGCCGCTCGATTCCGCAAGCCTGATAAAAGCAAAAGAGAAAACCGCGACTAAACAATGAGGGGATGGCCTATGATCGCATTGAAACAGGTAAGCAAAATATACCGGACCAAAGACGGGCTCGTTCATGCCGTTGCTCCGACGTCCCTTCGCATCGAGGAAGGGGATGTCTACGGAATCATCGGTCAGAGCGGCGCGGGGAAGTCGACCTTGCTGCGGATGATGAATTTGCTGGAGAAACCGACGTCCGGGTCTGTCGTTGTGAATGGCGTGGATTTGACCGGATGCTCGAAGAAAGAGCTGCGCAAGGCGAGACAATCCATTGGAATGATCTTCCAGCACTTCCATTTGCTGAACAATCGCACAGCAGCGGATAACATTGCTTTCCCTCTGGAAATTTCCGGTGTGCCGAAGAAGCTGCGGGAAAAAAGGGTGAAAGAATGCCTGGAGGTCGTGGGACTGGAGGATAAGGCGTCATCCTACCCTTCACAGTTGAGCGGGGGGCAGAAACAGCGTGTGGCCATCGCCCGCGCTTTAGCCACCGATCCCAAGGTACTGCTGTGCGACGAACCGACGTCTGCGCTGGATCCCCAGACGACTCAGTCGATTCTTCAGTTTATCCGCGATATCCGCGAACGGTACGGGGTCACGATCGTGTTTGTGTCGCATGACATGGAGGTTATCAAGCAAATCTGCAACAAGATTACCGTTATGGATCGGGGAACGTTGGTGGAGACGCTGGATTTGAACCAGGCGAATCCGAAGCCGAGAACGGAGATCGCCAAGTTGTTGATTGAAAAATCATCCGAAAGTCCGATAGGAGCGACAGCGTATGTTTGACCAACTCATATCGTTGCTGCCGGAGATAGGATACGCTATTGCGCAAACCGGCATCATGCTGCTCATTTCCGTAACGTCCGCTGTTCTGTTCGGCATTCCGGTAGGCGTGTTTCTCTACTTTACGGGAAACAGTCAGCTCTTTGAACGGCCCTTATTATTTCGGGTGACCAACTATATCGTCAATACGGTTCGTTCCTTGCCGTTCGTCATTTTGCTTGTCGCGATGATTCCATTGACGCGAATCATCGCCGGAACGACCATAGGGCCGGTAGCCGCCGCCGTGCCTTTATCCGTCGCTTCGACGGCTTATTTCGCCCGATTGGTCGAGCAGTCGCTTCGAGAAGTGCCGAAAGGCGTCATTGAAGCGGCGCTTGGCATGGGAGCCACCCATTTGCAAATCTCGTGGAAAGTATTGCTTGCGGAAGCCCGATCCGGAATCGTTCTGGGCATGACGTTAACAACGATCAGCCTTCTGTCCTATTCCGCCATGGCCGGCATTGTCGGAGGAGGAGGCATCGGCGATCTGGCCATCCGCTTCGGTTACTACCGCTTTCAAACCGATGTGATGATCTTTACCGTGATTCTGTTAATCGCCATTGTGCACACTATACAGTTCATCGGAAATACTCTGGCCAAACATTTGGATAAACGATAGGAGCTGAACCATATGAAAAAAATGTTATCCTTGATCATGGCTTCGCTTACGCTTGCCGGTCTTCTTTCCGCCTGCGGATCCTCCGCCCCTTCCGCCGGGCAGACCGGCGGCAATACGGTTGCGAGCGGTACGGAAGAGGTGAAGAGCGGTACGGAAGAGAAGAAAGAAATCAAAATCGGAGCGACCGCCGGTCCTTACAGCGATCAAATCAAATTGGGCATTAAACCGATTCTGGAGAAAAAAGGGTACCAGGTAACCGTTGTGGAGTTTAACGATTATATACAACCCAATCTCGCGTTAGCCGACGGATCTCTCGATGCCAACGTCTTTCAGCATATTATTTATTTGACCAATTTTGCGGCCGACCGGAAACTGGAATTAACCGATCTGATCAAAGTGCCGACAGCGCCGATCGGAATTTATTCCAAAAAACATAAATCTTTGGATGAAGTGAAAGAGGGGAATAAAGTGGCCTTGCCGAACGATCCGGCGAACCAGGCGAGAGCCTTGGCGATGATGGAGAAATTCGGCTGGCTCAAGCTGAAAGAAGGCGCCGATCCGATTACGCTTTCTGAGAAGGACATCGAAGAAAACCTCAAGAACGTTCAACTGCTCCCGATAGAAGCCGCCCAGCTGCCGCGATCTTTGGACGACGCCGACTATTCGTTCATCAACGGAAATTTCGCCCTCGCGTCCGGGCTTAAATTATCGGAGGCGCTCGCTCTGGAAGAAACGCCGGATCAATATATGAATCTCGTCGCCGTCAAGACCGCCGACAAGGATAAGCAGTTTGTCAAAGATATCGTGGAAGCTTACAAATCGCCGGAGTTTAAGAAGCTGACAGAAACGGAGTTTGTAGGCTTCGTGAAACCCGACTACCAGAGATGATACGGTGTAAGTAACGAATTTGCTTACTCCGCCGAATCATACAAGAACCTGCGCGGAATGGAGCCTTGCGTACGTTCCGCCGCGCCGGATCAATTGTTCGTGCGTTCCGTCCTCGGCGATGCCGTCCTCATCCACGACGATGATCCGATCGGCATGGCGCACCGTGGCCAGCCGGTGGGCGATCACGAGCGTCGTGCGGCCCTGCGACAGTTCGCCGAGGGACTGCTGGATCAGCGCTTCCGTCTCGGTATCCAGCGCGGAAGTCGCTTCATCGAGGATGAGGATGGGCGGATTTTTCAGAAACATCCGCGCTATCGCCACCCGCTGCTTTTGTCCTCCGGACAGCTTGACGCCCCGCTCCCCTACGTGCGTGTCATATCCCGCGGGGAGAGAGCGAATCCAATCGTCGAGATGAGCCCGGCGGGCCGCATCGACAATTTCGGCGTCGGTGGCGTTCAGCCGTCCATACGCAATATTGTCCCGAATCGTGCCTTCAAACAAAAACACATCCTGCTGAACGATGCCAATCTGCGAGCGAAGGGATCGCTGCGTCATGCGGCGGATGTCGATGCCGTCAATGGTGATGCTGCCTTCTTCCACTTCGTAAAACCGGGGGATTAGGCTGCACAGGGTCGATTTGCCCGCACCGGACGGACCGACCAGAGCCACGGTTTCACCGGCTTTGACACGCAGGTTGATGCCGCGCAGCACGTGTCCGTTTCCGTCGTAGCTGAACGACACGTTCCGGAACACGATGTTTCCTTTTAATCCGCCGACCTCGATCGCATCGGGCTCATCGGCAATATCCGGCTCCGTATCGATAATTTCGATAAAGCGCTTGAAACCGGCCATCCCTTTCGGATACGCCTCCAGCAGCGCGGTGATTTTTTCAATCGGCTTGAAAAAGATTTGCACGTACAGCAGAAAACTGATCAGCTCTCCGTACGACAGCGTTCCTCTTACCGCGAACCAGGCTCCGAACAGCAGGACGACGATGGAAATCACCCTCGTCAGTATGTAAATTCCCGATGAACTGTAGGAAATCACCTTATAGGAACGAAGCTTGGCTTCGCGAAACCGATCGTTGTTGCGGGTGAATTTGCGGATTTCGAACGGTTCGTTCGTGAACGATTTGACGACGCGGATGCCGGAGATGCTGTCCTCCACCCGCGCGTTGACTTCGGCAATATTGCTGAACATCCGTCCGACTTCCTTCTGCATCCGGATACTGCACGTGGCGATGAGCCATATGAGGACGGGAACGACGGTAAACGTAAGAAGGGCGAGCTGCCAGTTCAAATTCACCATGATCGCGAAAGCGCCGGCAAACGTCATCAGGGCGATGAAAAAATCTTCCGGTCCGTGGTGGGCCATCTCGCCGATGTCGAACAGGTCGTTAGTCATCCGCGACATGAGATGCCCCGTTTTATGGTTGTCGAAGAAACGGAACGACAGCTTCTGCACATGCTGAAACAGCTGCTGCCTCATGTCGTATTCGATGTTGATCCCGAGCATGTGTCCCCAATAATTGACGATAAATTGCAGGCCCGTGTTGACGAGGTAAAGCGTGAGCAGGCCGGCGCAGGCCAAAACGATGGCGTCCCATTTGCCCTCGGGAAGCAGACGATCGACAATCCACTGCACCGCCAGCGGAAAGCCGAGCTCCAGCACCGCGACCAGAAAAGCGCAGGTGAAATCAATCCAGAACAACCGCATATGCGGCCGGTAATAGGAAAAAAAGCGGCGTATCATGTCATGTCCTCCCGCAGCCTGAATACGTCCCCATTATATTCGCAGCGGAACGGAGCTTTCAAGGAAAATATTCGCTATCGTGGAAAATTTCCGCAAGAAGCCGGCATGAAACGGATTGATCTTCCCGCCCCGGCATGATATTCTTCAGAGGGATTCGCCAATACTGAAAAAAAGGATGTGTTGCGGTGATACATAAATTGGAGCATATCGGCGTTGTGGTGAAAGATCTGGATGCGTCGGTGCGGTTTTATACGGAAGTGCTTGGGCTGAACCTGGTAGGCCGGGAGCGTGTCAGCGAGGAAGTGGAGCTTGCGTTCTTGTCCTATCCGGGCAGCGACAACATTCAGATCGAATTGATCGGCCGGCAAGACGACACTTTGTCGAGCAACGGCAAAGTTCATCACATCGCCTTCACGGTGAGCGACTTCGAAGCCGAAATCGAACGGCTGAAAACGTTCGGCGTACGCTTCATCGACCAGGAGCCGCGGACGATTCTGGGCGGCGTCAAAATCTTCTTTTTCTACGGTCCGGACGGGGAGCAGCTGGAATTTTTCCAACCGAAGGGGTAAAACGGACGGGGGGCTGGCCATCAAGAGAGAGTGCGATGATCCAGTCCCTTTTCGAATGCGGGGATATCCGTTTGTTGCGGCCGGCTATTTATAGCCGGCACGTTTCGAATGTTTGCCCGGCGGAAGGTACCTCTTCTCCGCCGCCAGAAGCTCTTCGGCATCCTGAAGCCGGAAAACCTCCTCGATCGCCGGAAGCGTTTCTTCCACCTGCATGACCGTTTCCTCCTGAAAGATTCGCCTCGATACGTTCTGCATTGCGGAAATGGACGCTCTCAGATTGTAATTGGCCCAAATGGCGACGCTGACACCCAATTGTCTGAACCGGTGCGTGGGAACGGAGTGAAATTTCGTCGGCACGATGACGACAGGAAGTCTGCCGCGCCATTCCGTCATAAACGCTTCAATTTCGGCAATATCCGATTGCTTGCTGTGAATGAGGACCGCATCCGCACCGGCTTGACGGTAGGCTTCCGCCCGACGCAGCGCTTTCTTCAGCCCCAGATTCGCGATAAACGCTTCCACTCTTGCCACGACCACAAAGTCTTCATCCGTCTGCGCGTCTTTCATCGCTTTAATCTTGCCGCAAAATTCGTTGACATTGGCCAGAACCTGAGATTCTCCGTTGATGAAGGAGTTCGTTTTCGGGAATATTTTGTCTTCGATGCATACGCCCGCAATATTTCGCTGCTCCAATTTTTTGACCAGTCGTCTTGCGTTGTTGAAGTTGCCGTATCCTGTATCTCCATCCAGCAGGATCGGGATGGAGGTGGCGTCGCTCATAAACTCCAGCACATCGAGGACTTGGGTCCACGATGCCTCGTTGTTGTCTCTTACGCCAAGGGAAGCGGATATCGTTAATCCGCTCGCCCATATCCCTTTGAAATTCGCTTCCTCCACAATTTTCGCCGACAGCCCGTTGTGGGCTTCCATTAAAAACTCCAACTGCGGCGAGCGGATTAATTGTTTTAACATGGTCGTTTTTTTCATAGACGTATCTCCCATTCATAAGACGGATGCGGAACTCGATGTCCAACCTGTACTATTATGGTATATTGTATTTGCTCCCGCCGAAAAAGTAATGGGTTGACCGCCTGATGCAAAAAACTAAATTTAAGGCCGTCCGAACCAAGCTTCGGATAACCGTTCTATCCCCCGAACAATCTCTTCCGCGCTCATCCCGCCGAACCCCAGCAGGACGGACGAAGAGCGGGCTTTCTCCGAATCGACCCGGTAGATTGAGGTAGGATAGACTTGAACCCCGACCGTCTGTCCTCTGCGAATGAGCTCCGTTTCCTCCATCCCGTTGCGCACCTCAAGAACAATGTGCAGACCCGAGCTTTCGCCGATCACGCGAACCCGGTTTCCCATCGACGTTTCCACCGCGCCCAGCAGGGCCGCATGCTTTTTCTGGTAATGATTCCGCATTTTCCGCACGTGTCTTTCAAAATGTCCGGACTGCATAAACAGCTGCAGCGTTTTTTGATGAATCGGCGAGGCCAGCTGATCGTAACTGTGAACATGCTGCCGGAACCGCTCGAGCAAGAGGGGGGGCAGCACTAGGAAGCTGATCCGGAACGCCGGAGTGAGCGCTCTGGAAAATGTGCCGAGATATACGACGCGCCCGGAGGAGTCCAAACCCTGCAAAGCGGGAATCGGTTTGCCCCGGTACCTGAACTCGCCGTCGTAGTCGTTCTCGATGATGAGCCCGTTTTGCTCCTCCGCCCATTTTAACAGCTTCAACCGTTTGGCGATGGACATGACCATGCCGTACGGAAACTGGTGGGAGGGGGTGACGTAAACGGCTTGAACCGGACTTTCGTAAAGCTCCTGCACGCGAATTCCGTCTTTTTCGAGAGATACCGGTTTGAACGGGAACCCGTGCTGCCGAAATAGGGACTGGATTCCATCGTTCACCGCTTCCTCGACAGCAATAAGATGGGTGTGCGGTTTCAGCAGCTGGCAGAGCAAATCCATCGAATGGTACGTTCCCGCGCCGATGACGATTTGCTCCGGGCGGCACGACACTCCTCTCGCCTGGTGAAGATATTTGGCGATTTCGCGGCGCAGCTCCGGTTCTCCCTGCAGGTCGCCGTACAGGAAAATGTGTCGGTTCTCCGGCAGGAAGCAGCGGTTCATCAATTTCCGCCATACTGCAAAAGGGAACTGATCGAGATCTACTCTGCCGTATCCGAAATCGTACCGGATCGGCTCTCCTGCCGCAGCATGATACCGCCGGTTGATGGGGCTCGTGTCCGTCAGCGCCGGCGGCTTCGGCGGATTGAACCGCTCTTCCAATTCCATCGTGTAAAGGCCGCTTCTCGGCCTGCTCTCGATGTATCCTTCGGCGATTAACTGCTGGTATGCCGTTTCGATCGGATTCCGGCTAATATTTAAATACTGCGCCAGCTTGCGGATGGACGGAAGACGCGTATGCGGCGGAATGGTGCCTTTCCTGATTTCCTCGAGAATGTATTTGTAAATTTGCAGATACAAGGCTTCTCCGGCGTTGGGGTCCAATACGGGTGTAATATCGATAGACAACGCCCCCTTATCTGTCATTCTGAAAAAAACAAATCTGTCTATTTTTGAAAAGTCAATGGTTCGTTAAAGTAAATGATAACAGGAAAGGGGGAAAAACGGAATGGCCATGATCAAGAAACATATACGGGAACTGGTTTCTTATGTGCCCGGCGAGCAGCCTGAGGCGGGGAGTGTCGTGAAGCTCAATCAGAATGAAAATGCGTATCCGCCGTCTCCTCGCGTCATTGAGGCGATGAGGGAATTTGACGGCAGGCTGCTGCGGCAGTATCCGGACTCCGCGAGCCGCGAGCTGAGGAGCGCGCTGGCTTCCGTCTATGGCGTAAAAGAGAGCCAGGTGTTTTGCGGGAACGGTTCCGATGAAATCATCTCTCTTCTGTTCAAGGCGTGTTTGGATGAAAACAGCAAAATCGCAATGCCTTATCCGACATACTCCTTGTATAAAACCGCCGCAGACATGCACCGGGTGGCGTGCGAATTTGTGCCGGCCAACGGAGATTTCACCGTCGACACGGATCGTCTCCTGCGGGCCGGGGAGCAGGCGCAGGCGATCTTTCTCGTCAATCCAAACAATCCGACCGGACTCGTATTGCCCGTGGAAACGATAGAAGCGCTGCTGAAAAACTATCGCGGGCTCGTAGTCATCGACGAAGCTTATATGGATTTCGCCGAGCCGGACCAGTCCGCCGTCCGGTTGATTGATGCGTACGCCAACCTGATGGTGCTGCGCACGTTTTCCAAATCGTACGCGCTTGGCGGGGCAAGGGTCGGATATGCGTTCGCGGATGATCGATTCATTGCTGCGCTGGACAAATGCAAAGATTCGTATAACCTGAATGGAATGAGCCAGCGGATCGCTTTGGCGGCGCTGCACGATCAAGCTTATTTGCGGACGATCGTTAACCGTATCCGGCAAACGCGCGACCGGTTTGCCGGACAGCTGGAACGATGCGGGTTTGAGGTCATTCCGTCACAGGCGAATTTTGTTCTGTGCCGGCCGCGGTTCGCACATGCTGAAGCACTGTACAGGCGACTTCTGCAGCAGCGTATTTATGTGCGTTATTTTCCCGTTCCGCGTCTCGACGATTGGCTGCGCATCAGCATCGGGACGGAAGAAGAGATGGAGATCATGATAAACTCCCTCACTTCGGCCCGTGCGGCTTTCATGTGAGGGAGAGGAACATCATTGGCAGCTGCAGCGTTTCTTTCTCTTTTTTCCGGATTTCAACGCCATAGTCTGCCTGCAATGCCGGCAGCGCTTGCGAGCCGCTTTCTTCCTGCCTTTTTTCACAGGTCATTTCCTCCCTTCCTCCCGTTTACTGCATTGTATTCCGCAGCAAACAAGGGGGAAGGGCTACTTGCCTGTATCCATGATTGTCAAACGTTACCTCGTATGATATTGAATCACGTCGGCCAATTGTCTTGCAACCGCATCGGCCCCCTGCTTCAGCTGGGCATCGCTCAGGAATAGCCGCTGTTTGCGCTCATCCATGTCCAGCGCTTCTTCGAAGAACCCCAGAAGTCCCCTCGCTTTGCGATCCACCTGCACGATGGTGTCCACACCTTGCTCGTTCGGAAAGAAGACAAGCTCCAGTTCGCTTAACCGGTCCCGGAACCGCGATGTCGGATAAAACTCGAATTCCTGGATGAACGGCACGCCTTTGCCCAGTCGCGGGCTGTACTCGCAGTCGACTTTGCGCAGGCGGAAGCCAAGCGAGTTGACCGCATCCAGAATCGTCTGCACATAAGGATGCGGCGTCACTTGCAGCGAATCGTGATCGCTCGGATCGACCGCCGCTTCAATCTCGAGTCCCGTTTTCAACCATACGCGATTTCCCCCGATGGTCACCGGCGTTTCGAAGGGCAGCGCAAAGGAAAAAGGAATTTCCGCGTTTTCATGGGGTGAAATTTGAAACGGCTCGGAAACTTTAAATTTTCGAATGACGGTATTTTCGGTTATTTTCCGGTCGTCGATTTCGCGTATATACTGTGTCATCAAATGAAGATAAATGCTTTGCACGTCCTGCTCGATGTTTCCTCCGCGAATTTTTACGATTCCTCTTACCTGTTCTCCGGGACAAAGCCGGTCATCCGCAAGCACCGTGTCCACCTGCGCTCCGCCAATCCCGATACTGGCCAACATCCGGTTAAAAAAAGACATCTTCATCGATTCCTCCTCCCCTGTTATAAGAAAAGCCCGGCTTTTCTTAATCCCAATATACAAAATTTGTATCCTTGATGCAAAAAATAAACTATAATCGGAAAAAAACGGGTTGTGCTTAAGAGGGGCCGTGTCCGTTACAGTTCTTTCATCATGTGGATGTCATGCGGCTCAAGCGCATATAACGCCTTGTTCACTTTCGGGGCGAGCTTGCAGCCGTAACTCAAGTAGAAGCCTACCGCCGATTCGGACTCCGTTGCGGAAATGTACAGCCGTTTTGCCCCTCTTTCACGGGCCCGCTCGCAGATGATGTCCATCAGCCTGCCGGCGATGCCTTGTCTGCGGTATCCGTTGCTTACGTACAAGAAGGCCAGCTGCAGCTCATCCAGGTCGTCGCCGATAAACTCGCCGCCGAGCGCCGAAATGCCGACCAGACGGTCGCCGTCAAACGCGCCGAGCAGAACGCCGCCTTTTTCCAGTTTCGGGGCGAGCATGTTTATGTTTTGTTTGATCTGCTCGTCATTCCAGCCCGGATCGTCGAAGTTGAATTCCACCTTCTGCAAGCCGCCGTCTTTGTACACGTACTTGAATTTGATTTGTTCCGACCGGTCGATCTCCCCGATCCGGCACAGCTGTTCTTTTTCCAGCTCCATTATTTTGATGCTCATCGTTTTTCTCAACCCTCCAAGCCGGTTCATATGGCCGCTCCCCGGGCGACGAAATGCCGGCGACTGTTTGGATATCCGAATCATTCAACTCCGTCGTTCAGCTCCAGCATAATTTTTTTCAGCGGTCCCCATCAAGATAAAAAATCGTTAAACGTGAAAAGTATGCTGAGGAAACTCGTATGGCCGGCCGCAAATCATCACAAAGTAATCGATAAGGAAAAAATTTCCGAAAGGAAGTGTTCTTCAACATGGAAAAACGATATGTGCGCGAATCCCGATGCGTCAAGACCGCACGCATCTTTCCGAACGACGTAAACAATCACAACACGTTGTTTGGCGGGAAGCTGATGTCCTATATAGACGATATTGCTTCGATTTCCGCGGCAAGGCATTGCCGGCGCTCCGTTGTGACGGCTTCCACCGATTCCGTCGATTTTCTGCATCCGATTCGGCCGAGCGACGCCGTAAGTCTGGAGTCGTTCGTCACCTGGACCGGAACGAGCTCGATGGAAGTGTTCGTGAAAGTGGTGAAGGAAGATTTGATGAGCGGCGAAAGGACGATTGCGGCAACGTCTTTTTTGACGTTCGTGGCTCTGGACGATAACAACAAGCCGGTATCTGTCCCGTCCGTCATACCGGAAACGGAAGAAGAGAAGAAACTGCATGAAACGGCGCCGGATCGGGCCGAAATGCGGAAAAGAAGAAGAGAGGAGAGCAAGAAGCTCGCCCATTTTTTAACGAGCAGGCAGCCTTGGGAATAGAACCCGGATTGACGCTTCCGTCCCTGATTTGCGGCCAAACCATACGGGATATGGCTTGGGGCGCCCATTCGACAAATCTCTCTTGTGAAGGATGAAAGTCTCGTGATATATTATTGAATATGATACGAAATGTATCATTAAAGCCGCATTCAGGCTGCGATTTTTTGTTTATACGGGGGATGGGAAAATGGTAAGGAAGAGAACGCTATTGTCTTTGCTCATCGGCGCGCTTTCGATACTTATCGTATCGAGTTCGATATATGCGGCGCCATCGGTAGTCCAGGTCAAGGGAGGTTCATTGACCGTTTCCAGCAGCGAGACGCCTCCGCCGCCGGAAGGAAACGGAACGATCGCGGAAAACCCCGGGTTTATTTTCGGAACCGTCACTGTCGATGTCAGTTCGGTCATCCCGACAAAAACCGCATTTGAATATGTTCGCGCCGACGATAATACCGGCAAGAACAAAGGGGGCTGGCAGGTGAAAGTCATGGCTACCCCGCTGACTGCAACGGTCAATGATGAAACAACGGCGGCGGATGATAGCGTGAACATTTCGATTCCGATTGATACGGTGATGCAGGTAGAGGCTTCCGGATTAACAAGGATTCACGGTCCGAGCTTGAAGGCCGGCGACATCACCCTATCGTCCGGACCGTTATCCGAACAGGGGTTGACGTTTATGAAATCCGCAAAGGGGAAAGGGCAAGGGGCTTACTACTGCAAATTGGACTATACGCTTTCAATGCCGAGCTATTTGCCGGCCTCGGCGACGGTGACGCCCGATTATCCGGCGGACTCGGCCCTGGACGACGTCCCGGTCACCGACTTGAGTTTGTTTGAAGGTACATATCGAACGACGATAACTTACTTCACGGTGGATGCGCCGTGATTGCCGGCACTGCTTTCGGTTTAGCGCCGCAGAAGCTGATCATCCTTAGAAGGACGTGTTAAATTGACGGTAAATATCGCACGCTTCAGCATTACCGTTCTTATGTTCTTGTTCCTGTTCACCCCTTGCGTATGGGCGGCTTCTCCGTCCGGTGGCCGGGAAGGACAAATCATCATGAAAAGCGCAGGCGAGAACGCCAATGATTATTTTGTCGTGGAGGGAAAGCCGGGGGAGACGAAAAAGGTCACCGTGGAGCTGAGAAACATGTCGGAGGAGTATCCGGCATCGGCACAGCTTTTCGTGAGTGACGCCGTTATTTCGCAAGGCGGAGGAATGGGGACGGTTGCACCCGGGCATGCTTCGTACGATCACGTCGGCGGATGGTTTGAAAACAAAGAGATACAAACGGTTCAACTCAAACCCGCGGAAACGCGCAATTACCGTTTCAGCTTCCGCATTCCGGAAGATTCGGGTCCGGGAGATCACGTAGGGATGATCGTTCTCTACAAATTTTTGCCCAGCTCGGCGGAAGAGGAAAACGGACAAAAACAGGCGCAGATCATTATCGACAAAGCGTATTCCCAGTCGATCGCCGTGCACGTGAAAGTGCCCGGGCCGGCCGAAAGCCGCCTGCAGCTTGAAGCGCTGGAACCGCTGTGGAACGGAACCGATTTGTTTATGAATTTGCGCATCGCCAATACCGGGAATCGGATCGAGAAATCGGAAGGTTCGATTGAAGTGTTTGCGGAGGACGGCAAACCCGTTTTTGCCGCCAAGGGGAGCATGGGATCGATTTATCCGCAAACTTCGGGGACATACGCTTTTGCGGTCCCGGAACAAATGAAGCTGGCAGGCGAATACAAGGCCAGCGTAAAGTGGAGTTACGGCAACCGGACGATAGAGAAAACGTTCGACTTTTCCGTGACGGATCGGGAGGTAAAAAAATCGGAGCTGGTTCAATTGGCGACCGCCAGACCGGACAAAACGTTTTCTCCGGACGCGATCGTGCTGAGCCCGATGCAGCTTGTCCTTTACGTCACCGCCGCCGTCGTTTTCTTGGTGCTGATCCTCCTGTCCCTGTTACTGCTGTACCGGAAACGTTCAAACCGTGGAAAAGAGATACCTTTCTAAAAATGCGGCCGTGCAAGCGGCTTTCTTTTTTTGATTGAAAAATACAAAAAAATGATCGTGACGTACACGCGGCCGCACCGCATTTCCGTGTACAATATTGTGTAAACGCTTTAATGTTAGGAGGTCTTACCCAAGGCGCGCTGAAAATGTGAGATTCATGCGTCGCGGTTAACTATATATAAAAAGTACGAGAGGAGAACAGACCATGAAATTGGGGATTAACGGAGCGACGACGATGCCGTACCCGCTGGAGGACGATATTCGCTCGGCGGCACGGGCGGGATTTGCGTCCATCGAAATCTGGTACGGCAAATTGCAGAGCTATCTGCGGGAACATTCCATCGAACAGTTGAAGGAGTTGATTGACGAAACGAAACTGGAAGTGGCTGCGCTTTGTCCGACGGGGATCAGGGCGTTTTCCGGCCGCGAACAGTCGCTCGCCGAACTGCGCCAAGCGGCGGAGCTGGCTCAGCGGATCGGATGCGGCACGCTGCTGGCTTGTCCGGATGTTCAGCCGGACGGCATGAGCAAAAGCGAGGCGCTCGCCGCTTTCGCGGCTGCCGCCGGCGAGGCGGCCGACATCGCGGACAGTTACGGCGTGCGCATCGCGCTCGAACCGCTGGGGCGACATCCGCTGATCGACGGGCCGACCGCCGCGCTTGACGTTATTGCGCAGGCGGACCGGCCGAACCTCGGACTCATGATCGATACGTTCCATTATTACAAGTCGGATGTCTCTTTCGGCGAAATCGAAGACATTCCCGTTTACAAGCTGTACATTGTTCATATTAACGATTGCGATGATTTGCCGAAGCATGAGCTGCAGGACAAGGATCGGGTGTATCCGACGCTCGGCGTCATTCCGGCTGTGCGAATGCTGAAGCCGTTGGCGGACAAAGGTTATACGGGTACGCTTTCCGTTGAGGTGTTCCGCCCGTCCTACTGGGAGACGCCGATCGAAGAAATCAACCGCCGCGCCTTCGAAACGGGAAGCGCTCTGCTGCGGCAGTTAAAGGAGGAGTAGGATATGACGATCCGGGTAGGTCTGGTCGGAGCGGGATTGATGATGCAGGCCGTTCACCTGCCGCATTTGACGCAGATGAATGGGGTGGAAGTCGTCGCGCTCGCCGAATGGAACGGACCGCTTGCCGAGCGGGTCGCCAGGGCGTTCGGCATTCCCCGCGCATATGACAGCGCTGAAGCGATGGTGGAAAAAGAGGAGAAGCTCGATGCCGTCCTCGTCGTCACCCGAAAAGATTTGCACGCGCAAGCGGCGCTTCCGGCACTGGAAAGAGGTATTTCCGTGTTCATCGAGAAACCTCTGGAAGTCTCGATAGCGGCTGCGCGGCAAATGGTGGAAACGGCCCGCAAATCGGGAGCCGTCCTGATGGTCGGTTACATGAAACGGTACGATCCGTCGGTGCTGGCGCTGCAGCAAATAATCGCGGACCGTCAAATCGGAGACGTTTTGCAGGCGAACATCCATGATTTCGGCGGCGACTGGACGCAAGGCGCATTAGGGGTCGGGCATTTGGACGCCGGCTTTTCCGGCGACGGTGACCCATACGAGTTCCGGTTCGAGCGGCAGACCGCCGGCGGCGGAACGGCGCAAGCGGTTAGGCAGGAAACGTGGAAAGAAATTTATGACGAATGGATCGAAGTGTGGGTTCACGACGTCAATTTGGCGCGCGCCTTTTTCGGGGAAGCGGAGGACCTGCTATACGTGCAGCATGAAAAACCGCGTCTCGCCCTCATTCGTTTTGAAAGAGCGAGGGTGCTGTTCGAAGTCGGATCGTGCAATTACGATCAAGCGCCGTGGGATGAACAGCTGATATTTTACGGCAGCGGCGGACGGGCCGAACTGCGGTTCCCGGCTCCGCTGTTGTTCCGGCAGCCGACGAAGCTCGTCATTGAGCAGCCGCATCGGGTGATTTCGCCGAGAGTGCCGAACGGTGAACCGTTCCAGCGCGAGCTGGTGCACTTCTTCCGGTGCGTCGCGCAGGGGCGGAAGCCGCTGACCGACGGGGAGGATGCTGTGCGCGATTTACAGCTGTGCGAAGCGATTGCGAAACGATAGGGCGACCGCGAAGGCGGATGGTTAAGCTTTGCCGTACCGGCCGGGGGAAACCCCGGTCATTTTTTTGAACGTTTTGCTGAAATGCTGGACCGATTCGAAGCCGGCTTTTTCCGCGGTCTCGCTCACCGTGTGGGATGCGGTGAGCAGCGCTTTGGCGTAATCGATTTTCAAAGCGAGAAAATATTTGGCGGGGGACAAGCCGGCCACCTGCCGGAACAGCCGCCGGAAATGTCCGGGACTCATGCAGTTCATCGCGGCAAAAACGTCGGTGCTGTAGGGCATATGCACGTTCTGTTTCATGAACGCCATCGTCTCCCTGATGAGCGCCGCGTTCGATGGCGGACCTGCGCAGGTCCGCCCTTCGTTCCGCTCTTTAATTGTGCGGTACAGTTCGACCATCAGCTGGGAAAACAAACTTTCTATCATAAGGCCGCAATAATCGTTTCGTTCCGTCGATTCACGCACGATACGCGCAATGATCGGTTCGAGATGGAAGCAATTCGTAAAGACGGCCTTCGATTCGTTGTGCAGAATGTGAAGGGCATACTCCAACTCCCAAGGGTCGATCGAACGGGCGCCGGTCACATGAAACCCGGCATAAAACAGCTTCATCGGCTGCTTCGGGTCGGAAGCCTGCGCATGCGCTTCTCCCGGTTTGGCGATGTACAGCGTCCCGCGGCTCAAGGTGATCCGGCTGGACGGCGATATGTTGATGCCGAGCCCGTTGTCAATGTAATGAAGTTCGAAGTGATCGTGCTGGTGCGAACCGATTTTCCATTGCGGATCTTCGTTGACGACCCCGAAGTTCGTCACTTTCACCGAGCATTTGTTTAATTGAATGAAAGCGTGGAAAGGGAAGTTGTTAACCATAGACATCCCCCTTTTTTATGGCGTCGGCCAACCGGTTAAACGGCCATCTCCTGTTTTTCTCCGGTCCGTGCAAAAGAAATCATCAGCAAAATACTGAGCAGGAACGCGGCAATAATCAGGACGAAAGGCAGCCGCGGATCGATCGTGTACGTCCAGCCGCCGATAATGCCGGACGGCGATATGAACACAAGAACGAGCACCGACAGGAGAGAGAACATTTTGGCCCTCTGTTCGTCGTCAATCGAGTTGGCCACCGCCGCTTCCAGATACGGGCTGGCAACGATGCTGCCGGCCGCGGCCAGCATCGTGCTGATCGTGACAAGGACGACGCTTCCGGGCGCCGCCGCGATCAAGATCAATTTGGAAACGACAGACAGCGAAAACCCCCAGATCATGTACGGATGGGTGCGGTGCTGCCGAAAGCGCGGAATGACGAAAACCATCAAAAGGAGCATCGCCGCCGACGAAACGGCGGGAAACAGCGCGATGAGCGCGTCGTCAAACCGCAGCGCTTCGACCAAATAAATGGACAGGTACGTGTTTTGCAGCGTCATCTGAAAGTTGAACAAAATATAGACGCCGAATATGATCAGCAGCGGGCGATTGGCGGCGATCGATTTGACGGCATCGACGTACTGCGCGAACGTTTCCGTCCATTTCATTCCCGAGCTTTCCTTCTGTTTGCGGATGCCGATTTCCGTCTCATGGGTAGCATAGTTGCGGGCGATAAACATCAACGTCATGCTGGCGAAGGCGATGAAATACATGATGCGCATGGCCGGCACAAGCGAAAAATGGCTGACCAAGAGCCCCCCTAACGGCGCGAACAATCCTCCGACGACCGCAATGACCTGCAGCGCGGTAAAGACGATGGAACGATCTTTCGGATCGGTGTCTTCCAAGAGCAGACAATACCATGCCGTGTTCGGCACTTTCTGAAAACTGTTCAGCACGGCGGCGACAAGGAAATACCAGAAATTTTGCGATACCGCCCAAATGAGCGTTGCCGCCGACCAACTGACGAGGTCGAACACGAGCAGCGCTTTGCGCCTTCCCATCCGATCCGTAAGGTCGCCGCTGATGAAGGAAGTGAAAATCTGCAGCACCAATCCGAGCGAAGCGATAAAGCCTATCTGCGTTTCGCTCAGTCCAAGCTTCAGCATATATACGGAAGCGTACGTCATAAACATGCTGTACGGTATAATAAACAACGGCTCATAAACGACGCATCCCCGGGCGTTGCCTTGAATTCGCTTGAACATTAAAAATGCCTCCCGCGCGGTTACTTGTTGACAAGGGAAACATATTCGTCCTCATGAAGCCGTTTTCCTTCCGGGGACGTCTTGGCCGCAAAAATGATTTTCATGCCGATCGGGAACATTCAGGCCGCAAAAAATGAAGGTTAATCCGCTCTTGAAGCGAATTAACCTCCGAACGCTTCGCGGAACGCCATCGCCAGCTTCGGCGCTTCCACGTTCCATAATTCGGCGATCTCCGGACAAACGTGTTCTTCCCACCAGTCGGCCAGCGCTTTGCGGTTGCTGCCGTTTTCCGTTATCCACTGAACGTGCGCCGCGACCTTTTTGAAATACAGATCTTCCGCGGCTTCCATCTGCTCGGGGGGAATCCACATTTTCAGCCGCTTTACCGTCCGGTACAATTCGCGGTTGCAGGCTCTGCGAATTTTCCGCGCCGTCGGAAACTGGAAGTTGTGCTTTTCATTCTTTTCGTTCACCATGCGCCCATCCGCTCCTTTCTACACTATGTGTATGCCGGAAGAAGCGGATCAGCCACACGCGATCGGCTGCGATCGGTCGACTGATCAGTCGACGACGATGTAACCGATCATCGGCCCGTTGCGGGAACGATCCGGGTGAGTCAGACAGATGATGCGGTAAATGCCTTCTTTGTCCGCCTTGAACGAAACGACGGTTTCCTCGCCTTTCCTCACTTCGCCTTTCACGTTTAATCCTTCAATGATAAAAGGGTGGCTCTTCCCGTTCACTCCGAGGATGTTCAACCGCACGTTCTCGCCTTGTTCGACGTAAACGGTGCCGGGATCCCAGCGGTATGCTTCCATTTCCGTGCCGTCGGGCGCAGTCGTTTTGAATTCTCCCGTCACCATATGGATAGTGCGCGTGCCCGCCACTCCGCCG
>JAWLCZ010000003.1:30054-52622 GCA_041686835.1 Paenibacillaceae bacterium | reverse complement strand
GGTAGCGATGGTCGCTTCGGCAAGATCGTCTATCTGTCATGCACGACGGAAAACTCGTTCCGTCCCGCTTTACCGCAGCAAAAAGTCGATCTTATCTACTTGTGCTATCCGAACAATCCGACCGGAATGACGCTGACCAAACAAGAGCTGAAAAAATGGGTCGATTATGCCAAACAAAATCGATGCGTCATTCTTTACGATTCCGCTTATGAAGCCTATATCCGGGAAAACGACGTGCCGCACAGCATTTATGAAGTCGAAGGGGCGAAAGAGGTTGCGATTGAATTCCGCAGCTTTTCCAAAACGGCCGGATTTACCGGCGTGCGCTGCGCCTACACCGTCGTTCCGAAACAGCTGAAGGCTTATGACGAACAGGGCAACGCCGTATCGTTGAATGATTTGTGGAACCGTAGGCAAACGACCAAATTCAACGGAGTTTCCTATATTACCCAAAAAGGCGCCGCCGCGATCTATTCGGAGGCGGGCAAGGAGCAGATTCGCCGGCTCGTCGATTATTATATGACGAATGCAAGCATCATCCGGGAAGGTTTGACCGAACTCGGTCTGGAAGCATTCGGCGGAATCAACGCCCCGTATATCTGGCTGAAGACGCCGAACGGGCTCGGCTCCTGGGAATTTTTCGACAAGCTGCTGAAAGAAGCGAACATCGTCGGCACGCCGGGAGTCGGATTCGGGCAAAGCGGCGAAGGATATTTTCGTTTAACCGCCTTCGGAAGCCGCGAAAATACGGAAATCGCGGTAGAGCGTTTGCGGAAGCTGCAGTTTTAACCGCCCGATCCATCGGGTAAACCTGCGAATCGGGCATTTCCTATTGACTTCTTTTGTCGAAAGTGGGATAATCCTGATAAATGAATAAAGAACCTTTAAATCAGTCCCGCGAGGCTGGCAAGGTGAACGTTAGACTCCGTATGATGCGACGGGCGAACTGTGCCCTGCGCATTGACGGAACACGGTTTGTTGCGCATGAACTCCTTGCCTGCGGGCAGGGAGTTTTTAATTTGTACGAGAAGGGAGGCAGGTGCAATGAGCCACGCTTACCACGTCATCATGGACGAGACGGCGATTCGCCGGGCTTTGACACGGATTGCCCACGAAATATTGGAAAAAAATAAAGGCGTGGAAAATTGCACGCTGATCGGCATTCGAACCCGCGGCATTTATTTGGCGCGCCGAATCGCCGAACGCATACAGGAAATCGAGAACGCGCCCGTCCCCGTAGGGGAGCTCGATATTACATCATACCGGGACGATATCGCCAAATACGGGCCCGATGCGGATGCGGCGCGGGGAGTAACGCTGGACATTCACAACAAGAAAATCATTTTATTCGACGATGTGCTTTATACGGGACGGACCGTCCGGGCGGCGATGGACGCTCTTATGGATCAGGGCAGGCCGCAGCTGATTCAACTGGCGGTGCTCGTCGATCGCGGGCACCGGGAACTGCCGATACGCCCGGACTACGTAGGCAAGAACGTTCCCACTTCCAAGCTGGAGTCGATTGAAGTTTCGTTGAAAGAAGTGGACGAGAAAGACGAAGTGGTCATCATTCACCAGAGGGGGCAGGCGTCATGACGCAAACGCACGTCCGTTCCGCAAGGCATTTGCTCGGCCTGAAAGGCTTGAGCCGTGAAGAAATCACGAGTATTTTGGACAGGGCCGAATACTGGGAACATTCCCCGCTCAAAGTAACGGGGACTCTGCAGGGGCGGTTTGTCGCCAATATGTTTTTCGAGAACAGCACTCGCACCCGCTTTTCTTTTGAAGTGGCGGAGAAGAGGCTCGGGGCGGAAGTGTTGAATTTTTCCGCAGCGGTATCGAGCGTGCAGAAGGGAGAATCGATTTACGATACGGTCAAGACGCTGGAATCGATGGGGATCGACGCCGGGGTTATCCGGCTGAAGCCGATCGGGGTGCTCGCCGAGCTGGCGGAAAAGATGCACATTCCGCTCATCAACGCCGGAGACGGGAACAATGAACACCCGACCCAGGCGCTGCTGGACATTTATACGATGCGCAAGCATTTCGGCGAGGTGAAAGGGTTGACCGTGTCCATCATCGGAGACATTTTGCACAGCCGCGTCGCCCGCTCGAATTTGTGGGGGCTGACCACGATGGGAGCCAGAGTCGTCTTTTGCGCCCCGGATAACATGAAGGCGCCCGAATTGGCCGATTTTGCGCCGTATGTGTCCATGGACGAAGCGCTGAAGGCGGACGTCGTCATGATGCTTCGCGTCCAGCTGGAACGTCACGAAACCGGCATGATCGATTCCGCCGAGAGCTACCGCGAGCAGTACGGGCTCACCGCCGCCAGAGCGGCGAAAATGCGGCCGCACGCCATCATCATGCACCCGGCTCCGGTCAACCGGAACGTGGAAATAGACGATGAGCTGGTGGAGCATGAAAAGTCGAAAATATTTACGCAAATCGCGCACGGCGTACCGATTCGAATGGCTGTGCTGGAACGGGCGCTAGCCTGACAGCAAGCGCGAGCGGAAGGCTTGCGGAGCAAGTTTTTATCCGAATACTCAGGCATTGGTTTGCGAAGTAAGTTTTCTTTCGAAAACTCGGGCATTGGCTTACGAAGCAAGTTTTCTTTCGAAAACTCAGGCATTGGCTTACGAAGTAAGTTTTCTTTCGAAAACTCTCAGGAGGTCGAACATGGGCATCTGGATCCTGAACGGCAAAGTGCCGGGCACCGGCAGCGAACTTTTATCGAAACATATTTTTATACAGGACGGGATCATTGCCGCCATTGCGGATGCCGAGGAAGGACAACCTCCCGACACCGCGGGCCACGATACGATTGATGCGAAAGGGAGGCTCGTTTCCGCCGGATTTATCGATATGCACGTCCATTTGCGGGAACCCGGATTCGAATATAAAGAAACGATTGCGACGGGCACCCGCTCCGCCGCCAAGGGCGGGTTCACGACGGTCGCCTGCATGCCGAACACGAGACCGGTCATCGATACGGTCGGCACGTTGAACGCTGTGCTGGAAAAAGCGAAGAAAGAAGGAGTCGTCAGGGTGCTCCCTTACGCCTGCATCACGAAAAACCAGCTCGGCAAGGAATTGACCGATTTTGCCGCGCTTAAAGAAGCGGGAGCGATCGGCTACACCGACGACGGTGTGGGCGTTCAAAACGCTCAAATGATGAAAAACGCGATGGCGCTCGCCGCCCGGTTGAATCAGCCGATCGTCGCCCATTGCGAAGACGATACGCTTGTCGAAGGCGCGCCCGTAACCGAAGGGGCGTTTGCCGCCAAATACGGTTTGAAAGGAATACCGAACGAAGCGGAAGCGATTCACGTCGGGCGCGATATATTGCTCGCCGAAGCGACGGGAGTTCATTATCATGTATGCCACGTCAGCACGGAACAATCGGTCCGCCTCATCCGCCAGGCGAAACAGCTCGGCATCCGGGTGACGGCGGAAGTGTGCCCGCATCACTTGCTGCTTTCCGATGAAGACATTCCGGGGCTGGACGCGAACTGGAAGATGAATCCTCCGCTTCGCTCGCCGAAAGATGTGCAGGCGGTTATCGAAGGGGTGGAAGACGGCACGATCGACATCATCGTCACCGACCATGCGCCCCATAGCGAGGAAGAGAAGGCAAAAGGGATGCAGCTCGCTCCGTTCGGCATCGTCGGATTCGAGACGGCCTTTCCTCTCTTGTATACGAAGTTTGTGCTGACGGGAAAATGGACGCTGCGGTTTCTGCTTGAGCGGATGACCGTCAAGCCGGCCGAACTGTTCGGCCTGCCTTGGGGCGAACTGAAGCCCGGCAGCGCGGCCGATTTGACGATTGTCGATCTTGATGAAGAGCGGGCGGTGGATCCTGCGGCCTTCCTGTCCAAAGGACGCAATACCCCGTTTAAAGGCTGGAAGCTGCGCGGATGGCCGCAGCTGACGATGGTCGGCGGAAAAGTCGTATGGAAAGAATAACCCGTATAAACAGACAACACTGCGAAACGCAGCTATCATGTGAGGAGTGAAGAAGATGCAAGCCAGATTACTGTTGGAAGACGGCACGCTGTTCACCGGAAAAGTGTTCGGCAGCGAAGGCGAGACGGTGGGCGAAGTCGTTTTCAATACCGGAATTACCGGATATCAGGAAGTATTGTCGGATCCGTCCTATTGCGGACAAATCGTGACGATGACGTTCCCGCTCATCGGAAATTACGGCATCACCCGCGACGACTTCGAAGCGGTGCGGCCTTTCATTCACGGTTTCGTCGTGCGCCGTCACGAAGAGGTGCCGAGCAATTGGCGGGCCCAGTACACGCTTGACTACTTGTTGAAAGAATACGGGATTCCGGGAATCAGCGACATCGACACGCGCATGCTGACGCGGATTCTTCGCCATCACGGCACGATGAAAGGCATATTGACGACATCGGACGTTTCCGTTGAGGAATTGAAAGAACGGTTAGGCGCGTCCGAACTGATGCGCGATCAAGTGTCGCGCGTATCCACGAAGAGCGTGTTCAACAGCCCCGGATCGAATGAGCGCATCGTCCTCGTCGACTTTGGCGCGAAGAGCGGCATTTTGCGCGATCTGGTGAAGCGCGGATGCGACGTCGTCGTCGTCCCATACGATACGACAGCGGATCAAATTCGCCGTTTAAAACCGGACGGCATCCTGCTTTCCAACGGCCCCGGCGACCCGAAGGACGTTCCGGGGGCGGTGAAGATGATATCCGAACTGCTCGGCGAATATCCGATCTTCGGCATCTGCCTCGGCCATCAGCTGTTTGCGCTGGCGTGCGGAGCGGATACGACGAAGCTGAAGTTCGGACACCGCGGCGGAAACCATCCGGTGAAAGATTTGGCGACGGGCCGCTGCTACATCACATCGCAAAACCACGGATATACCGTTACCGAACAATCCATCGGCAGCACCGAATTGACCGTTACGCACATCAACAATAATGACGGTACGATCGAGGGGCTGAAGCATAACCGTTACCCGGCCTTTTCCGTACAGTATCATCCCGAAGCGGCCCCCGGCCCTTACGATTCGGGTTACTTGTTCGACGAATTTATCGAAATGATTCGCCGGTTTAAACGCGAACACCCGGAACAGCCGCGCCAGGCGCAGTTTGCGGCGGCGGCGGAAGCGCTGAAAGGAGAATTGCAGTATGCCCAAAAATGAAAACCTGAAAAAAATTCTCGTAATCGGTTCCGGCCCCATCGTCATCGGGCAAGCGGCGGAGTTTGACTATGCGGGAACGCAGGCGTGCGAAGCGCTGAAAGAAGAAGGGCTAGAAGTGGTGCTCATCAACAGCAACCCGGCCACGATTATGACAGATACGAATATGGCCGATAAAGTGTATATCGAACCGATCACGCTTGACGTCGTGACGCAAATTATACGCCAGGAGCGCCCCGACGGGCTGCTGCCGACGCTCGGAGGGCAAACTGGCTTGAATATGGCGGTGCAGCTGGCGGAAGCGGGCGTGCTGGAAAAAGAAAACGTCAAGCTGCTCGGAACTCAGCTTGCATCGATCCAAATGGCCGAAGACCGGGATATGTTCAAAGAATTGATGCGCAAGCTGGGGGAACCGATTCCGGAAAGCACCATCGTCACCTCCGTTCCGCAGGCGCTTGAATTCGCCAGAGAAATCGGGTATCCGATTATCGTCCGTCCCGCGTATACGCTCGGTGGATCCGGCGGAGGAATATGCAATACGGATGAGGAACTGAGCGACATCGTGGCAACCGGGCTGCGTTACAGCCCCATCGGACAATGTCTTATCGAAAAAAGCATCGCCGGCATGAAGGAAATCGAATACGAGGTGATGCGCGACGCCAACGATAACTGCATCGTCGTCTGCAACATGGAAAACGTCGATCCCGTCGGCGTGCATACGGGAGACAGCATCGTCGTCGCCCCGAGCCAGACGCTGTCCGACCGGGAATATCAAATGCTGCGCTCGGCGTCGTTAAAAATCATCCGCGCCCTCAACATCGAAGGCGGGTGCAACGTCCAGTTCGCGCTCGATCCGCACAGCTATCAATATTACGTTATCGAAGTGAACCCGCGCGTCAGCCGTTCCTCGGCGCTCGCTTCCAAGGCAACGGGTTACCCGATAGCGAAAATGGCGGCTAAAATCGCCGTCGGCTATACGCTTGACGAAATCGTAAACCCGGTCACCGGACAAACGTACGCCTGTTTCGAGCCGACGCTCGATTACATTGTGACAAAAATTCCGCGCTGGCCGTTCGATAAGTTTACGAGCGCCAACCGGAAGCTCGGAACGCAGATGAAAGCGACCGGGGAAGTAATGGCCATCGGCCGCACGTTCGAGGAGTCGATTCATAAGGCGGTCCGTTCTTTGGAGATCGGAGTGCATCGCCTCTATCTGAAAGACGCGGAACAGTTGGACGACGATACGCTGAAGACGAGGCTGCAAAAACCGGACGACGAACGCATTTTCCTCGTGGCGGAAGCGTTCCGGCGCGGCTACACGCTGCAGCAGGTACAGGATTTGACTCGTATCGACTGGTGGTTCCTGAACAAACTGAAAGGCCTTATCCGATACGAGCGTGTTTTGCAGCAGGACGAGCTGACGAAGGAGCTGCTGCTCGAAGCGAAACGCAAAGGCTTCACTGACCGGGCGATTGCCGAAATTCGCCGCGCCGCGGGAAAAGGGCTTTCGTACACGGATGAAGCGGATGTGCGCTCCTATCGGTTGAAGCTCGGCATCAAACCGGTGTACAAGATGGTCGATACGTGCGCCGCGGAATTCGAAGCGACGACGCCTTATTATTACTCCACGTACGAAACGGAGAACGAAGTGGTGGAAACGGACAAGCCCAAGATTGTCGTGCTTGGCTCCGGCCCGATTCGCATCGGGCAGGGCATCGAATTCGACTATTCCACCGTACATGCGGTGTGGGCGATTCAGGACGCCGGTTATGAAGCGGTCATCATCAACAACAACCCGGAGACGGTGTCCACCGACTTCAACACGTCGGATAGGCTTTATTTTGAACCGCTGTTTTTCGAAGACGTCATGAATGTCATCGAGCAGGAGCGGCCGGTCGGAGTCATCGTCCAGTTCGGCGGGCAAACGGCGATTAATCTGGCCGCGCCGCTGGCGAAAGCGGGCGTGCGCATTCTCGGAACGAGTCTGGAAAGCATTGACGCCGCAGAGGACCGCAAAAAGTTCGAAGCGCTGCTCCGATCGCTCGAAATCGAGCAGCCGAAAGGCGGAACGGTCACTTCGGTCGACGAAGCGGTCGGAACGGCGTCCTCTCTCGGCTATCCCGTGCTTGTCCGTCCTTCGTACGTGCTCGGCGGGCGGGCGATGGAGATCGTCTATTCCGATGCCGAACTGCTGAACTATATGGAGCAGGCGGTGAAAATCAATCCGGAGCATCCGGTGCTGATTGACCGGTACATGCTCGGCAAAGAAGTGGAAGTCGACGCCATTTGCGACGGGGAAACCGTGCTCATCCCCGGCATCATGGAACATGTGGAAAGAGCGGGAGTCCACTCCGGCGACTCGATTGCGGTATATCCGCCCCAATCGGTATCCGACAGCATTAAGCGGCAAATCGTGGACATTACGACGAGAATCGCCAAAGGATTGAACGTCGTCGGCCTTGTCAACATCCAGTTCGTCATCTATAAAGAACAGGTGTACGTCATCGAGGTGAATCCGCGTTCGTCCCGCACCGTGCCCTTCCTGAGCAAAGTGACGAACATTCCGATGGCCAACCTGGCGACAAGGGCAATCATCGGGCAAAAGCTGAAGGATCTCGGGTATGAGTCGGGCTTATGGCCGGAAGACAACTATGTGTCCGTCAAAGTTCCCGTATTTTCCTTTGCCAAATTGCGCAGAGTCGATACGCCGCTCGGACCGGAAATGAAGTCGACCGGGGAAGTGATGGGGCGCGATTTGAATTATGCCAAAGCGCTGTACAAAGGCTTGGTCGGCTCCGGCATGAAAATACCGCCGACGGGAGCGATCATTGCCACGGTTGCGGATAAAGACAAGGATGAAGCCGTCGACATTTTGCGCGGTTTCCATGAACTGGGCTATAAAATCGTCGCCACCGGAGGAACGGCGAACGCTTTGGAAAAGGCGGGCATCGCCGTCACCCGGGTCAACAAACTGAGCGAAGGCTCGCCGAACATCCTGGATCTGATTCGCAACGGCGAAGCGCACTTCGTCGTCAACACATTGACGAAAGGAAAAGCGCCGGAACGCGACGGTTTCCGCATTCGCCGCGAAGCGGTGGAGAACGGGGTCGTCTGCCTGACTTCGCTCGATACGGTGCGGGCACTGCTCCACGTGCTGGAGACGATCAACTTCAGTTCAAGACCGATGCCTGTCCACCAGGCGTTGAAGTGAATTGCTTTTGATTTTAAAAATAAGGCCCCGGCAAGGTCTTAAGTACGTGATAATGCAATCATTTCTCGAAAATAACGCCCTCGCGGGGCCTTAACGTGCAAAAATTCTTCTGTTTTGAACCCAAATGAGGTGAATAGAGCCCTGCGGGGGTCTTATTTCACGGGAAGGATGAAATTTTTTGCAATTAATGCCCCCGGAGGCCTTTATGTACTTTCCCTGAGCATATCTGAAAATCATATCAAATGGAGGCGTTCCGATGGCGATTCGTTCCGACATGGCCAGCCGTATCATGGTGGCGCTCGATTACCCGGATGCCGATGCAGCGCGGGCTTTGCTGCGAGCGTTGAACGGCATCCCCTGCTACATGAAGGTAGGCATGCAGTTGTTTTATTCAGCCGGTCCGCAATTCGTGCGGGAGTTGAAACGGCAAGGATATCGCGTCTTTCTCGACTTGAAGCTGCATGACATCCCGAACACCGTAAAAGGGGCGGCGCACAGCATTGCGAGACTCGGGGCCGACATGTTCAACGTCCATGCGGCCGGCGGCATTCGGATGATGAGAGCCGCGCTCGAAGGCGTGGAGGAAGCGCTCGGAGAAGAGGCGCCGGGGGAAGGCGGCGTCCGGCTGGCGCCGATTGTCATTGCGGTCACCCAGTTGACGAGTACAAGCGAGGCTGTGCTGAACAACGAGATCGGCATCCCGGGAACGGTGGAACAAACGGTGGCCCAATATGCCCGTCTCGCCCGCGAAGCGGGACTCCACGGCGTCGTCGCTTCTCCCTGGGAAGTGAAGACGATCAAACAAAGCTGCGGCTCCGGCTTCATTACCGTCACCCCGGGCATTCGCCCGGCCGGTTCGGACGCGGGGGATCAGTCCAGAGTGATGACGCCGGCCGAGGCGTTTAAGCAAGGAACGGATTTTATCGTGATCGGACGCCCCGTCACGGCGGCGCCCGATCCGCGGAAGGCGCTTGAAACCATATTGGAGGAGCTGAATTAAGATGGAGCGTACGGACGATTTAGCCGGCCGAATCGCCGGAGAACTGCTGCAGATCGGTGCGGTGACGCTTCGGCCGCACCAGCCGTTTACATGGACATCCGGACTGAAGGCGCCGATATACTGCGACAACCGCTTGACGATGTCGTACCCGCATGTGCGCGAAGCGATTGCCGACGGGTTTGCCGGCCTGATCCGGGAACGTTATCCGGACGCCGAGGTCATCGCCGGCACGGCGACCGCGGGCATTCCGCACGCGGCATGGACTGCGCAGAAGCTGGGCCTGCCGATGATTTACATTCGCGACAAGGCGAAAGGGCACGGCAAGGAAAACTTGATCGAGGGCGTGCTGGAGCCGGGCCGCAAAGTGGTCGTCATCGAGGATTTGATTTCGACCGGGGGAAGCTCGCTGAAAGCGGCTATGGCGGTGAACGAAGCGGGCGGGAACGTTTTGGCCGTTCTGGCCATATTCACCTACCAGCTCGATAAGGCCGCACAAGCGTTTGCGGAACGAAACATCCCGCTGTACACGCTCACCGATTATTCCGCCCTGCTCGACGCCGCCGTCAAGCAGGGGAAAATCCGCGAGGAAGATTTGGCTCTGCTCCATTCCTGGAGATTGAATCCTGCGGAATACGGTAAATAAACCTGAAGGAGACGTCCGGCGCTATGCATCGCAAAACTTGTGATACATGCCGCCGGATATTCTTTTCGGCTGAGATGTTCCTGCCAGGGCCGGCGGCAGTATTTACCGTGCCTCATGCCTCAGAACCATTCAGGCGAGTATAATATAATTTTGTATATAAAACAGCGGGGGGAAGCGTCATGAAAGTTCAGGTTATGGTTGTAGAAGATGAAGCCAACGTCAGGAACGGCTTGGCGAATTTCATCAAAGAACTTGAAGGCGTTTACCAGGTGATGGCCACGGCTTCCAACGGCATGGAAGCGTTGAATATTATGAAGCGGGAAATTCCGCATATTCTCATCACCGACATACGGATGCCCGTTATGGACGGATTGACGCTGATTCAACACGTTAAACGCGATTTTCCCACGGTGTCCGTCGCCATACTGAGCGGATACGCCGATTTCGACTATGCACGGCAAGCGCTGCGGTTCGGAGTATCCGATTATTTGCTGAAGCCGATCAACAAGGAAAGCCTGGTCCAGACGTTGAATCAGCTCGCCGCGCAGTTATTGAAACTGCCGCCCGGTTTTTCGGCTTTGCACAAATACCACAAGTGGGACATGACCTTGGTGAGAGAGGAATCCAACCTGCTGGAGAGCGTGGAGCTGGGCGACCAGTCCGGCGTGAAGGGCAGGATAGACGTTTTCTTTAACGAAGTCAGAAAGCGCTCTCATCATGAAACGATCAATGCGATTCCCTATTATACCGATTTAATGATTTCCCTTCGCAAACGGTTAAGTTTTCCGGAACAATTGAGAGAGTCTGTCAACCCCGTGATTGAGCGGATTACGGATTGCTTCCATCCGGGTCTTCCCCTTGAAAAGGTGGAGGATCATATCCGGCAATGCCTGGAGGAATGTACACGGTTGTCGGCGAATTTGCACCGCAACAGCTCCGCGGACATTGTGATTCGCTGTAAAGAGTTGATGGAAAAAAATTTCGACAACGACATATCGCTGCAGGAAGTCGCTCAAACCATCGGGGTTTCGGCGGCGTATTTAAGCCGAGTGATACGCAAAAATCTCGGGATGACCTTTTCCGAGTATTTGTTGAGGCTGCGGATGAAAAAAGCGGAACATATGCTGCTTCATACCGAGGTGAAGGTTATGGATATCGCCAAATATGTCGGTTACGACAACCCGGAATATTTCAGCCGGTTGTTTAAACGCGTATACGGGGAAACTCCTTGCGATTACCGCGCCAGACATCGTACGGAGAAGCGTGAGGCCTGATGGAAACGGTAACCTTATATCGCGGTATTCTGTTAATGCTGCTCCTGTTAACGTTTCTGCCGCTTTTCAGCGTCGGCTATATAAGCTATGAACGTTCCGTCGCTTTGTTGGAAAACAAAATTACCGAATCCAACATCCGCACATTGGAGCAGGTTCAGAAGCGCCTGGACAGCTTTTTTACGGAAGTCGACACGGCTTCGAGCATGATCTCGAACCACAAAATGTTTCAAAGCATGCTGACGGATATGCATGTGGACGATTACGAGATGTACAAAGCGACACGGGAGTTCCTTAGCTTTACTCTGCTGCTCACTGCCGAAAATCCGGACATTTACAGCATCACGTTGTACGGCAACGATTTGCGGAGAATTGACAGCTTCGGACGATTTTTGCCGGAGGGCGGAAACCGCAACTACACCAAAGTATTCACTGCCCTTAAACAAACCGGACCCGTGTTGTATCCGCCGGAAGTGACGGAGGACGGGAAGTGGGTCATTCCTTATGCCCGGCAAGTGATCGATCAGCGAAACGGGCGGGTAATCGGCGTCTTGCTGGTGGAGTCTTATTTGAGCGATCTATGGAAATATTTGAGCCAAGTGCGGCTTATTCAAACCGGCTATGTCATTGTAGCCGACCATGGCGGGCGGATCATTTATCATCCGGACCAAACTCCCGGCAGGCAGTTTATTCCGGAATGGCAGGAAAGCAAAACGGAAAAACACTTTTTTGTCGTCCGCGAAAATGGGGCCGAAGAGCTCGTCATTCCGATGGAGTCCCGCGTTACCGGGTGGAAATTGTACGGCGTGATTCCTTATAAAGAAATTATCGGCCAGGTCGACGATGTTCGCAATATGGTTTTTTTGTCCGCGTTCGTACTATTGGCGGCGATCACTGCAGTAGCATGGCTGCTGCGCATTTATCTCGTAAAACCGATTCGCAAGCTGCAGTCGCTGATGCGCCAAGTCGAACAGGGAAATTTGCAGGTCCAGGCGACGTTTTGGCGCAAGGATGAAATCGGCGCCCTCGGCAGAAGCTTTAACAGAATGGTGCGGCAGATCGAACAATTGATTGAAGACGTCAAAGTGGCGAAATGGAATGAGGCGGAGGCGAAATATTTGCAGAAACAGGCGCAGTATGCGGCGCTGCAGGCGCGGATTGCGCCCCATTTTCTCTACAACACGCTGGACGGGATCAGCTGGAAGGCGCAGGATTACGGGATTCGCGAAATATCGGCCGTCATCGACGATTTGGCCGGCATGCTGAGGTACAGCCTGGAACATTCGGAGTCCCAATCGACTTTGGAGCAGGAATTCGCTCATGCCGGAATGTATGCGGAAATCATGGAATTTCGCGCCGGCGGTTTGACGGAGTTCAGGTTCGACCTTCCGGAAACGTTAAGGAAAGTGCCTGTTCCGCGTTTTACGATTCAACCGCTGGTGGAGAACTCGGTTCAGCACGGACTGGAACCGATGCCGGAAGGCGGGACGGTTTCCGTCCGGGCGTATGAGCAGGACGGCTTCGTTATCGTGGAAGTGGCCGATTCGGGTACGGGGATAACGGAAGAGGAACTGGAATCGCTGCGTCAAAGGCTGGAACTCGGTCCGGAGTCTTTCGCGACCGGCGCAAAAGGAAACGGATTGCATAATGTCCATCAGCGGATACGCCTGGCTTTCGGAGAACAATACGGATTAAGGCTGAACAAAGGCGAGCCGGGCGGGCTTGTCGTGCATGTTTATCTCCCAGGCAATGACATGTCAAAATCGTGAGGGTAATCGGTCATCTTTGTCGGGTGCACAGCGTGCGATTTGTGTCGCATAATAGTGCTTGTAAAAGCGCTTTCTTCATAAGGGGTGATCGACAAAACGTTGACATGCCGGTATTTTCGCTGTTTTGAAAACGCGAATCAACACCATTATTGCTGAAGGGGAGTCGAAACATGAAAAAAGGGTTGGCGCTGTTTCTTACGTTGCTGTTATGTTTTACGGTATTCAGCGCATGTTCCAATTCCGGCGGCACTTCAGGAGGAGCGGATCAGAACGGGCAGCCGAAAGATCAGTCCAAACAGCAGGACGGCTCGAAGGAAACGGTGGAGCTGCAGTGGATTACCCACACGCCCAATTCGCCTGAAGACGAAGAGTATATGAGAAAGATGATCCAGGATTTCGAAAGCCAGAATCCGGGGATCAAAATCAAATGGATGCCGAACAAAGATCCCGATCTGCTGACCAAGCAACAGCTCGCGGCGGGCGGCGGCCCGGACATCATCATGACGGACGGACCGACCACATTGAAGCAGTTTGCGGCATCCGGTTATCTGGTCGATTTGACCAAGTATGCCGAACAGTATGGCTGGAAAGATCGTTTCTTTGACTGGGCCTACGATTCCGTCATCCATGACGGCAAATTGATGGGGGTGCCGGGGGCCTTCGAAACGCTTGTCGTCTATTACAACCAGGATATGTTTGAGAAGAACGGCTGGAACATTCCCGGTTCTTATCAAGAACTGGTGGATTTATGCAAGAAGATAAGCGGCCAAAACATCATTCCGATCGCTTTCGGTTCCTCCGACTTTAAAGCGGCGAATGAATGGTGGCTGTCGGAAGCCTTCAACGCCACACTCGGACCCGAACAGTTCAAGAAGGTGCTGAAAGGCGAAGTCCCGTGGAACGATCCCGCGATGGCGGATGCCGTCAACAAGCTGAAGGATTTGTGGCAGAACGGATATATCAACAAAAAGCAGTCCCACGCCATCACGATAACGGACGCCTGGAACCTGTTTTACAGCGGCAAGGCCGCAATGAAAATGGAAGGCACGTGGGCGTTGTTCGATGTGCTGAATCAAGCGCCGTTCAAATGGGATATTTTCGTTCTTCCCGCATGGAATGACGGCGTTCAGGCCAATCTGCCTCTGGCGTTGGGAGAAGCTACGGGAATTAACGCCAAGTCCAAACATCCGGACGAAGCGGCCAAATTCATTGATTTCTTCTACAGCATGAACCGCGCGAAAGAAGAAGTCAAACGCGGAACGTTTTTCCCCGTCAACGGTGTGGATGTGAAATCCATTTCCGATTTGGACCCGAAAATTTCCAAAGCTTATGAACTGCTGACCCAAGCGATGGCCGAAAACCGCACAGGTTATGCCGCGTGGACATACTGGCCGCCGAATGCGGAAACGTACTTGTGGGACAATCTGGATTCCGTATTCCTGGGACAGCTTAAGGTAGAAGATTATTTGGCCAATGCGGACAAGGAAGCGCAAAAAGACAAGGCGGACGGCAAGCTGTTCGATTTCGGCGATTAAAGCGCACCGGGAGGGGCTTTCCCTCCCTGTTTGCTGCCGCTTTACATTTCGGCGGTTCGATGCCGTTTTTGCGGCCACGCCGCTCTAACGAAACTCGGGTACACGCTTGTTAATCGATGTGGGGGTATGGGATATGGACTTCGTGAGGCGGCCGCAGCCGGTTCCGGCTCATCAAAGCGTTCTCACATACAGAAAAAAACGAAACTGGGGGAAAGTTGTTCTTCCGTGGCTGTTTGCGCTGCCGACGCTGCTACTCACTCTGTTTGTCGTTACGGGACCGGCGTTCGGCACGCTGATTCTCTCGCTAACCGACTGGGACGGCATTGCTCCTCCCCGGTTTATCGGATTGCAAAACTTTAAAACGCTGGTGACGGATCCGATTTTTTACGCGGCGTTGACCAATAACCTGAAATGAATGGTTTTCTTTTGTACGGTGCCAATCAGCCTGGGCCTTGTTTTTGCCGTGCTGGTAAGTAAGGTCAAACGCGGACAAATGGTTTACCGCACCTTGTTTTTCCTGCCCAATATCGTTTCGACTGCCGTGTCGGCGAGAATTTGGATGTGGATTTACAACCCGTTCGTCGGCATTAACACCGTTTTTGAGGCGATGGGCTTTACCGCGATTGCTTCGATCTCTTATTTGGGCGATCCGGCCTACGCGCTGTTCTCCGTGGCCGTGACGGACGCATGGCGCTACTGGGGCTTCCTGATGGTGCTGTTTTTATCCGCGCTGCATCAAACGGACAAAAGCTTGGAAGAGGCGGGAGTGCTCGAGGGCGCAAACCGTTGGCAAATTTTCTGGCACATCGTGCTGCCTCAGCTCAGGCCGACCATGATGCTGATGCTGATGCTGACGATGATCTGGTCCTTTGCCGCGTTCGATTACGTGTTCCTGATGACGTCGGGAGGTCCGGGACACGCGTCCGAGATGCTCGGCACTTATATGTATAAAGAAGCGTTGTACAACCAGAGCCCGGGATACGCCAGCTCGGTGGCGCTGGCCATGGCGCTGTTCAGCTTCATCATCATCGTCGGTTTCGGCATCTTGAAGAAGAGGGGATGGGATATATAATGGCGCTGAAAAAGTGGAATTTGAAGCATATACCGCTTGTTCTCATGCTCATTTTCGCCGTAGGTCCTCTCGTATTGCTGTTTGTCAATTCCGTGAAGACGAAGGAAGAATTCAACGTGAATCCGTTCGGGCTTCCTTCGAAGATTACATTCCAGAATTTCGCGACGGCGTGGGAGCGCGCGAATTATGCGCAGGCGTTCACGAACAGCATCATCATCGGCGCGGTCACGATCGTCATTGTGTGCGTCTGCGCGGGTTTATGCGCCTATGCGCTTTCCAAAATGGAATTTAAAGGCGCAAACGCGGTCATGGTGTTTCTGCTGATTACCATGTCCGTCCCGATGGGGCTTTTTCTGGTGCCGCTGTTTTTTCTGTGGCAAAAGCTGAACCTGATGGATTCGATGTTGGGCATTATCCTCATTTACAGCGCAATCTATTTGCCGTTCAACGTATTTTTGCTGCGCTCTTATTTTATCGGCATCCCGAAAGAAATCGTGGAAAGCGCCAAGGTGGACGGCTGCAATGAAATTCAGGTGCTGCTCCGCATCATTGTGCCCATCGCCAAGCCGGCATTTTTGACGGTAGCGCTGCTTGTCGGATTGTGGACCTGGAATGAATTCTTTTTTGCCAACGCGTTTTTGCTGTCCGAAGAAATGAAGACGGTGGCGACCCGGTACATTGTGTTTACCGGCCGATTCAGTGCGGACTGGTCGCTGATATCCGCCGCCGGCGTCATTACGACGCTGCCTTTCGTCATCATCTATCTGCTGCTCCAGCAGCGGTTTATCGAAGGAATGACGGAAGGAAGCATCAAAGGATAATATCAATCCAAAAAAGAGGAGCTGTTGGGTATGAAAATCAGCAATCACCGGTGGTTCAAATATGCGGATGAGCTGCATATCGAACTGGACCAGGCGTATGACGAAGGAAAAGATACGAAAGGTCTTGCCGCCAAAGTAGAGGAGATTCAAGCGATGAACGCGGACGATCCGCTGAGAGAAGAGCGGGCGGGAGAACTGCTGGACCGCACCAAACTGCTTCCTATGCGCGAAGGATACCCGTATGCGGAACCGTCTGATTTGGACGGGATTAAGGCCGCCCGTCCCGCCGGCCGGTACGAACAGGCCGCGGCCCCAAGCGGCGACCGGTTGGCTGACAAAGTGTACGGCGCCTGGCTCGGACGTTCGGCGGGATGCCTGCTCGGGCAGCCGGTGGAAGGATGGAAGCGGGAGCGTCTTGTCGGCTTGTTAAAAGAAACGGAAAACTATCCGATTCGGTACTACATGTCATCGGATTTGCCGCAGCATTTGATTGACAAATACCAGATCAAGAATCGCGGGCAAGTGTACGGCGGCACTTATATTAACTGGATTAACAACGTCAAGCATATGGTCGAAGACGATGATATGAACTATACGATCATCGGACTGGCCATTCTGGAGAAATACGGTTACGACTTCACGCCGGACGACGTGGCTGAATCGTGGCTGATGAATTTGCCGATACTCCATGTCTGCACGGCTGAACGGGTAGCGTACAAAAATTTGGTCAATCTGATTGAACCGCCGCTGTCCGCCTCTTATCGAAACGTGTACCGGGAATGGATCGGCGCGCAGATTCGCGCGGACTTTTTCGGCTACGTCAATCCCGGAAATCCGGAAAAAGCGGCGGAAATGGCCTGGCGCGACGCTTCCATCTCCCATGTGAAAAACGGCATTTACGGCGAAATGTGGGTGGCGGCGATGCTGTCCGCCGCGGCGGTAACGGACGACATGGAGCGAATCGTTCGCGCCGGTTTGGCGGAAATACCGGAAAAATCCCGTCTTGCCGACGATATCCGTCTCGTCTTGTCCTGGAAGAAGGAAGGCATCACATGGGAAGAGGGCATCGATCGCATTCACCGGCGGTACGATGAATATAATCCGCATCATTGGTGCCATACCAACTCGAATGCGATGATTGTCGCTCTCGGTCTGCTGTTCGGCGACAATGATTTTGAAAAATCGATCGGCATCGCCGTTTCCGCAGCGTTCGATACCGACTGCAACGGCGCTACCGTCGGTTCTATCATCGGCATGATGCACGGGGCGAAGGCGCTGCCCGAGAAATGGGTTTCGCCGCTGAACGATTTGATCAAATCCGGGGTTGACGGATTCGGTCTGGTCCCCATATCCGAGTTGGCGCAGCGCACCGTCCGTCTAATCGAAGCGAACCCCTATGTGGCAAAGAACTAGGAACAGGAAACGAGGGGGAATGGCCGTATGGCGGGATGGGATACGCTGAAAAATATCGTGATGCAGGAAGTGATCCAGAGAGGGGAAGAAGGCTGCAGCGTAGAAGGCTTTCTCGACAAAGCGGCGGCGGCGGAAACGGATGGCGAGCTGATGGACGTTTACGCCCAACTGGCGGCGCTCCCCATCCGCGATGATTTTCCTTTTTATGAGCCGTCGAAGCTGGAGGAAATACGAGCTGTGCGGCCCGAAGGGCCGCGCAAATTGCCGGATTCCTTAACGGATCGGCAGTGGCGGGACAAGTTTCTCGGAGCATGGCTGGGCCGGTGCGCAGGCTGCGCGCTCGGGCTTCCGCTGGAACATACGCCGTTCATGGCGGGCGCCGCAGGCAATCCGGGCTGGAAAAATATCCAGCTCTGGTTTGAGGGCGCAGACGCGTGGCCGATCCGCGACTACACACCCGGCCGCTCAAGAGCCGAACAAATCGGCCTCGAACTGAGGCCGAGGGCGAACCGGCATTTGAGCCACAGGGAGAACATCCGATTCATGCAGTCCGACGACGATATCCGCTACACCGTCATCGGCCTCATGATGTTGGAGGAGAAAGGGATTCATTTCGATTCGTGGGACATCGGCAAGCTGTGGCACCGCACGCTGACCTTCAGGCAGGTATGTACCGCGGAAACGCAGTCTTACTTGAATTTCGCGCAAGTATCGTGGCATACGATGGATCACCGCAATGAAGGGAAGCCGCACGATTGGGAAGAGAAGCAGGATTGGGTTCGCACCTATTTGAATCCGTACCGGGAATGGATCGGGGCCATGATTCGCGCGGACGGTTTCGCCTATGGGGCGGCCGGCCATCCCGAACTGGCGGCGGAGCTGGCTTGGCGCGACGCGTCCTTCTCTCATGTGAAGAACGGCATATACGGAGAGATGTTTGCGGCGGCCATGATTGCCGCGGCGTTTGTGGAAAGCGATATGGAGAAAATCGTCGAGATCGGACTGAGCGAAATTCCGAGCAACTGCCGTTTGGCTCACGATGTGAAGAAAGCGGTTGAAATTGCCAAGCAATCCGAGAATCAGCTGGAACTTGTCAGCCGGATTTGGGAAGCGTTCAACCAATATAATCCGGTTCATACGAACAACAACGCGGCGCTGGTAACGGCTTCGCTGATTTTCGGCGGGGATGATTTTGAAAAAGCGGTCACTACGGCGGTGCTTGGAGGCTGGGATACGGATTGCAACGGCGCTACGGTAGGCTCGATTATGGGAGCGAGACTGGGAGCGGAGCGGCTGCCGAAGCATTGGACGGACAGGCTGAACGATACGTTATACGCCGAAGTCAGCGGCTTCCATCCCATCGCGATTTCCGAGTGCGCCGAAAGAAGCTTCAAGGTGTTCCGCCGCATCCAAAGCCAGCTTGCATCCGTTCGGTGAATTCGGTGGAATCCCCTTGCTTTCGTTCAGGCAATCGGATATAATTTGGAGCAAAAATCGCATACGAATACGATCGATGATCGGGAGAGTACGCATTGATGGATGTCGCAGCGAGCCGGGACGGTGGAAGCCGGTACGAAAGTCAATGAAGAAGCGCACCCGGGAGATGGGCGTTCGAACCCGGAGCGGGACAGAATTTCCGCGCCGGCAGTAGGAGGCCCCGGTCTCATCCGTTACCGTTGTCAAGCGGCCGCAAACGATAAGGTTTGCGGCACGAAGAGTGGCACCGCGGGAATTTACGGCTCTCGTCTCTTATTTGGAGACGGGAGCTTTATTTTATTTTGTATTGCATTTTTTCTGGGGGGTTAAACGATGCTGAGTAAATTGCTGGCGGACCAAATTGACGCAACCGTTAAAGCGATGGTGAATGAAGCGGGGCAATCTTGGCCGGACGGGCTTGCCGTCAAAATTGAGCAGCCGGCGCATCTGGAACACGGCGATTTCGCCACGAACATCGCCATGCAGCTCGCCAAAGTGCTGCGAAAGCCGCCTGTGAACATCGCGGAGAACATCAAGGAAAGACTGGAACGGGACGGACGGGACGGGAGCTTTGAAGGTCTCGTCGCCAAAATGGAAGTGGCACCGCCCGGATTCATCAACTTTTACATCGACTGGAGCATATGGGCGGAGAAGCGGCTTTACGCCGCCACCCCCGACGGGAAGCGCTCCGGGACGAAAGTCGTCGTCGAGCATACGTCGATTAATCCGAACAAATCGGCCCACATCGGGCATCTGCGCAATTCCTGCATCGGCGATTCGCTCGCCCGCCTGCTGAGAAAAACCGGATATCACGTCGAAGTCCACAACTACATCGACGATCTGGGCAACCAATTGGCCGATACGGTCGTCGGCGTGTTGAATACCGCCGTATCGAACCGTTACGCCCGGTTCGGAGATTTTTGCTGGGACGTCTATGCGGAAGTGAACAGAAAGTACAAGGACAATCCCGGGCTTATGTCCGAGCGGACGAAAGTGCTGCATGCCCTGGAAGAGGGGGCGGGCCGTACGGCCTGGCTCGGAATGCTCGTCGCCGAACGCATCGTTCATGAGCATTTGACGGAAATGGCGCAGTTCGGCATCGGCTACGACGTGCTGATCTGGGAAAGCAGCATCGTCAGGGAAGGATTCTGGGATGCCGCTTTCGCCTTGTTGAAGCGCTCGCCGCTGTTTTATCAGGAGCGGGAAGGCCGATTGGCCGGCTGTTGGGTTTTGAAACAGCCCGGAAGCGAGCCGTCGGATGCCGGAGAAGCGGACGGCGAATACGATCAGGATAAAGTGCTGGTGCGCTCCAACGGGATTTTGACCTATACGGCCAAAGACATCGCATACCATTTATGGAAGTTCGGTTTGCTCGGCAAAGATTTCAAGTACCGCAAATTTTCCGGCGGACTGTGGTCGACTGCGCCGGACGGAGTGCGGAAACGTTTCGGGCAGGCGGACAAAGTGGTCAATGTCATCGACCATCGTCAGGAGTACCCGCAAGCAATGGTCAAGCTGTCTTTGCAGGCGCTCGGATTTCACGATCAAGCGTCCAACCTTCATCACATCGGTTATGGCGTCGTTTCGCTGAGTCCGGCTACGGCGGAGCAGCTCGGCATCGACACGTCCGATAACAAAAAGTCGTACGCGATGTCCGGGCGGCAGGGGATCGGTATTAAAATCGCCGATTTGCTCGAGCGGATGGAAGCCATCATCGATCGGAAACGTACGCGCAAAAGCGGAATATCCAGCCGCCGGATCGCTGCGGCGTCCATCCGCTATTATTTGTTGAAGTTCGGCCTGCAGACGGAAATCGTGTTCGATCTGCAGCAGGCGACGGAAATATCGGGGAATACCGGGGTATACTTGCTTTATGCGCATGCGCGGGCGGCCAGCATACTGAAAAAGGCTCAGGAAGACGGAATCATTCCCGGTACCCGACGTACCCCCGATTCCCCCGGTACCATCCCCGGGCTGGAAAAGCCGGAATACGCTTTGCTCCGTCATATCGCCAATTGGCCGGAAACGCTGCATGCCGCAGCTCACGAGCTTTCACCGAATATCGTCTGCAATTACGCATACGAATTGGCGACGCTGTTCAACAACTTTTACGCGGCGTGCCCGATACTTAAAGCCGGGAACGATCGGCGGAGGTTCCGATTATGGCTGACGGAAGTCTATAAGCAAACACTGGCGGAAGCGCTGGATGTGCTCGGCTTGCCGAAACCGAACCGGATGTAGCGATTTCATGGATGACGTATCAGAAGCAAGCCCGCGGCTATACGAATTCGCGTCAAAGCTGAAGATGCCTCCCGCCTATGCGGAAAGAGGCATCTTTGACTCATTGCGCGAATTATTGCTGTGAATACGACTCGCGGAAAGTGACCTCACCGAGGTACGTCCAACTGTTAAACCGTTCCGTCCTCATTTCGAATTTGACGTATACTTCCTTTTCCCCTTTGGCGATCGGGGTAAGATCCAATCCTCTCGATTCGTTGAAAGCGCCGATTTCCGGCCTTAGCTCCGCCATTAACGTCATCTGATCCGGACTTGTGCCCGCATAAATTTTCAGATAGTTGGCTTCGGCAACGATCACTCTTGTTTTATAGCTTAATCCGAGCTCGTTGAACGCATCGTTTTGGCTTGTAATTTTATACATCACTTTGCCTGTGCGGGACATGTCGTCCGGTACAAGACCGCGAAGACGGATATTTTCGTCGACAGGCGCCGTCATGACGTTATCGTAATCGTAAGCTTTCTGCTTCCAGGCGTCGTGGTCGGCGCTTTCATAATCTTCATGCAGCAGCAGAATGCTGTCCTGCGCTTCGATGATCCGCTTCGTTACCGGATTATAGGTAATGGCAACGATATCCCCGGGTTCCAAATCGATTCGCCCTCCGGCAATGTCCCTTAATCTTCCCGACTGCTGTTTCAGCTTTAATACCGTATCCAGATCGAAGATATACGAGTTTCCTTCCTGATCAACGACCGAAGCCATTTGATACGGCGTCATTTGGCGCATCTCTTTAATTTCGAATTGTTTCGTTCCGAACAAGGCGTCGATGCGTACCGCTTTTTGATACGTATCTGTCGTCACGGTAACATGTTCCCCGAACCGGATTTGTTCGAGGGAAGACGGTTGAAGCGTATCTTCGCTTTGCCCCCTGTAAACGGCAACGGT
>JAWLCZ010000003.1:0-30044 GCA_041686835.1 Paenibacillaceae bacterium | reverse complement strand
ATTCCGCCAACGGGATGATCAGATTTTCCGCATGGTCGAAGCGCGGATCGTCAGGCCGTACCGTAACGGTGCGGTTCGCCGCCTGGTACGATCTGAAATCGCCGGTGATTTCACGCGGCATCTCCTTCTGTACTTCGGCCCCTTGAACCTGAAGCATAAACGTGACGCTTCCGTTCACCGCTCGCCGTGCGTTCGGATTTTGGGCGTTCGATTTTCTTATGACGATACGATGGTCCGGGTCGTAAAGCATTTCATACCAATGTTTATCTTCCAGCCCGTTGACGGTCACTTCGGCATCCATATTTTTCTCGGAAGCAAGAGTAAGCGTGATGCGGTTCGTCTTCATTTCGATCAGTTCGGCTGTCACAATACCCGCAGGATCGGACAGTTTCAATGCAACAGGATAATCGCCCAACGAACCTTTCCCTTTTACGACGAATTTCGCCGGGAGCGCTTGCGACAATGTCCGGTGAATCACATTTTGCGCAGAGATATATTTTCCGGAATCGAACAGCTTCCGGGCGTCCTTGTAAACGCCGGCCTCCGACAAGAGGCGCTTGTTTCCGGTCAGCAGCCGCTCGGCGTCTTTTCTCGCGCTCACCCACAGATGGTGCGCTCTCGCTTCTTCTTCCGTCACGATGACCGACGGATCCGTATGCCCGGATAGGTCCCCGCTCACCCCGAAAGACACTTCCTGGAGACCGACCCACGATTCAAGCCCTTCCGGAAGCCCGTTCGCTAACAGTTCAAATTTGACGAACAGTTCCGTTTGGTCTGCGGCATATTCCCTGAGATCGACGGAGTTGCGAACAGGAGTTGAACGGCTCAATTCATGCACCAGCGTCAAATGTTCGATGTCGGTTCCCGCATAAATTCTCAGTTTCTTCGTGTCATCCTGGTCGTTAAAATAGTTAATCGCACGGGCATAATAATGGACTGCCAAATTCCCCAGTTTTTTGCCGTTGTTATGAACCTTGTAAATAATATAGCCCGGTCTGCCCGTATCTTTGGCCGAAAGCGCCCATTCCCAATCGGTCCGCACCTGAACGTTGTCCACGGCATAGGCATCTTTCAAGTAGTCGCCGGTTTTAAAATTTTGTTCAAACAGCGTAAGCGAGTAAGTCTTTGGCGAATAGGGGCGGCCGCGTTGATTGATCGTATTTTGCAAGGCGGCATATTGATTTTCCGCAAGGTTGTAAATAAATACGTGATCGAATCCGTTGGCGAAGGCGAGGGAGACGGACTCGAAGTTCTGACCCAGCATCGACGCTTCCAAATTGGTGTTGGCCGCAGTGCCTTGCGCAAGCTGATATTCCAGGCTTTGTCTCGCATCCGCGAACGTCCATTCCGTTCCAAGGCTCGCGCCGTTCACCAAAGCCGTTTCCCAGAAGCGGTACACGTCGTTGTCAAAAGGAAACTTCACCTCATCGAAGCCTTGGGAAAATATTTTCGAAAACAACTGGCGACCCGGCCCGGAAGTCCCTGCGGACGATACGACGGTCGGATCGGTTCCCAGCCCCTCCTTCATCGCATCGGCAATCAACGAATTGTAACGGGTTGCATTGTCAAGCAGCCATCTCTTTTCTTCCAACGCCAATCCGTCGGCGGGATCGAGCGCGATTCCGTCGCGCGCGGCGGCTGCAATGACACTCGGATTGAAATCCGCGCTTTGGTTTGGGGTGGCGCCCGGCATGCCGACCGCCCAGTAAGCCGGCTCACTGTCCATAATGAGTCCGGAAATGACGGGATGTTTCCCTTCGGCTTTCATTGTGAAGTAACGCTTCGAAAGGTAAGCCAAATGTTTTTTCAGCCGTTCCCGTTTGAATGAATTAAAGTGTTCGTTGCTCATCGTAAGCCAAGGCGTGCTGCTCCACTGATTCGGTATGCTTAACCCGTAACCTTTTTCGGGATCGTAGGTCACCTGCTGGTATTTTACATCGGACCAATAACCGCCCTGGCCGTCCGGACCGTTCGGAGTTCCCGCCCACCATGTGTCAAACTGGATGTTCACCGGCAATCCCGAGTCGCTCGACAGCCGCAGAATATAATCGATTTGGCGGTTCACTTCCTCCGTCGTCCATTTCGCATAACGAAGCTGTACGCCAAACCCCGGAATCATTCTGTCGTTGCCGGCAAAAGAAGATTTGATCCTGTTTATCATTGCCAAATCCGCATTATAATTTGTGTAGCCAACCGGCGTTAAAACGGAAACGAGCATCGGTTTGTACACTTGTTCCGCAGCCAACAGCGAGTTGAAATCGGAATAAACCCACAGATGACCGAAATGGACTTCCCCGTCGTACCGATTGACGAATTTGACGGTGGCCTTATTGCCGTTTGGCAGCGAACCGGCGTTGACCTTCACAAAATAATGGTTCGGGCCCGCACCTCTGACATTATAGCTTCTGGAATACACCTTCCGGTCATTTACATAGATGTCGTAATTGATGAATTGCTTTTCTCTCGGATGGATTTCCTGGATTTCCAGCGTTAACGGCTTGCCTTTTGCAATGTTCACCTCATAGCTGACGGAACTGCCCGTCATCTTTATGTATCTTGTGCCGTACGTCTGCATCTGCTGCCCGATTTTCTCGCTGATGACGGCATTCCCGGAGCTGCCTTCCGTTTGCGCACGATGATCTTCCTCATTGCCTCCGGCTCCCATTTCGATCTGATCCGTCAAGCCTTCGGCCGTGTTTTTGGCTTTCGCCTCTGCACCCGGATATAAGATAAACGGATGCAGCAGAAGCGAGGCGACGAGCATTATGGTAAAGCGCTTACAAATTCTTCTGCAATTCAATTTTACTTCCTCTCCTTGTCATTTGATTTGTATATTTGTCCCATTCCTGATGACCTCAAGTTTAATTTACTTTATTTTACTTAAATTACAAAATATTTTCACCCAACTTAAACAACATTTTTTTCCAAAAAAGACTTGTTTCTGTCTGTGAATTACGGATTACTTTTGTTATAATGTTGGTAAAAAAGAACTATCGTCAATCCGACTCTCTTCTGTTGTGGAAAGGAATTTAAGTCATAGGCCGATAGCACTATTATCCTTCCGAGGTACGGTTTTTGAAATAGCGGCGCAACCATCCGCTTGCAACATCAATGGCTTGGGTGAATACGCTGCTCCTTATTCGGCGCAGATCTTTTGACGGCAGACATTCGGTATGGGAAAGGGGGAAGAGATGGAACTATGCAGGCGAGCTATATCAATCCGTTTTTGACGTCGTCCGTTCACGTGATTGAATCGCTGATCAACACCCGACCTTCGATAGGCGAACTCCGCATCAAAAATATCGATTTCATGGAGGATCACGTTTGGCTGCGCATCGGTTTGTTAGGGCAGCTGGAAGGGGATATTATCTTCGGTTTTCCGGAGAAGGTCGCTTTGAGAATTGTTTCCGGCATGATGGGCGGTTATGCGGTGACGGAATTTGACGAAATGAGCCGCAGCGCCCTTTCCGAATTGGGCAATATGATTAGCGGCAACGCCAGCACGATGCTGTACAATGAAGGAGTGCAGATCGACATTACGCCGCCGAACTTCATCCAACTGCCTCAGGCGGGGCTGAGCGGGCGAAAAGCGCTGACGATTCCTCTGAATCTTGTTGACATCGGTCAATTTGATATTTATGTTATTGTGTAACGATAACTATGGACACAGAGGAGACAGGGACGGCATGGCGAATTCGCAACTCGGAGCCATCGTGCTGGCCGGCGGGAAAAGCACCCGTATGGGCAAAGACAAATGGCTTCTGCCGATCGGGGGAAAGCTGGTGCTGGAGCGTATAACGGATCAGCTTCACGCATCGTGCCGCGAGATATGGATCGTGCTGGCCGGTTGTGCGGCTTCGGAGCGGGATTTCCCGGAAGTTCCCGATACGGTACTCCGGTTGCCCCGCGTGCGTATTATCCGTGACCGGGAGAGCGGACTCGGTCCGCTCGGGGGTATGGCGGCCGGCCTCGCTGCGTCGAACTGCCCGTACAATCTCGTCGTTGCGGCCGATATGCCGTTTCCATCGCTAAGGCTGGCGGAATATTTAGAGTCTGTTTGCCGAGACAGCGGTTTCAGCGCTGCCGTACCGGAATGGGACGGCCGTTTGAACCCGCTGTTTGCCGTGTATCGCCGCGAGGTTTCGGGCAGTCTCGACGCGTTTATTCGCGAAGGGGGACGCAAAGCGATGGAGTGGCTGGCACGGCTTGATGCGTCCGTCATCCCCGAACGGGAAGTCCGTCGGCTCGATCCGTCCGGCATGTCGTTGTTCAATATGAACCGTCCCGAAGATTACGATTTCGCGCTTCGGTATTATGAGAAGACGGCCTCCCCTTAGCGCGCCGATTCATCCGGCATAAGCTCCGCAATCCGTTCCGGGTGGGTATAAACGTTCAGTTTGTTTCCGCGAATGAAGCCGACCGCCGTAATCCCCAATTCATCCGCCAAGTTGAGCGCCAGCTCCGTCGGAGCGGATTTGGACAGCAGGATGGCCGAGCCGATTTTCGCCGCCTTCAACACCACTTCCGACGAAATGCGCCCGCTGAACGCAATCGCTTTGTCCCCGGTGCGAATCCCCCTTTGCAAGCAGTAGCCGTACAATTTATCCAATGCGTTATGCCTCCCGATATCCGAACGCGCGACCATAATCCCGTCCCGATCGCATAAAGCGGCATTATGAACGCCCCCGGTCCGTTTGAAGTCCGCGGACAGATCCTGCATCGCCTGCTGCAGCCGGATCGCTTCATGCACGGACAGCCGCGCGTCGCTTACAACCGGTTTGGCCGTATACGCGTCATTATAAAAATAAAACGATTGCCGCCCTTTGCCGCAACATGACGTAATATACCGCTTATTGAAAAATTTCCGGTTGAATGGGTGCGGACGCTGTTTCGTCGTCACCCGCGCGAAACCTTCCCGTTCGTCGATGGAAACGCTGTCGATTTGTTCGGGACCGCGGACGATGCCTTCCGATGCCAGGAAGCCGATAACCAATTCTTCCAAATCGGCCGGCGAACATACGACGGTCGCAAATTCCTCGTCGTCGACCTCTATCGTGAGCGCATATTCCGCCGCGATTTCGTCGATGCGCTCCTCGATCGATTCCCCGTTATAATGATAAATGGTCCGCTTCCTTGTTATCGGTTCTTTCATAACGCTCCTCTTTTCTTTTTTCATTTCACATCAAACCGCTTTACACTATAATAATGAATTATGACGAAAATGTGTAGGAGGCTGCTGTTTCTGTGAATTCGTACCCACTGCACGTCGATGAGGCGCTGAACGCCGTATTGCGGTCCGTGCGCGCGCTTGAAACCATTCGCGTCCCGTTGGCGGAATGCGCAGGTTACGTGCTCGCGGAGGATGTGACGGCCGATATCGATATCCCTCCGTTCGACCGCTCGATGATGGACGGCTACGCCGTTCGGCACGAAGACGTCCGTATGGCGAGCCCGCAAGCGCCGGTTCCGCTGCGCGTCATCGGGAAAACGGCCGCCGGCGATGTGCCTGCGGTCAAGGTAGAGCGGGGAGAAGCGGTGCGCATCATGACAGGGGGGATGATCCCGCAAGGGGCGGACGCGGTATGTAGATTTGAAGCAACCCGCGGCGGGTTTGAACAGGGGCTAGACACGGTTCACGTGCTTGCCCCGCTTGAGCCTGGGGATAACATAGCGCGGCGGGGGGAGGACATTTCGCGGGGTGCCGCCGTCTTGCGTAAAGGAACCCGGATCGGCGCAGCCGAAACCGCGATTCTGGCGACATTCGGCAGCGCGCAGGTGCCGGTATACCGCAAGCCGGTGGCGGCCATTCTGGCTACCGGAACGGAGCTTGTCGAGGTCCACGAACCGGTTCGGCCGGGGAAAATCCGCAATTCGAACAGCTATATGGTGGCGGCGCTTGTCCGTCAAGCCGGAGGCATTCCCAAATTGCTGAAAGCGGCAGCCGACGATGCGGAAGCGATAAGGGCGGCCGTCGAGCCGGAGCTGGACGGCGCCGATCTGCTCATTACAACCGGCGGCGTTTCGGTCGGAGACTACGATAACATTCCTTCCGTCTATGAAAAGCTTGGCGCGGAGACGAGATTTTGGAAGGCGCTGATCCGTCCGGGAAGCCCGTTCCGGTTCGCAGAGCGGGGGGACATGCCGTTCTTCGGCATTTCCGGGAACCCGGCCGCCGCTTTTGTCAACACCCAACTTTTCGTCCTTCCGGCGCTGCGGAAAATGGCCGGGCAGCGCGATCCGGTTGTGCCGCTGACGAAGGCGGTATTGATGAACGCGGTGGCGAAAACCCCGATCAAGCAGACGAGATTTTTGCGGGGAACCGCTTTTTTGGAAGGCGGCCGGTTGAAAGTGACCGTGGCTTCGGGCCAGTCTTCCGGCATGATCGGCAGTTTTGCCGGCGCCAATTGTCTCGTTCGCGTAAACGGCGGAGACGTCTTGCGGGAAGGCGCCGAAGCGGATATTTTGCTCTATGGCGAGGTGAGCATCCGATGACGGTGCCGCACGTCGCTTTTGTCGGATACAGCGATTCGGGGAAGACGACGCTCGCTTCGCGAATCGTCGCCAGGCTCAAACAGAAAGGCTACAAAGTCGGCGCGCTGAAGCACGGCGCCCACGACGATTTTCAGCCGGATCAAGAGGGGAAAGACACGTTCAAGTACATGGAAGCCGGCGCCGATATCGTCATGATCGCTTCCGAAAACAGAGTGCATCTTTGGGAACATAGCAGCGAGCCGGATGCATATGCGTTGAACCGGCTGCTGCAGCGTTTTGCCGGCATGGATATCGTCATCATTGAAGGGTACAAGCGGGAGGGCGCGCCCAAAATTCTCGTCGCCCGAACGGAGGAACAGTTAGCCTTGCGCCATCGGCTGACCGGTTTGCTGGCGATTGCGACAACATTGCCGGCGCAGGCGGATGTGCCGGTTTTCCGGATCGGCGATATTGAGGGGATCGCCTGCTTTGTGGAAGGCTTGCTTTCGCCTCGGTAATCCGCATATCCGCTGTCCGGCGGACTATTTACGCCGCCAACGTTTCATGGTATATTCAGCATAAGAATATTGCCAATTCAGCCGGGCGACCGCCGTGTCATCATCTTTTTCTAACCGGAGAAAGGACGAGACAGCGGCGTTTTTTTGTCCGACGGCGAACGCAGAACGGAAGGGATGAGCATGGGAAAGACGAAACATACCGGACCGGTAAAATTGAATACGTTTCCGAAGCCGTCGTTATGGGCGGGGTACATGCCGATGGGTCTCGGGAAAATCAAACCCCACCACATCCGCGACACGTTAAAGGCCGTTTACGATAACCGCGACAAACTTCCTTACGCTTACCGCATTTTGACCCAAGGGGTTTGCGACGGCTGCGCGCTCGGCGTATCGGGCTTGCGCGATCAGACGCTGACCGGCCCCCACCTTTGCACGACACGGCTGAATGTGCTCCGCTTGAACACGATGCCGGCCATCGATCCGAAATGGCTGAACGACGTGGCGGCGATGCGGAAGCTGTCGAGCGCGCAATTGAGAGAGCTTGGACGCATCCCTTATCCGCTTTCCCGCAAGCCGGGGGAAAACCGCTTTACGCGCATCGCCTGGGACGAAGCGCTGAACCGGATCGCCGCCAAAATCAGGAGCATCGATCCGAAGCAGATGGCTTTTTATTTGACCGCGCGCGGCATTACGAATGAAGTGTACTACGTTGCGTCGAAAATGGCGCGGTTTCTCGGTACGAACAACATCGACAACGCGTCCCGCATCTGCCACTCGCCGAGCAAAACCGCGCTGAAACGGTCGCTCGGCATCGGCGCCTCCAGCTGCAGCTACAAAGACTGGATCGGCACCGACGTACTCGTTTTCTGGGGATCGGTGGCGGCCAACAATCAGCCGGTATCGACCAAATACATGTATGCGGCAAAAAAGGCGGGCACGAAAATCATTCTGATCAATCCGTATCGCGAGCCGTCCATGGAAACGTACTGGATTCCTTCCATCTGGGAAAGCGCGCTATTCGGCACGAAACTCGTCGATGACGTGTACCAGGTGAACATCGGGGGCGATATCGCGTTCATGAACGGCGTCATGAAGCATTGGTTCGAAATGGAAGCAAACGAGCCGGGCTCGGCGCTCGATCATCGGTTTATCCGCGAGCATACGAACGGATTCGAGCAGCTCAAAGCGCATGTCGAACGGCAGAGCTGGGAGGCGCTGGAACGGTCGTCGGGACTGAGCCGGGAAAAGATGGGCGAATTCGCCCGTCTGCTTGCTGGCGCCCAATCCGCCGTATTCGTTTGGAGCATGGGGCTCACGCAGCATCGATTCGGCACGGACAACGTATCGCAGGTCGCGAACCTGGCCATGCTGCGCGGCTTCATCGGCCGGGAACGGTGCGGCGTCATGCCGATCCGCGGCCACAGCGGCGTGCAGGGCGCGGGAGAAATGGGCACCGAGCCGATGTCGCTGCCCGGAGGCGTCCCGCTCACCGACGAACATATCGAGCGGTTCGAAAAGCTGTGGGGGTTTGAAATTCCGCGCTGGCCGGGAGATATTGTCGGCGTTTCCCTGGAAAATGCCCTTCTGCCGGACGGCCACGAACGAAAAATCAGGCTGTTCTATACGAGCGGCGGCAATTTTCTGGAAACGATGCCGGATCCGCAATTCGTAAAGACGTGTCTGGAAAATGTCGAGCTCCGCGTGCACCAGGACATCATTTTCAACAGTTCCACGCTCGCGGACGCGAAAGAGGAAGTGATCGTGCTGCCGGCGATGACCCGGTACGAACAGCCGGGCGGCGGGACGTCGACGAGCACGGAGCGGATGGTTTACTTCAGCCCGGAAATCCCTGGCCCCCGGATCGAGGAGGCGCGCTGCGAGTGGGAAATCTTCGTCGATCTCGCTTCCCGCGCATATCCGGAAAGAAAACATTTAATCGCTTTTCGCGACGCCGGGGAAATCCGTGAAGAAATTGCCGCCGCCGTTCCGGCTTACGACGGCATTCAGCACCTGAAAAACCGCGGCGACGTGTTCCAATGGGGAGGAGCCTGGCTGTGCGAAGGAGGAATTTGTCCGACGCCCGACGGCCGGGGAAACTTGCTGCCTATCGAACTTCCCGAACTGCGGAAGCCGGAGGGACGCTTTTATGTCACCACCCGCCGGGGCAAGCAGTTCAACTCGATGATATACGGCGAAAAGGACCCGTTCAACGGCGCCGGCCGGTATGACGTATTAATCAGCGAGAGCGACGCGTCCATGCTGAACATAGCGGATGGCGAGGCGATCGTCGTATACAACGAGCATGGAGTGTTCCAGGGGCGGGCGAAACGGGCGGACGTGAAGCAGGGCAATATTGAAGTCTATTGGCCGGAAGGAAACTGCCTGATGCCGAAAGGCGTGTATGAACCGTATGCGGGCATACCGGAGTACAATGCGGCGGCCATCGTGGAGAAGGCCGAGACGTTTCACGCCCATAAAGACACGAAGTATGTGGAAAAACGAATCGCGGAGCTGGAAACGGAAGTCGGCTGATTCCGCTCTGTGAGGAGTGCACGAAAGAACGGCAGTGGCCTGACGTTGCAAAAATTGCAGCGGCAGCACTGCCGTTCTTTTTGGAAAATCATCGTGACGTATCGGCAGCGAAAGGTTAAAATGGAAAAGATGCCCCATTCCCGTTTTTCCTTTTTTATCCAAAAAACCGGAAGCGGCTCCCCTCTTCCTAACCCGATCGATACGAAAAAAATGAAAAATTTTTCTAAAAAAGTGTAACTTATTACCACTCTGTTTCGTCTATTTTTTATACGGATTGGAAAGGAGTACAGAGAAACGTGGGGTTATTCAAGAGAGAGAAGAAACATGCGGAGGATGGCGGCGACAATGGCGCATCCGTGCGGCGGGAACCGTCCGGCCGTGCCGCATCCGGAAAACCGCTGCTCGTCGTTTCGAAGGTGGAACGGACGTTTCCGGTCGCAGGCGGGCACATCCATGTGCTGAAAGGCATCGACATGGAGCTGAGAGAGAAGCAGCTTGTCATGCTCCGGGGGCGTTCGGGCTCGGGAAAAACGACGCTGCTCAATCTGATTGGCGGTCTGGATCTTCCGACCAAGGGCGAGATCTATTTTCAGGGGCACCCTTTTCACCTTTGGAACGATGATCAGCGGACGCAGATTCGCCGCAAGCAGATCGGATTTATTTTTCAATCTTTTGCGCTTATGCCGCTGTTGTCGGCGTGGGAGAACGTCGAGCTGTCGCTCCGGATGTCGGGTGTGCCGCGTTCCCAGTGGAAAGAAAGGGTGAAACACTGCCTTGAGCTCGTCGGTTTGGGCAAACGGATGCATCATCGGCCGTACGAACTTTCCGGAGGCGAACAGCAGAGGGTGGCGATTGCCAAAGCGATAGCGCACCGGCCGGTGCTGCTGCTCGCCGACGAACCGACCGCCGAGCTCGATTCGCAAATGGGAGCGCAGGTCATGTCGGTTTTTCGCGATATTATCGAAACGGAACAGGTCACCATATGCATGACAACACACGATCCTACAATTTTGGAGGTTGCCGACCATGTTTTTGAGATGGTGGACGGAAAATTCATCAATACATAGACGCCATGCAAAAACGTTAATGCTGTTGTTTCTTGCCTTCCTTTTCGGGGCAATGACCGCGGGCTGTTCCCTTCTGCCCAAGGAAGAAGAGGAGGAGACGCTTCCGAAGATTACGCCTCCCCAACTTTCCAAGAAACCGGAGTATGAGGTGAAGACGACCACGCTCGTTACAGAAGTGAGAGGCAGCGGAAAGCTGATGTCGCTGCAGGAAGAAACGTTATTTTTCACCGAGGACAATAAACGGATTAAAGACGTTTATGTGAAGACGGGAGATCAAGTGAAGCAGGGGCAGCTGATCGCCGAACTGGACGTATCGGATCTGGAAAATGAATTGCGCCAGAAAAAGCTGCAGTTGAAGAAAACGGAACTGTCGATGATCGAGACGCTGCGCAAAGCCGATTCGCTGGATGCCGCCGAACTGGAGCAGGCGAAAATCGACTTCGAGATGGAGCGGACGAAGCTTACGGAGCTCGAGGAATCGATTGGCAAGGCTAAGCTGACCGCTCCGTTTGCCGGCACGATCGTATCCGTATCCGTCAAAAAAGGGGACAGCGCGAAAGCGTACGATCCGGTTGCCGTCGTGGCCGATCTTTCCAAGCTTACGGTGGCGGCGGAATTCAGCAAGGACGATTTGGCCAAGGTAGCGGTCGGCATGGAGGCGATCGTTGAAATCAATGCCGCAGGAGAGCACAAAGGGAAGGTGAAGCAGCTTCCGGTCGACAAAGGCGACGAGGAGCAGGATCCGTATAACCCGGATCAAAACCAGCAAGACTCTATCGATAATTATTTGCTCGTGGAGCTCGATAAAATGCCTCCCAACCTGACGCGCGGAACTCCGGTCGGCGTGACCGTCATTACGCAGAGGAAAGAGAACGCCGTCGTGATTCCGGCATCGGCGCTTCGCACGTATGGCGGCCGGACTTACGTCCAGGTCGTGGACGACAAAGGAAAACGGGAAGTCGATGTGGAGGTCGGCCAACAGACATCTACGGAGGTAGAGATTGTTAAAGGACTTGAGCCCGGACAGAAAGTGGTAGGGAGATAATGCATATGCCGATGCTTCGTTTCCTGTACCGTAAAATGTGGAACACCCGCTGGCTTACGTTCAGCACGCTGCTGGGACTCGTATTGGCCGTATCTTTTACGACGAGCATTCCGATGTACGCCGACGGGGCTTTAAAACGCGTCGTCGCCAAATCGCTGCTGCAGCAGGAAGGCGGCATGCCGCCGGGATCGCTGCTCATTCGTTACCAGGCGACCGGCTCCGAGAAGCCGGATATGGATTCGTTCAAAGAAGTCGATCGGTATATCGAGCAGGAGATTCCGAAGCAAATCGGTTTCCCTTACCAGACTTATTCGGTGAGCCTCTCGCTCAGAAGCGCGCAAATCACTCCGGAGGATCCGTCCAAAGTGGATGCGAGCCGTCGGCGGCAAATGTCCGTCATGACGATGGGCGATTTTGCCGGGCATGCGGAAATGACCGGCGGAAAACTGTTCTCCGACCGGCCCGCGAACGGCGTCATTGAGGCCGTGGTGCTGGAAGAGTCGCTTTACCGTTACGATTTCCGCATCGGGGACGTTTTTTTGTACCCGGTCTATGGAGGGAACGGCATTCCGCCGCTTAAAATCAAAATCGTCGGAACTTACAAACCGAAGCAGGACGACGATCCGTATTGGTACCAGGGGCTCGAAAGCCTTGTCGGTTCATTCGTTGTCAGCGACAAAGTGTTCAAAGAACACTTGCTGCAGCAACTAAAGGTTCCTTTGAATCTGGCCAACTGGTATTACGCGTTCGATTTGCGCGAGATTCAGACGAGTCAATTGTCGCCGCTCTCCAAAACGCTGGAAAGACTGGACATCGTTTTGTACCAGAAGTTGAAAGACACGAAGGTGGACATTTCGTTTCTTCCGATGCTGAGCGAGTTCAAAAAGCAGAGCATGCAGATGCAAACGCTGCTGTTTACGCTGGCCGCCCCGATGATCGCCATGGTGTTTTATTACATTGCGATGAATTCCCGCCAGTCGCTGGAAAGGCAGCGGACCGACATCGCCGTTCTCCGCAGCCGTGGAGCCAGCAACAGGCAAATTGTATGGATTTATTTGCTGGAAGGACTCATTCTCGGGTCCATCGCACTCGTGTCCGGGCCGTTCATCGGCTGGTTCATGGCGAAAAGCATCGGATCGGCCAGCGGCTTCCTGACGTTTGTCGATCGGAAGTCGATACCGGTCGGCGTATCTTCGGACGCGTTGTTGTATGGCGCGGCAGCGGTCATGATCGCGCTGGCGGCCAGCGTCATCCCCGCCGTCGTGTTTGCCCGGGACTCGATCGTCAACTTTAAACAGCTGATGGCCCGCTCGGACAGAAAGCCGGTCTGGCAGAGATGGTTTTTCGACATCGTATTGCTTGGACTGTCCGGATACGGGTGGTATCTGTTCAACGAACGCCAGTTTATTTCGCAGCAGACGGGACTGACCACCGACCAGCTGCAGGTGCAGCCGCTCCTGTTTTTTGTGCCTGCGCTTTCCATCTTCGCCATGGGATTGTTTTTTCTCAGAGTGTTTCCGTGGCTATTGAAGCTGTGCAATTGGCTCGGGAGAAGCTTCCTGCCGGTGCCGATCTATTTGACGCTGACCCAGCTTTCCCGTTCCGCCAAAGCGTATTATCCGCTCATGCTGCTGCTTATCCTGACGCTCGGCCTCGGCGTTTACAATTCGTCGGCCGCGCGGACGATCGATTTGAACTCGACGGAACGGACGCTGTACCAGTACGGAACCGATGTCATCATCCGCGTCGCCTGGGAAGGATTTTCCGACGCGCTGCCCCAGGATCGCGGCAATGGCAGCGGCGGCGGATCCGGATCAGGCGGGCAGAACGGGGGACAGCCCGGCCAAGGCAATCAGGGGCAGGGCAATCCCGGACAAGGGGGACCCGGCACAGGCGGCGACCCTGGCGGAGGAGAACAGTACCGGCCGATCCGCTACGAGGAACCGCCGTTTGAAATATTCCGCAAGCTTGAAGGGGTGGAGCATGCGGCGCGCGTGCTGCAAACGAAAGGAAACGTGGTCATATCCGGCAGATCGACCGGACAGGGCATTCTTATGGGCATCGATAATGTCGATTTTGCCGAAGTGGCCTGGTTCCGCGACGATTTGTTCCCGGCTCACCCGAACGTGTATTTGAACTTGCTCGGCGCCTACGAACAGGCCGTCATCATTTCGAAAAAATATGCGGACAAGTATCAGCTGAAAGAAGGCGATCTGCTTACGATTACCGTCGGGCAGGAGCCGGTGGAGTTCGTCATTGTCGGAATTTTGCCGTACTGGCCTAGCCTGTACCCGGATCAGACGCCGTTTTTTATCGCCAATCTCGATTACATATACGATCAGGCTCCGATCATCCCTTACGATGTTTGGTTGAAGATGAAGGAAGGAGCCAAAGTGACGCCGATCGTGAATGAACTTATGGCCAATAAAATGCAAATCGTCTCCGTCAAAGACGTGCGCAACGAACTGATCACGCAGAAAAAACATCCTGCGCGTGGCGGCGTATTCGGCATATTAAGCCTCGGGTTTCTCGTTTCGGTCATGATCTCGCTCATCGGTTACGTGCTGTACTGGTTTTTCAACCTGTCCAGCAGAGTGGTCCAGTTCGGCGTACTGCGCGCCATGGGACTTTCCCGGAAGCAGCTGACAGGCATGCTGCTGCTCGAGCAGGCGTTTACGGCCGGTCTGTCCATCGCGCTCGGCATCGGAATCGGCAAATTGACCAGCTATTTGTTCTTGCCGTTTCTGCAAACCGCCGAAAACATCAAAACACAGGTGCCTCCGTTCCGCATTGTGTTCGAGGCGAAAGACACCTACCAGTTGTACGCGGTCGTCTGCTTCATGATGGTGACGGGAGCCGTGCTCTTGTTCCTCCACATCCGCAGGCTGCGCGTACATCAAGCGGTTAAACTGGGAGAGGAGCGATAAACCGGTGATCCACTGCGAAGGATTGGTCAAAATATTCAAATCCGACAATATCGAAGTCGTCGCGCTGCAGGGCCTTAACATCTCCGTGCAAAAAGGAGAAATGATGGCGATTATCGGCAACAGCGGCAGCGGCAAATCGACGCTGCTGAACATATTGGGCGGGCTTGACCGCCCGTCCGCCGGACAGGTGCGCGTAGGCGAATGGGACCTGTTGAAAATTACCGATGAGCAGCTCGTCGAGTACAAACGGAAGACGGTCGGCTTCATTTGGCAGAACAACGCCCGCAATCTGCTTCCTTATTTAACGGCTCTGGAAAATGTGGAAATGCCGATGATGCTTTCCGGCCTTTACGATCGCGCTTATGCGAAACAGCTGCTGGAATGGGTCGGCCTGAAAGAGCGAATGAACAACAGACTGCAGCAGTTGTCCGGAGGGGAACAGCAGAGAGTGGCCATCGCGATTGCGCTGGCGAACCGCCCTTCGCTGCTGCTTGCCGACGAACCGACAGGTTCCGTCGATACGCAGACATCGGACATGATTATGGATATTTTCCGCAGGTTGAATCAAGAATTGGGGGTTACGATCGTCATTGTGACGCATGATTTGTCGCTTGCCGGAAAAGTGGATCGCGTGGTGGCGATTCGCGACGGGCTGACCAGCACCGAATTCATTAAGCGTAATCCGAATCTTGTTTTGGCGGGGGGTGAACATCGCACCGGCTCTTCCATTCAGGAAGGGCATGAAGAATACGTGGTCGTCGATCGCGCCGGGCGTCTGCAAATACCGAAAACATTTCTGGATGCGCTGCGAATCGGCGACAGAGCCAGCATGGAATTCGACGGCGAGAAAATCATGATTAAAGCGCCCAAATCATTGGAGGGGAACTAAATGAACAGAAAGAGAAAAAAAATCCGCAGATTGGCGGCCATTACTTTGTCACTCGCTTTGCTGTTTCCTGTATTGACGGCATGCGGCAAAGGCGGGGAAGCCGATGGCGGGGAGGAAAGAGTGCTCCGCATTGCCAGCGCTTACGGCATGGGGCCGGATGACGATTATTTCCGCTCGCAGTACATCGATCTGTTTGAATTTGACAATCCGAATATCAAAATTGAAATTATTCCGACCTACGATAACCGTTTTCGTTACGGCGGGGGGTCGCCTGAAGACAAACCGGTCGATCCGGCCGACAAATTGAAGGAGCTAATGACCGGCCCGAATCCACCCGATGTTGTCGTACTCGGATACGAGCAATTGCCGGACTTCATTAACGAAAATTTGCTCGCTCCGCTTGATCCGTTGATTACAAAGGATAAATTCGATACGTCCGACTTTGTGCCGGCGGTCATTGACGGCTTGAAAGACGCGGGGGGCGGCAAATTGTACGCTTTGGCCCCGACGTTCACTTCATCCGCTCTCATTTACAACAAAAAGCTGTTCGACGAAGCGGGGGTCGCGTACCCGAAAGACAATATGACCTGGGACGAAGTGTTCGCTTTGGCCAGACAAGTGTCGCGGGGAGAAGGGGAAAACCGCAAGTACGGATTCGCCTTCAGCACGTACAAAGGGGCCGATCCGTTCTGGGATATGAACGTATACACCGCTCCGCTGCAGTTGACGATGTTTGACGACGCCGGGGAAAAAATGACGGTGGATACGCCGCAGTGGGAGAAAGTATGGCAAACCATAGCCCAGTTAAAAAAGGATAAAGTTTACCCGGAACCGCCCGATTATAACAAGCCGAAAAAGGAAAACGAATTTCAGCCGTTCGAACACGACAATTTTATGTCCGGCAACCTGGCGATGGCCATCGTTCAATTTTATCAGTTGAACGAGCTGATTACGGCAAACCGGGACGCGCAGAACATTAAGGGCTACACGCCGATCGACTGGGATATTGTCACCGTTCCGACGCATCCGGAAGCGCCCGGAGTCGGCGGGTACGTTGGCATGAGCCCGATACTGGCGATTAACGCCAAAGCGCAAAATCCGGACATCGCCTGGAAATATGTTTCGTTCATCAACGGGGAACAATTCGCCAAGCTGAAATCGCGCAGCTCGCAAAACCTCGTTTCCCGGAAAAAATATCTCGAAGCGAGAGAAGACGTCGATTACAACATCAAGGCTTTATACTCGTTAAAGCCGGTGATGAGCCCGGATATGAACAAAGTATACCGCGAAAAACCGGATATTTGGCAGGTTCAGGATATCGGCAGGAACAAGTTCCAGGAAGTCATCGACGGCAAGAAGACGATTAAAGAAGCGTTGAAAGAATGGCAGACGGAAGGGGATGCCGCGCTGAAACGCATGAAAGAAAATCCGCGTGGTGAGCCGAAGGGCGGCGCGATACCGCTCGGCTGACACCCGAAAAGCCGCGCAGTTTCCATAAGGAAACAGGCGGCTTTTCGCTTTTTCGGCACTTTACGGGGTGAATACAGGATTTCGCCTTTCCGTTCGCGAATTTTTATAGGCAAGCCGTTCGATAACCGGATGCCGGAACATGGACGTTCCGCCATTTTCAGAAAGGAGACCGTTTATGAACATGCCGGTGGAAAGACAAATCCAGGATTTGCTTATGATGATTAAACCTTGGTTCGACGCCGAGCAGTCGTTTTTCGTCGATCTTGCCAGACACGATTGGAATGCGAGAATCATCGTCGCGCAGACGCTGATGAATTCGGACTTCGTCAAAGAAGCCGAGCTGCTGCTGCAAAGCATCGCCGATTCCAATCCGGACGAACCGGAAAGGCGGCAGGCGCGCATCCGGGCGCTCATCGAGCTTGCTCATATCAAGATGGAGACGATGGACTACGATCAAGCGGAAGATTTGCTTTGGGAGGCGCGCAACGGTTTTTCCTCCAATCCGCTTGACGGTTATTTCAAAGAAGACATCACGCTGCTTATCGCCCAATGCCGGTTCGGCCAAGGGTTTGTACAGGATGCGATCGACCGGGCGGAGGAGGTGCTTCGCAAACTGCAGAGCGGGAACAGGCAAGGAAATCCGTTGATCAGAACGCATCAGCAGCTTGCCTGGTATTATCTTCACCGCGGCGACGTTCCGATTGCCATGGCGCATATCAAGAAGGCGATGGAGCTCGCTCCGAATCTGGCGCAAGAGGATGTGGACGAAGGGCTGAAAGCGGAGAGGGCGGGAGATTTCCAGAAAGCGGTGGAACATTATTACGATTCGATTCTTCCGGATTCATGATATAATGGAGCTATTGCCGCCAAGAAAGGAGAGATGGAAGATGAAACGGATCGTCCACAGCAACGAAGTGAAGGCCGCTGCGTTGCAAAAGCTGAAGGAAAGAGGGGTAACGGTCGAGGATATCGCTTTGATCGTGCATGAAATGCAGTCCCCCTACCTGCCGGATTTGCAGTTGGAAGATTGTGTCGAGAGCGTAAAGGCGGTTCTGGAAAAAAGAGAAGTGCTACACGCCATCCTCGTCGGTGTGGAGCTGGACATGTTGGCGGAAAAAGGCATACTGTCGGAACCGCTGCAGTCGCTCGTCGAATCCGACGAGAGCCTCTTCGGCTGCGATGAAACGTTGGCACTGGGCTCCGTCTTAGGATACGGCAGCATCGCCGTAACCACGTTCGGACATCTCGACAAGCATAAAATCGGCATCATCAAAAAGCTCGATACGAAAATCGGCAATGGCGTCCATACGTTTCTCGACGATCTGATCGCGGGCATTGCGGCGTCCGCTTCGGGGCGCATCGCGCACCGGTACCGCGATCAGGTGGAGCGGGAAGCCGAATATTGCGGCGAAAGCGCAAGCTAATCTCCATTCCGGCGATCTGAAGCTCATCCTATGGAAACAAAACCATCCTTTTTGGATATGATAAAAGTAAAAGAAGACGGATGATTCAGATCGTTGGAGTGAACAAATTTATGAAATGGATATATTGGGCCAAGCTTTACGAAAGCAAGTTTCAGGCCGGCTGCCTGGCGAAAAGAATGGAAGAAGACTGGTGGATTTACGGTTACGAATCTCCGCGGGAGGTGGAAGTGTTCCAGTCGAAAAAAGGCCGCTACGGGGTCAGATTTGTCCTTTAATCCGCCTGCTATCATTTTCTACTTGACTAGTCGTCTTCTATTGGTGTATATTTATTTTTGTCGCTGTCTTATCACGAAATAACAACTTGGTTTGGCGAAATTTTTGTCAGGTTATCGCGGGGTGGAGCAGTCCGGTAGCTCGTCGGGCTCATAACCCGAAGGCCGCAGGTTCAAATCCTGCCCCCGCAACCAAATGTATCATGGGCCTTTAGCTCAGTTGGTTAGAGCGGTCGGCTCATAACCGATTGGTCGGGGGTTCGAGTCCCTCAGGGCCCACCATCAAAAACCTTGATGTGCCAAGGTTTTTTTATTTTGTCCTGAAACCTTCTTCGGGAATGGTTGAATATGCTTGACATCGTCAGGGAATATCTTTCGTTTAAACCGGCATAATATGGCTTGACGGCGATGGCAGTACGAATTATTTTTTTGTCTTCATCCTGCCGAACCGGTTTTGTATGGAAGCGATACAGAACAGTAAAACCGGAATGACCACCAGCACAGTGAATAGAGAAAAGGTCACGGACGTCGTTATCGCATGCGTCAATTCCTGCAGATTGGGGGCAACCCACATACTGAATAAGGTTAATAAAAAGCCGAGCGGAAACACGATCGGCCGATAATCGGACAGGTTCATCCATTGGGCGGTGCCAAGAACGGTCACGTAAAAAAACACGCAGATTTTCACAAATGCGCCCAACACCCAAATGGACATGAACAGCGATTCCAAATGAGTGAAAAAATCCGCAAGACTGATGTACCTCGCAAGAATCAGAAAGGGATACGAATAGTTGCCCGTCAGCTCTCCCAAGAGCAGCAGTGTTGCCAGATTGGAAACAACCAGCGTCAAAATCACGGCGAATAAGGAAATCATAACGCTTTTCGCCGCTTTTTCGCGATCGGTTATAAAGGGGAGAAGAAACGATACGGTAATAAATTCGCTATACCATGCCTGCAGAACGCCTGCACCCGCGATAGAAGGCATAACCCCTTCTCCCATGACCGGAAGCATATTCGACGCACGCAGATCAGGGATAATCGGAATAATGATGAACAGAAAAAGGGTGACAAAAGCCGGAAGTAAGAGTTGGGCAAACCTCCCGACGTTTTCAACGCCTCCACGTACGACGATTGCACATACCAGCACTAAACTGCCTGACACCACGATGAGCGGGGTATCATCCAAGAATGCGCCGACCACGAATTCGTTGTATTCCCGAATGACAATACCGTTGAGATACAAATAAATGAAAAGGATCATCAACCCGATCATTTTTCCAAGGAATCGGCCTACGATTCGTTCGCTTGCCTGGACGATATTCTGGCCGGCATACATGTGATGAAGCCGCATCGCGACATAAACGGCAATGAAGCCGCTCAAAGCCCAAATCGGCGAAATCCATAGATCTTGTTTTGCATATTTGTACGTAATCGACGGTGTGGTGAGAATCGCTGTAGGGATTACCGCCAAATACATCATCGTTGCCGACTGCAATGAAGAAATCTTCCCTTTTTCAAGCATCCTTATAACCCCCCTCCGTTTGCCGCTCATTACATTATTGACAAAATACGGATGTGTTAAAATCGTTTGGGCTATAAAGCGTTCCATAAACGGCTGGTCCCTTGCGTTTTCATGCAGGGAACAACTCCCGGAATCGGCGAAAAAAAAGTTTTGTAATCTTAGCGGGCTGCATACAATACAGTGCGTGAACATTGCAGAAAAAAAATAAGGAGGCATCCATGGTGACCCGAAGGAGGAAAGCGTTGTCATTCTTTTTGTTGTGTGCGCTTGTCAGCGGATTGATTTTGCAGGTTCAGCAGGCACAGGCCGCTTATGGCGGCAGAATTACGGTGAGCGGAACGAAGTTTTACGCGGGAGGAAACGAAATTTGGATCAACGGAACCAACACACCTTGGCACAGCTGGAATGATTTCGGAGGAAGCTTCGATTATACGTGGTGGGACAATCATTTTCAGGAATTGCGCAATCATGGCGTGAACAGCACAAGAGTATGGATTACTTGTAACGGGGAAGTCGGGATTAACATCGACAGCAGCGGCGCCGTATCGGGCGCGACCGCGGCACACTGGAGCAATTTGGACAGTTTGTTCCAGATTGCGCAAAACCGGGGCGTCTACATCATGGCGACGATGATGTCTTTTGACCATTTCAAGAATAGTCACGCCAACTATATGAGTTGGAGAAATATGCTGAACAGCGACACGAACATCGACTCTTATGTAAACAATTACTTGATTCCTTTCGTGAACCGCTACAAAAACAACCCCTGGCTCTGGTCCATTGATTTGATGAATGAGCCCGATTGGGTTTATGAGAATGCGGACAGCGGAAACATATCCTGGGATCGCCTGCAAACGTATTTCGCCAAAGGTGCCGTGGCCATTCATCAAAACAGCTCCATTCTGACGACGGTCGGCATTGCGATGGTGAAGTATAACAGCGCGACGGTCGGAGGTGCGCAAGGCAATAAGGTAAGCGATGCGGCCCTAAAAGCCAAAGTAAACAGCCCGCTTGCACGGGTGGACTTCTATTCTCCGCATTACTATGGATGGATGGATCAGTACTGGGGGATTCCGACTTATATGACACCGGACCAATACGGTATCGTTCACGATCGCCCCGTCATTTTAGGCGAAATGCCGGCTAAAGGATCGACCAATCATACGATAACAGACGACTTCTTTAATGCGCATACTAACGGATGGGCCGGATTGATGCCGTGGACATCCAACGGTGTGGACAGCAATGGCAGTTTGACCGATATGGGACCGGCGACACAAGCGTTTAGGGATTCCTATTTCAATCTGGTATTTCCAACCTCGGATTCCGCTCCATATCATTTTGAAGGCGGGGCGCTGCACAGCTTTATCGGCACGCCGTCAGGCGTCACGGTGTCCAGCAGTTCCGAGAGAGCCTATGCGGGCAGCAGCTCGTTGAAAATGACCTTGAATGTCACGGCAAGCGGGCAATATTATGCCCAAGTCAGCAATCCCGCAAATTTGACCACGGGCAAAACGGTAACTTTCCGGGTTTGGGTGCCAGGCAATGCAAACCTTACGGCGATACAGCCTTACGTCAAGGACAACAACTGGCTGTGGACCGGAAATTATCAAAGCTACGCCAATTTAACCAAGAATGCCTGGAACACGATCACCGTCAGCATTCCGACCAGTTCCGTGAATCCCATAAAAGAATTGGGCGTGCAGGTCATTACCTCCTCAAGCTGGAACGGCAGTATTTATATAGACAACATTTCGTGGTAAAACCCGAATGATGGAATCCATACGCCCGCCAAACTGCCCATTAACTGCCATATCACCTCAGTTGAGGTTAATGAGAATTTCAGTTTCAAGCTTGCTTTCGTCCTCATTCCAGTGCCCATATATCTCCATTTGCGGCCAACAAGGAGTCAGTCCAAGCTCTTTGATTCCCGACAGAATCTTGTTCCAGGCATCCGGTAATTTGCTGTAAGGGCCAATGTGTTTCCAATAAGCGTATCTTTGAATCGTTAATACTTTCTTTTCTAAAATAGTGTCGGGCACATCCGGCATTTTCAGTTCAAGTGCGGCAAATACAACATCGCTGAAATACACTGCGTGATTGATCCCTGTGCTTTTTAGGCTTTTCGCGCTCACTTCCGCCCAGACTTGATTCAGAAGTTCTAAAAATTCCTCACCGCGGCTTCTGTGTTCTTCATGGACTTTCGAAAAGCCGTACAGCGTAAGCGTTTTCGGTTGATTGATGATTTCGATACTCATGCACCCACGCCTTTCGATGGTTTGGTTATGTCCGAATCCGTCTTCAGAAGCAACCGCCCCTGATCCGATCCGGGAAAGTTTCATGTATTGGATTCGATATTCAAAACTATTTTCCTGCCCGTAATTCAAATTCTAATATAGGAAGCATATCCGGGGTTTAGTTTTCAGAAACGCAGCGGAAAAGCCGCAGGAATGTTCCGCGGTTATGCCGCATAAAGTTTAGGGACAACGGCTTAAACGAACCGGGGCAAGATGGAGGGATTGCGCATGGAGGGACAACAACCGGCGGCGAAATCGAATGTAGTGTCCGCACTGATCGTTTTCGTTCTCATTGTCAACCTTTTTCTCATCCTGAAGATCGCCGCTCCTGACGGACACCATCAACTCTCCCGCATCATCAAGCCGAATGCGGCGTTTATTGTACAGGACGAATTCATCGTCCCGGCAAGCGCCGATCGGCAGCAGTCGGAAGCAACGTCAGGGGAAATACGGCCCAAAAACGAGTCGGTTTCGTTGGAGTGGCAGTTGATCGGAACGGGGTATGACGGTCAGTACAGCGTGGAAACGTACCGGGAATACGAGATATACAAAGATGAGCACGATCGTGTCATTAAATCCGTTCCGACTTCCCATTTCAACTACTTGCGCTACTGGCAGCCGGAATAAAACAGGCGGCCTTCAGCCAAAGATCCGGAGAGGGTCTTTTTTTTTTGCTGAATTTCCGCATGGATCGGAGGTGACGGGTGGAATCCGGACTGTTCGCAGTTTCCCCGGATGCTGAAACGTAGTATGATGAGGGAAAAGGCATCCAAAGCCGATTGAGACGTGTTTTCGGGGAGGCGGATCGGATGGATCGGAAACGCGGTTGGCTTACATCTTCATACGGAAAAAAACTGAAGAGTCTGCACGCTTGGAACGCTTGGATCGTACTGCTGCTGGCCGTATCGGGCATCATGCTCTATATTCCGGAACTTCGCGGAAAGACGGCTTTGTTCCGGGTCGGACTTAAGGAGCTTCATATCGTATTCGGTTTGGTGTCCCTCGCCGTACTCTTTCTTTACCTTCCTTTTCTCGCCAAACATGTAAGACAAATATGGAGGAAACGGGGCCAACTGTTTAATTTGTCGCTCGTCTTGGCGCTGCTGGCGGGGTGGGGCGTTTCCGGCCTCGTTCTTTGGCAGCACGGCCGCATTCCCGAAAACTGGAGCAATGTCGCGCTGTTCTGGCACGATCTGCTTACGTTGATCGGGGTTCCGTGGGCGATCTTCCATGCCGTGACACGCAGCCGCTGGCTGAGAAGTTTGGAGAGGGCGCCTGCGCGAAGCAAGGAAAGGGATGCCGGCGGGGATAGGGAAGGGGGAACAAGCGGGACTCCGGCGTTCTCCGAAGCAAAGGGCGCCCGCTGGAGCGGCGAGGTGCCGGTATCCCGCCGCGTCTTTCTGCGTTCCGCCGTCGGGCTCATTCTCGCCGGCTTACTCGGGCCTTATATTTACAGAGGAATGAAATGGTTCTTGAACGCCGGAATAACGCCGCTCGACGAGTTTGTCAGAAGCGATGCGAACCGGATGATTCCCGCTCCGGTACCGTCCCCGGATTCGAAGCCTCCGATAGGGGGAGGAAGCCAGGGCATGTTTCGTGTATTTACCGTGACGGAAATTCCGTCGTTTCGTTCGGATGATTGGACATTTACCGTTGACGGGCTGGTAAAGAAACCGGCGCAATTCAACTGGGAACAATTTTTGCGGCTGGAGCGCAAAGTGCAGGTCAGCCATTTTCACTGCGTAACCGGCTGGTCGGTTTTTCATGTTACGTGGGAAGGCGTCCCTCTTTCCCGACTGCTCGACATGGCGGAAACCGGACCGGACGCGAAATTCGTCAAATTCTATTCGGGCGACGGCGTTTATACGGACTGCCTGCCGCTCGAGGAGGCGAGGGCGGATGATGTCATCGTTGCGGTCATGCTGGACGGAAATCCGATTCCGAATCAATTGGGAGGTCCCGTAAGGCTGATCGTGCCGCAAAAGTATGCTTATAAGTCGGTGAAATGGCTGCAGCGAATCGAATTGATCGATTACGAGCATATCGGTTACTGGGAGCAAAGAGGCTACGATAAAGATGCCGTGCTGCCTTTGGGAAAAACGCCGTCTTAAGCCGTCCCTTGCGCTCTGGCAACCCAGGCAGAGGCGTCCCGGCTTTTGCAGCGCGAATCCGACAGAAAAATGGCAAGCCGCCCGGATCCATCCGGAGCAGCTTGCCATTCCCGTTCCTTTTTTCATTCGCCGCTTGAAACGGACGCTTCTGCGGATACGCCCGCGCCGCTATACCCACTGTTTTCCGAACGCTTGATTTCCGGCGTATATTTCGCGGAAACGAACGCTTCGGCTTTGGGCGTCGTGATGACTTGCGCATACATGTGTCCGGGAATCGGGGTGTGAAGGCTGTAGTAGACAACGGCTTTTCCGTCCTCATGGAATTCGATGCGGTCCACCGTAATGCGATACCCGGCATTCGGTTTCTCTCCCCAGGTCAGCGTCACTTTGTTGACTTCATCCGTTACTTTATCGACCTGCATCGATACATCCTTGTCGACGTCAGGCTGCTCAGGCTTTTGTTCCTTGTGCGATTTTACGAACTTTCTCGCATCGTGGACCATGACTGCGGCTTCCGCTCGCGTAACGATATCTTTCGGACGGAAATTCCCTTTCCCGTCGAGCGACGCGATTTTGGCGACCAGCAGCTTTTGAATGCTATTCATATATTCTGAAGCAACATTCTTTCCATCGGCGATTTGTATCCATATTTCGATAAATGCGTAATCGCCGGTCGTCATCAGCGCGCCGAACAAATAATGGGCAAATTGCTCGCGCGTCATCGGTTTGTTCGGATCGACGTTTTTGGGAATGTTCAATCCGTTCAGTTGGGCGATGACAAACGAACTGGCATACCAGCTTTTGTCGGGAACGTTCGTGAAATAATCGCTCGCTTTCGGTTTTTGGACAAACTTGAGATTGTCGATGCCGAGATCGAGCCCTTTCACGATCATGTGTATCCCTTGCGCGAATGTCATCTGCCCACGGGGCGCAAACGTGTTTTTGTCAATGCCGCCGATAACCCCCGCTTCCTTCAAGGACAATATTTTCGCTTCCTCCGGAAGTCCCTTCGTGTCCTGGAAAGCGAATGCGGAGCTGCTGAACGTCAGCGTCAGCGTCATCGTTAGGGCAAGCGCCCACTTGCAGATTTTTCTCATTGTGCTCACCTCCACACCTATAAACGGATAGATGGAATGAAATGTTGCAGCTTCCTTATTTTTAGTGTCAACCGGAATGAATTCCTTTATAATAAACAATATCCTAATTCAGCAATGAAACCTGGGTCGGAGTTCTATACGGGACGAAATATCGCTTGGAAAGGGGAAATCAGTATGGCAGACAAGATTAGGTGGGGAATTGTCGGATGCGCCAATATCGCCATTCATGCCGTAATCCCGGCGATCCGGCAGTCGGAAACCGGGGAAGTTGCCGCAATCGCAAGCAGAGGAGCGAATAAAGCCCGAAAGACGGCCGAACAGTTCGACATACCTGTTGCCTATGGAAGCTACGAGCAGCTGCTGGCGGACGACAGCATCGATGCGGTATACATACCGCTGCCGAACCATTTGCACCGGGAATGGACGATTCGCGCGGCGGAAGCCGGGAAACACGTGCTTTGCGAGAAGCCTCTCGCGTTGAATGCGGCGGAAGCGCGGCAAATGGCGGAGGCATGCGAGCGGGCGGGGGTCAAACTGGCGGAGGCGTTTATGTACCGGCACCACCCCCGATATGAGCGTATCAAGCAAATCGCGCAATCCGGTGAAATCGGTTACATCCGCGGCATTCACGGGGCTTTTACGTTCAATAACGCGAAAGATAGGAACAACGTCCGTTTCAAGGCGGATATGGGCGGCGGTTCCGTATATGATGTCGGCTGTTACCCGATCAGCGCGGCCCGCTTTATTCTTGAACAGGAGCCCGAAGCGGCGACGCTGCATGCGTTTTTCTCGCCTGAGCACGAAAACGTCGATATGTTCGCGTCCGGGCTCGTCGAATTTCCCGGCGGCGTGGCGCTGACGTTCGACTGCGGCATGTGGGCCGATTTCCGCAATACGCTGCAAATTGTCGGCAGCGACGGACGCATCGACGTGCCTTCCGCCTTTGTGGTCAAACCGGAAGAAGCGGGGTTTTTCGTCACGGTGAAAGGGGAGCGCCGGGAAGAGCGCGTGCCCGTCGTGAACCAGTACGCGCTGCAAATCGACGATTTCGGCAGAAGGATACTGGAGGGCAAACCGGTGAAGTTTTCGCCCGAAGATGCGGTGAACAATATGCGGGTGATCGACGCCTGCCTGCGTTCCGCAAAAGAGCGGATTCGGGTTTCGCTGGATTAGAAGGGGCCCGCCCATCTCCGCAAATTGTCAGATCAATGGGATGGGAAAGTCCCCCAGCGCGCGGTTCGCCACATGGTGCGGTGAACCACATGTTATCTGCCGGATATTCACTAATCATGAGGAAAAAAGGCAAAGGAGTTGAACAAACGTATGAAATATATTTCGGTTGAGGGTGTCGATAAGGCTTGTTCCCAGCTCGTCATCGGTTCGATGATTTTTTCGCCGGACCGTATGGAGCTTGTCCGTGAAATGCTGGACGAATATGTGTCGCTCGGCGGGAATACTATCGATACGGCGCATATTTACAACGGAGGCAAAAGCGAGCTGGCGATCGGCCAGTGGCTCAAGGAGAGAAATAACCGCGACGACATCGTCATCATCGATAAAGGCGCCCACCATGACGCGAAAGGTCCGCGGGTCAACCGCGAAGCGATCGCGAGCGATTTGCGCGACAGCCTCGCGAGGCTTCAAGTCGACTATATCGATATCTACATGCTGCATCGCGACGATCCGAACGTGCCGGTCAGCACAATTATCGATATTTTGAATGAGCATGTCCAAGCCGGAACCGTCCGCGCGCTCGGGGCGTCAAACTGGTCGCACCGGCGTATCCAGGAAGCGAATGAATATGCGGCAGCGCATGGGCTGAAAGGCTTCGCTTGCAACAGCCCGAATCTGAGCCTGGCCAAACCGAACGAACCGAGGTGGCCGGGCTGCGTATCGGCGGATGCGGAAGCATGCGCCTGGCACGAGCAGCAACAGATGCCGCTTTTTTCCTGGTCGTCGCAGGCGGGCGGATTTTTCACAGGAAGATTTTCGCCGGATCAACCGAACGATGCGGAGATGGTCCGGGTTTACTACAGCAACGACAATTGGGAGCGCTACCGCAGGGCGGAACAACTGGCGAAGGAGAAGGGAGTCACCGCCAACGATATTGCGCTCGCCTATGTGCTGCACCAGCCGTTTCCGACATGCGCCATCATCGGCCCGCACAACGTAAACGAGCTTCACTCGAGTTTCAGGGCGATCGGGGTAACGCTCAAGCCGGAGGAAATACGCTGGCTCGACTTGGCGGATTAACAAGGAATAAGGAAGGTCGCGGTGGCGAGTGCGCCTCGCATTTTCTAATCGGATACCGACATCATTTACTTATCTGTATGTAAGAGGAGATAGTGCATGCTTTCATCGTTGCGGTTGATCATCGTCTTGCTTGTGACGGCAGGCGGACTGGCCGTAAGCTATAGGGCGGGCGTACCGTTGGCTGCCGGTTTTTCGTTCGGGCTGTTAACGCTGCTTTATTACGTGCGCAAAGCGGGATTTGGCAAAAAGGTCATCATTCGCGGAATGAAAAACGGTGTGATTCATACGAAAGAAGTCGTTATCATCTTGCTGCTCGTCGGACTGCTTATTCCTGCATGGACGGCGAGCGGCACGATTCCGTATCTGATCGATACGGGCTTGTCTTTATTGAACCCTTCTTACTTCGTCACATCCTGTTTCCTGTTCACCTCCGTCATCTCCATGATGCTCGGCACCTCGACAGGAACGCTCAGCGCGGTCGGCATACCGCTCATCGGTATGGCCGTTTATCTGCACGTTCCGCTGGCGATGGCGGGCGGGGCGCTCATATCCGGCGCCATGCTCGGCGACAGGACTTCGCCGTTTTCCAGCGCTCATCAGCTGGTTGCCGCGTCGACCGGCGTGTCCGTCAAAGAGCAGGGCAAGGCTTTACTGCCGACGACGATCGGGGCAGTCATTTTCGCCGCGCTAACCTTTCTTTTTCTCGACCTGTTCGTGCTGGGGACGAGAGAGGAAACGGCCGCCGGGGTGACGGAAGCGTATTCCCGCTCGTTTACATACAGCCCGCTGCTATGGATACCGCCTTTGCTGCTCGTCGGTTCCATCTTCTTCAGGCTGAAAACGCGGCACGCTTTCATGGCCGGTATTGCCGCCAGCCTCGTACTCGGAACGGCATTGCAGAACGTATCGTGGTCCGAATGGCTTTACTATTTATGGTCGGGCTATGTTTCGCCGGAACACCCCGAACTGCACGGCAAAGGGATTGCCGGCATGCTGGATCTCGTCCTCCTGATCGTTCTGGCCGGCGCGTTCAACGGGATTGTGGAAGAGAGCGGCATCCTTTCTCCGTACATTCGGCAAATGTTCGCCGGAACCGCCTCATTGTCATCGTCCACCTTGCGCGTTATCGCATTCGGGTTCGGCATGTGCCTCGTCTCCTGCACGCAAACGCTGCCGATCATGATGAGCGGGAGAATGCTGCTGCCGATTTGGAGCGAACGATTCGACAAGGGGCAGCTTTCCCGCGTTGTCGCCGATTCCGGAGTCGTATTTGCGGCCATGGTGCCGTGGAATATGCTGGCGATTTTGTGCAGCACGATCATCAATGTTCCGGTGGAAACGTATTTGCCTTATGCCGTATTGCTGTGGATCCTGCCTCCGCTAACGGCAGCCGCGTCGCTGTTGATGGATAGGAAAAGCGTTAGCCGAAGCGCTGTGTGATTTTTTATGAAAAATATGGCGAATGGCTCCACGAAACGGGGGACAAGGTTCGAATATATGTAGAGCGAACACGGTTTTTAGGCAACCTCTGGCCGAACATTCGCAGAGTCAGTCAGCAGGAAGTTACGTTGCCTGAAACCGTTCTTTCCGTACGAAGCTTCGATAAGAATTCGGACTTTTTGATTGCTTGTGGGAAGAGGCTATAACATCAATAGAGATGAGGATGAACCCCATCTCTATTGATGTTTTTTTCTTAACGTAGTAATGTTTATTTTCGCTAGTCCAACGATTCGAATCGGAGGCAACCGCCTCTCCTGGCGCGCGTTGCGGCGCTGCACGGCGGATAACCGGCGGACGACCGGAGGGTGACCCAACCCGGCGCGCGGGCTCGCCACATGGTGGCGGTCAACCCCATGTATCGCCAGCATATGTTGCACAAAGCAACATATCCCCAGGGAATACGGCTTGGCGCGCGATGGATATGTTGCACAAAATGCAACATATCCCCAGGGAAAAAGGGCACGGAGCGCAGTAGATTGCATTTTGTGCAACATAAACCGGTCAAATTCGTCTTCTTCGCCCGTTTTGACCCCAATAAGTTGCATTTTTTCACTAGCATTGCATCAAAGCTATCACGAAAAATAAATCACATAATATTTACTATATTTGGTAGTTTATGTGCATATTTCATGGATTTTGAACAAAAAAG
>JAWLCZ010000002.1:55504-57055 GCA_041686835.1 Paenibacillaceae bacterium | reverse complement strand
TCGAATACGACACAGTTTGAGTATGTCTCCGTTCCCGTGGAAGGCTGGTACCGGGTTTCCGCTGTCAACGGCGCAGGCGAATCCGCACCGTCGCCTCCCGTAAAATACGGCGAATGAGGGGAAGAAAACCGCCAGGGGAAAATCGCGCCCTGGCGTTGGCTCAGAAAGTCCTAAATAAGGGTTAAATGTATTGGGGAGGGTGGGGGTATCTGCCTCCACCGCTGTTGAAATCGTGTTTTTTGAATGATTATGCGGTAATAACACGATTTCAAAGGCGGCCGTAAACTTTCCGGCAGATACCCCGCACCCCTATTTCAATGAAACCTTGTCGAGGACTTTCTCGACAGTATGACCGCCAGGAGGATTTTTCCCCCTGGCGGTTTTTGGATGGCACGAATCAATCTTCGATTGTCGACAGGTCGCCGGTCGGCAAGTTGAGCTCCCACGCCTTAAGGACGCGGCGCATAATTTTGCCGCTTCTCGTTTTCGGCAGTTTGTCTTTGAACTCGATTTCCCGGGGCGCGGCATGAGCCGCCAAATTTTCTTTGACGAATTTGGCGATATCCGCTTTCAATTCTTCCGATGGCGTATAGCCCTGGCGCAGCGAAATGAACGCCTTGATGACCTGGCCGCGCAGCGGATCGGGCTTGCCGATCACTCCCGCTTCCGCAACCGCCGGATGCTCGACCAGCTTGCTTTCCACCTCGAACGGCCCGACTCTTTCGCCGGAAGTGTTAATGACATCGTCAACCCGGCCCTGGAACCAGAAGTAACCGTCTTCATCGCAATACGCCGAATCGCCGGAGATGTACCAGCCCGGAATGCGGAAATATTCTTCGTACTTGTTCGGGTTATTCCAAATTTTCCGCATCATCGAAGGCCACGGCGTCTTAATCGCCAAATTCCCCATTTGGTACGGCGGCAGCACGTTGCCGTCATCGTCGAGAATCGCCGCTTCCACGCCGGGCAGAGGCCGCCCCATTGAACCGGGTCTGATGTCCATGCACGGATAATTGCAGATCAGATGCGCACCCGTCTCGGTCATCCACCATGTATCGTGAATCCGCTGTTTATATACCTTCATCCCCCAACGAATCACTTCCGGGTTGAGCGGTTCGCCGACGCTCAGCACATGGCGCAGGCTGGACAGATCAAACCGGGACACGACTTCGTCTCCGGCCGCCATCAGCATGCGTAAAGCGGTTGGCGCGCTGTACCATACGGTTACGCGGTACTTTTCGATCGTTCCGTACCAATCTTCCGGTTTGAAGCGGCCGCCGCGAATGACGTTGGTCGCTCCGTTCAGCCATGGCGCAAAAACGCCGTAAGAGGTTCCCGTTACCCAGCCGGGATCGCCAGTACACCAATAAATATCGTCTTCCTTCAGATCCAGAACGATCTTGCCGGAATAGTAATGCTGAATCATCGCGTTGTGCACGTGGTATACGCCTTTCGGCTTGCCGGTCGAGCCGGAAGTATAGTGTAGGATAAGTCCGTCCTCACGGTCGACCCATTCGATATCCAAATCGTCCGACGCTCGCGCCATTTCGG
>JAWLCZ010000002.1:0-55494 GCA_041686835.1 Paenibacillaceae bacterium | reverse complement strand
TAATCGATCTGTCCTTCCTGCAGCTTCAGATCGTGTCCGACCAGGATAACGTGCTTCAATTCCGGAAGCTCGTCAACCGGAACCCTCGGCAACAAAGCCGGCGTCGTGACGATGGCGACGGCGCCGCTGTCTTCCAGCCGGTCTTTGACGGCGGCCGTCATGAACGCCTCGAATAACGGACCTACGACGGCGCCGATTTTTATGGCCCCGATTAAAGCAATATACAATTCGGGCGTTCTCGGCATGAAAATAAAGACGCGATCCCCTTTTTGGATTCCGAGCTTCCGCAGCACGTTGCCGAACTGATTCGATTTGCTTTTCAATTCCGCAAACGTATATTTTTCGTCTCTCTGATCGTCGCTGTAATATAAGGCGATTTTATCTTTTCGCGAGGATTCGGCATGACGGTCAATCAGTTCGTAACCCATGTTCACTTTTCCGGTTTTGTGCCAGGAAAACTCTTTTTCAACATCTTCCCAGCGAAATTGCGCGCGTTCCTGCTCGTAATCCGCCATGTTCGGACGCTCGGCCACCGCCTCGATGATTTCAATAGCGTTGCTCATTACTACCCCTCCCGTATGTTTTGCGCCGGACTTCGCCCACCGGCATGTCGTTGAAGCGCTTTCCAAAAACGCTTTCATCGATCATTATAAAACGGCACTGTCAAAAAATGAATGATGGATGGCAAAATACATTATACCATACCTTACAGATTCTGCATCATCTGTTCCACAATCCGGCATGAATGTTCCGATGCCCGCACCGTAAACTCCGCAAAATTGATATGGGCCGAACCGTCCGCTTTATCGGACATCGAGCGAATGACGACAAACGGCACATCGTTCATCGCGCACACTTGAGCGACCGCCGCCCCTTCCATCTCCGTACAAGCGCCGCCCAGCTCTTCGTGGAGCTTTCTCACCTCATCGCGGTCGGCAATGAACCGATCTCCCGACAAAATTCTGCCTTTCAACGTCCGGCCGGCAAACAGCTTGCAGCTCGATTCGTAGGCCGCTTGCACAAGAACGGGATTCGCGACGAATACGGACGTTTCCGCGAAAGGAATGACGCCTCTGGCAAAACCTAACGCCGTCGCATCCATGTCGTGCTGGACGCACTCGGTCGAAATGACGATATCGCCGATGTCCAGCGACGGATCAAGCGCGCCGGCGACACCGGTGAAAATAATGCCGTCCACGGCAAAATGATCGATTAAAATTTGCGTGCAAACCGCGGCGTTCACTTTTCCTACCCCCGATTTGCACAATACGACCCGCTTGCCGCAAAAGCCCCCTTCGTGAAACTGTATACCCGCCTTTATGGTCGTTTTGCTGTTTTCCAGCCTCTTGTAGATCAATTCGATTTCTTCATTCATTGCGCCGATTAAGCCGATCGTTGACAGCTTCACGCCAAATCCTCCTCCGGATGAAATTCAAAAGAAAGCGGCTCATTATAAATGAGCCACCGATTTGCGTTCTATCAGTTCATGGGGCAGCACGACGATAGGGTTGTCCACATTTTCTTTATTCATCAGCTTGGTAAGCAGCCTCATCGATACGGCGCCGATATCGTACATCGGTTGGGCTACCGTCGTAAGCTGCGGCCTTACCATGGACGCCATATGAATGTTGTCCACGGCGATCACCGATATGTCGTCGGGAACTTTCAAGCCGTGGTCCTGAACGGTGTGTATCGCCCCAATCGCCATTTCGTCCGTGGCCGAAAACACTGCGGTAGGCCGGATTTTCAGTCCGAGGAAGTATTTCATGACTTCCATCCCTGATTCGTAGCGGTAATTCCCTATCCGCACATATTCGTCTTTAAACGGTATCCCCGCTTGTTCCAGCGCCTTTCTGTATCCTTGGAACCGCGCGTAACCGTTGGCCGGATCCTGCAGCGGACCGCTAATCATCGCGATTTCGCGATGACCGTTCCGGATTAATGCGCTAACGGCATCAAAAGCCGCAGACTCGTGATCGATATCGACGGAAGGAATCTGCTCATTGTCGTCCTTCGTCGCGCACAACACGATAGGCACGGATGAAGTTCGGAAAGCTTGCCTATGGTCGTCGGAAACGGCCCCTCCCATGAAAAGAAGCCCGTCCACCTGCTTTTCCAACAATGTGTTGATGAGGCGGATTTCCTTCTCCTTCTTTTTGTCGGAATTGCAGAGGATGATGTTGTAATGGTACATATTGGCGATATCTTCAATTCCCCTTGCCACTTCAGCAAAGATCGGATTCGATATATCCGGTATAACGACGCCCACCGTCGTCGTCTTCTTGCTGGCTAATCCTCTGGCTACCGCATTGGGCCGATAGCCGAGCCTTTCAATCGCTTCAAACACTTTTTTGCGCGTTTGCGGCTTTACGTTCGGATTGTTGTTGACTACCCTCGATACGGTAGCCATGGAAACTCCTGCTTCTCTGGCAACGTCATAAATCGTAACGGTCACTGTTCATTCGCTCCATTTAGAAAAGTTTATTTTTCGCACATTGTCATATTAAAAATAATGATACGATAATTTTAAACTTTTCGCAATGTGACGCGTCAATTTATTCACATACGGAGCAAAAATCGTCATTGCGCTCCCTGTTTCGGAAACAGAGAGTATGTAGTGAAAGCAAGATTGGCGATTTGCGCCAACCGCCCGCGAATGTCTTCCCCCCACTTTTGATCGCCCAGCGATTGGGCCAACAACAACAAATCAAGCAGCTGATTGATTCGCTCCTCGACAATTTCTTCCGCGGACGCGCCGCCCGTCCCGTCCTTATTTGACGCTTTATACATCAAATGCGCCAGCTCATTCATTTCGTTAAAGTACAGCTGCTTCTTTTCCGGCTCATGGCCCAGCTTGCCGATCAATTTCGTCAAATCCGGCTTCACGCCGGAATACACTTCGCTCCGTCTGCACTTCGCGCAGGAGAATACCGGCACGTTTTCGATTTCCACTTTGTTGGAATAAATGATCGTGCATAACCGGATATTCATCGTTTCCCCGCATGTACACAGCTTCTGCAATACCTTCCCACTCCTTCTTGCGCTTCACCAAACAGCGAAACTGCTCCTGTTATATTCGACCCGTGCAGAAGAACTCCTTCATAAAAGTGTGCATACAGGAGCTAGTATTTTTTGGAACGGTGCAGCTGCATATAAGCCCGCTGAACGGGAGGCAGCGAAACGAGAATCATGGCCAGCGCCGCTCCGATCGTGTCGTTGCGCAGATCCATCATATCCGGCATGCGGCCGTCGACAAAAGACTGATGATATTCGTCCGTTATGCCGAACAGAAAGCAAAGCAGTACGGCCATCAGCCTTCCTTTTATACCGGCGTATTTTCTCCCGAACGCCCAATAATACGTAAGGGCAAGGATGAAATAGGCGGCAAAATGCCCCCAATCGAAACTTTTCATTTGCGGAAACCAGATTTGAAACAGAGGCAGAAAGGAGGACAGATCGTCCCCCGTTTGATGCGACAGATAAAAGATAACGGACATCCAAACGACGGCGGGCAGCCACCTCATCATTTCCTTTATCCGTCCGCCATGAGGAGCCGGTCTCATTCGCTCCCCCCTATTTGGAAACGTTGGCGGTAATCGTCGTGCAATATGCGGCCGATTTGTTCCCCCGTTTCACATGCCAGAATGTCCTGCAAAATTCGGCGGCATTCCGATTCCCGAATGTCCAGCACCCCGTTTTTCACGTACAAAATCGAATGGGCCGACATGCTTAATTCGCGAATGCCCAGTCCGAGCCATATCGGCAGCGCCCTGACATCCCCCGCCAGTTCGCCGCAAACGCCTACCGGTATGCCTTGGCGCTGTGCGGCTTCCACCGTGTTCTTCAGCATACGGATGATCGCGGGATGAAACGGATCGTACAGGTGGGCGATTTTTTCGTTCATCCGGTCGACGGCAAGCACATATTGAATCAGGTCGTTGGTGCCGATACTGAAAAATTGCACTTCTTTCGCAAGGAGATCCGCTATGGCGACCGCCGCGGGAACTTCGATCATGATGCCCACCTCGATTTGCTCGTTAAAGGGCTGCTGCGCGTCTCGCAGTTCCCGCTTGGCTTGTTCCAGTATGGCATTCGCCTGCCTCACTTCATCTATCGACGATATCATCGGGTACATAATTTTCACGTTGCCATAGCAGCTTGCCCGAAGTATCGCTTTCAGCTGGGTCTTGAACAAATCGTGCCGATCGAGGGAAATGCGTATCGCGCGATAACCGAGAAAAGGATTGTCTTCTTCGGGCAAAGACAAATAATCGAGCTGCTTATCGCCCCCGATATCGAGCGTCCGAATGATGAGCGGCTTGCCGCCGAGCTTCTCGGCCACCTGCCGGTACACTTCGAACTGCTCATCTTCCTGAGGCAGCGACGGACGATCCATATACAGAAATTCCGTGCGAAACAATCCTACGCCGGATGCGCCGTTTTTCAACGCCAGATCCAGTTCCTTGAACGAACTGATGTTCGCTTCGAGCTGCACTTCCTGTCCGTCAAGCGTCACCGCGGGAACATCGGCGATTTGCTGGAGCCTTTCCTTATACTTCAGCCAGTTTTGCTTCCGTATATTGTATTGTTCGATAATGGCCGGCTCCGGATTGACGAATACCGTCCCCTCATCACCGTCAATAATGAGCAGGTCGCCCGTCTTTATCGGGGTTTCCAATTTTCCTTCCAGCCCCAGCACAAACGGAATCCCGAACGCGCGCGACATAATCGCCGAGTGGGAAGTCGTCCCTCCGAGCATGGTCACAATGCCGAGGATATTGGCCGGATCAAGGTGAACGAGCTGCGAAGGCGACAATTCTTTCGCCACCAGAATATAAGGCTGATTGTCCGCCGGCAGTTCCACTTCCGGCGTTCCCAGCAAATGCTTTAAAAGCCGGTTGCCCACATCCTTAATGTCCAGCGCCCGCTCTTTCATATATTCGTCGTCCAGCAAATCGAACATGGCCACGAATTTCTCGATCACTTCTTTGACGGCGACTTCGGCGGCCTTGTATTGGCGCTGGATGATTCCCTGCACCTCGTTCATAAAGATCGGATCTTCCAATATGGCCAGATGGGCGTCGAATATCGACGATTCTTCGTTTCCGATATATTCGGAAATGTCCTTTTTAATGTTTTCCAGCTCCGATTTTGAAGTGCGGATGCCCTCGTAAAGCCGCTCAAACTCGTAAGCGAGATCGGCTACGTCAATCATTTTGTCCGGAAAGTCCCATTCCCAGGCTGGGAGAACGAATGCCTTGCCGATCGCAATCCCCGATGATGCCCCTGTTCCCTTATACATGAGAATTACCTCCATCTGTGTCAGCCTCTTTAAGAACGACGGACATGACCGATGCCTGCCCTTTTTTCACGTTTTTAAACGGAGCGAAGCTCCATGATTTGACCCGATCCGGGTTTGTAATAATCATCGGTGTCGCCATCGAACTGCAATGTTTTTTGACCTTGGCATGATCAAAACGGATCAGCGGCTGTCCCGGCTCCACTTCGTCACCGGCCTGCACAAGCGCCGTAAACCATTTGCCCGGAAGATGGACCGTATCGATCCCGATATGAAGGAGCACCTCGAGACCTTCCTTCGTTTCGATGCCTAGCGCATGCATCGAAGGATGAACGTGGATGATTTTCCCCGCGACGGGGGCCACCAGTTCGCCTCGCTCCGGAAAAAAGGCGACGCCGTCGCCGACCAGCTTTTCCGCGAATGTGGCATCCGGCACTTCCTTAAGCGGTATCATCCGCCCTTGAACCGGAGCGTGAAAATGAACCTGACGCACATCTTTGCGAATCACTTTCATCATTTCTTCGCGAATCAATTCCGAGAACGTTCCGAACACAACTTGCACGTTTCCCCCGCCAAGCCGGATAATTCCGGCGGCGCCCAAATGTTTGAGAGCGGCGGTGTCCATAAGCCTGTCGTTGGCGAGGGTAAGGCGAAGGCGCGTGATGCAGGCTTCGACCTGCACGACGTTGTCTTTGCCGCCGAGCGCCTGCAGAATCAAAGGAGCCCGGTATGGGATGTCTCCGGCCCATTCTTCCAAGTGGGAGCCTTCCTCCCTTCCCGGCGTAGGAATTTGAAACCGTCTGATCGCCCAGCGAAATAAAAAGTAATAGAGCAGACCGTAAGCGATCCCGATCGGAATCAGCCTCCACCCGTTCGTAGACAAATGTTCGTTAATGAGAAAATCTATCGCGCCGGCCGAGAACGAGAATCCGTGATGGATATTCAAAGCGTACGCGATCCACATCGACAGGCCGGACAATACCGCATGAACGATGAATAAATACGGGGCCACAAACAGAAAAGCGAATTCGATCGGCTCCGTGACGCCGGTTAAAAAGCAAGCCAACGCCGCAGTAAGGAACGTAGCTTTCACCTTCGGCTTCAAATCTTCCCTGGCCTCCTGGATGATGGCCAAAGCAATGGCCGGCAGCGCGAACATCATGATGGGATACAGCCCGGCCATATACCCCCCGGCGGTCGGATCGCCCGCGAAAAACCGCGGCAGATCGCCGAACACAACCTGCCCGCCCGGCTTTTGATACGAGCCGACCTGGAACCAGACGAAATTGTTTAAAATATGATGAAGTCCTGTCGGAACGAGCAAACGGTACAATACTCCGTACACGAAGGTCCCGAATCCGCCCAAACCGAGCAAATAGGCGCCGAACCGTTCCAGATTGTACTGCATCACCGGGCCTACCCATATAATCACGTAAGACAAAAGGAGCGTGATGAAGCTGACAAACAAAGGAACGAAGCGGGGTCCCCCGAAAAATTGTATCGATTCCGGAAGCCGTATCTCTTTAAAGCGGTGGTACGACAAGGCGGCCACCAGTCCGATCATGATTCCGCCGGAGACGCCGAGATGAAACGACGATCCGAGGTAGAATCCGCTGACGCGATAATAGATAAAATATCCGAGCAGCGCGGCCATTCCGGCCATGCCTGCGCTTTCGGTCAGGCCGAGCGCCACGCCGACGGCAAATATAAAGGGCAAATAATATAAGATCGATTCGCCGGCCATAATGAAAATGTGTCCGAATCTTTCCATGCCGATCGCTTCCCACGGAAAATGTCCGAGCCGGATAAAAACGGCGGCAGCCGGCAGCGCAATCATCGGCAGCATCAATGATCGTCCGAACTGCTGCAAATTGCCCATCCAGTTCACTTCTGCGCCCCCTTTCTATAATAAAGATGGTAAAGGTTGACGGCATTTTTGTCAAAAGAAACTCCGGACATTGATATCCGGAGTTGAGGATATTGGGAAAGTCCTATGTATGGAGGGAGGGGGTATCTGCCTCCACCACTGGTAAAATCGTGTTATCTTAAATGAATTTTGCGGAAATAACAGCGATTTTAAAGGTGGCCGTAAACTTTCCGGCAGATACCCCACACCCCTATTTTCAACGAATACTTGTCGTAGGACTTTCTCGTCAAGCCAAACTCCGGACATGGAGTTCCGGAGTTTCTGGCTTTCGGGTTAAAATACGGGAAATTGCGTTTTATAATTCGTAAACTGCGTATGCGCTTGGCTGATATCCTGCATGTCGGCAGCTTTCATCTTATACCAGCCTTTTTGGAACATATGATCGAATATTTGCGTCTGCATTTGATGCACGTCGACGAGGATGTCCTGCACCGCTTTATGCAGCTGCGGGTTTTGCATCTCGTTCAACCCGGTGTTGTATCCGTACGACAAATATTTTTCGAACGAGAGAATATCGTTCAGCCTATCCCGATCGTTCATCTGCGGACCTTTCACCTCGGGCATTTGTCCCGACTCAGGCATGGCGATTTGCGTTGTCACGGTGACGAGCCTCCTTCAGCATTGTTATTGTAAATGGGACAGAAGCGTCTCATAATGCTGTTGGTGCTTTTTCCCGGTTTGTTTCAACAGGTTCTGGATTTGCGTGTCCGTACACAGATTGGCGGCATCGCTGCATTTTTTCATCGCCAACAGTTCCCACGATAAAAAGTCTTTCATGTAGAGCAGTTCCTTGTCCGACAGCAGATTTCGATTGGATGTCATGTTCGCATTCGGATTCGTCACAACATGGCCTCCTTTTTCGGATATAAACGAGCGGACCTGCAAAGGTCCGCCTTATCGTTGGTTATTGCGGCAGCGACGATGCGCCGTATCCGTATTGCTGCTGCGGCAATGCGCCTCCGTATTGCTGCTGCGACGGCTGGAGCGAATCGCTTCGTTTAGCGGCGTCATGACCCGGCTGGTTGCCTTGATAGTTGGCCAAATGGTACGACTGCGGGCTTTGAGCCTGGGACAAGGCCGGTTGGGAAGCCCGGAATTGCGCGCCTGCTCCGAATGACTGATTGCCCGTTTGGCTGACGGAGCTGAAGCTTGAGGACTGATAAGAGTCGGAGCGTTTCCACGCGTCGTGCCCCGGCTGGCTGCCTTTATAATTGGCCGAATGGTAAGATTGCAAGTTCTGGTTTTGCGCACCGTAGGATGAAACGTTTCTCGCAACCGCGCTTTGGTTTTGGCCATAAAAAGACTGCACTTGTCCTGCCGGCTGGAACGTTCTTTGCACGCCGCGATACTGCGAAGCGACCGGGGCTCCGAAAGAATAAGTGGAAGGATTCTGGGAATCGGAGCGGAACCTTGCGTCATGTCCGGGGACGTTTCCGCGGTAATTCGCCGCATGGTAAGACTGGGACTGCTGCTGATACTGGTTCAAGCGAGTATCCTCCTTGAGATTAAAGTCTTCACCGGAACGAAGAATCGCACCGGTTGAAGCTTATGTTATTGTCTCAAGTTCGAAACCTTTTTATGATGGATACTGCTGGCACTCCAGTTCAGTTCGCCGATTTGTGCGGAAGAAGAATGGAATCCTCCACTTTGATGCAGCGGTCCATAATCACTTCCAAACCGCCGTTTGCAGCGATTTGCGCCGCTTGTTCGTTCACGATGCCCTGCTGCAGCCACAGCACCTTCGCCTTAATCTTTACGCTGTCTTCCGCAATCGGCACGACATGCTCGCTGCGGCGAAAAACGTTGACGATGTCGACCGGCTCCGGAATGTCGAGAAGAGTCGCATAACAGCGCTCTCCAAGAATTTGTTCCGCATTCGGGTTAACCGGTATAATCCTGTACCCTTTTTGCTGCATCGCTTTCGCCACCATATGGGAAATGCGCTCGGGATTGTCGGACAGGCCGACTACCGCAATCGTTCGGGTTGCGAGCAAAATTTCCTTGATCCGTTCCCTCGTCGGATTTTCAAACGGCATTCTCATGACCTCCCTTTAACTTTTACATTCGTCTTCGCTGGCGATAAGCGTGCCCGCGTTACTTTTTATACGATAAAGCCTGTCTTCCCATTGCCTCCCATGAGGAAACAAACTGCCGCTTGTCGACTTTCGCTTTTTGTTTTCCGGTCCACGGATCGTTGACATAAACGTGCGTTTCATCATATCCGACGAGCAAAACGGCATGCAGTTCAAAAGTCGTCTTGAACGGCCCGCCGGAAGTGTTCCACGAAATCCATTTCTTCGGTTTAGTGTAACCCATCGTTGTCCAAACCACTACGGGAATGCCCTCGGATATTTTTTGCTCCAGCTGCCCGAACGGACGGTTCGTCAAATTTTCGGCTGTCGGGATATATTTTTTGAGCAGCGGAAACAATGCGGTATGGTAAATGCCAAAACCCGGCTTTTTCCCAGTAACATCCCCGACATAACCGTGATAAGGATTGCCCCAGTAGACGATGTTGCCGTTCCTGTCTTTCTTCATGGGTGTCGGATCTTTTTTCATTTCCGCAACGAGATCCATCTTGCTTTTCTCGATCCCGTAATATTGAAGCAGCATAGCAAGGCTCGTAATTTCGCAGCCCGCCGGCAATTCCGGCCTCTGTTTTATGATTGGCGCGGTAAGAATCATCGATTTGCGCTTCGCCGGCGCCGCTCCGTTTTCCCCGGTCCCGGGCCGCGGTTTCCCTTCTTCTTTGGAAATGACTTGCGAACGGCCCGCGTCTTCGGGTCTCGCCAGAAGAGTCCAATTCTTGCCCGTCATTTTTCCGTAAAGCAGCACGCTGAACAAACCGCTTGTAAACATCAGTGCCGTAATTGCCGCAAACGTAAACAAATATTTCACTGCCCGCCATACTACCGTCATGATAAAAATCCACTCATCCGTTCTGTATTATCGTTGGAACGTCAAACCCATTCCACTTGCGCGCCGAGCGACTTCAAATGATCGAAAAATTGCGGATACGATTTGGCCACATGGTGAGCATCCTTTATCGTAAGTCCTTTCCGTGAGCGAAGGCCGACCACGGTCAGCGCCATAATGACCCGATGGTCGAAGTGCGCGTCGATGACGACGCCGCCTTCCACCCCTTCGGGACGCCCGTGAACGATAATTTCGCTCCGCCTTTCTTCGACCTCGGCTCCGGCCTTGCGAAGCTCGTTGACGAAATCGGTGATCCGGTCGCACTCTTTGTAGCGCAGGTTTTCCACATTGTAAAAACGCGATGTGCCTTCCGCAAACACGGAGGCGGCTACCATGGCGAGCACGGCGTCGGTGAAAGCGTCGCCGTCAAACTCAACCGCCTGTAAACGTCCGTTGCCCCGGACGCGAACGATTCCGTTCTCATGGGTCAGCGGAACGCCCATAGCGCGCAGAACGTCGACGGCAGCCCTTTCTCCCTGTTTGCTGTTTTCCGCAAGCCGCAGCACCGTAACGTCCGAATGCGTCACCGCGGCAGCGGCAAGAATAGCGGCCGATCCGGGGTAGTCCCCTTGAATCGTGTATTCTTTCGCCGCATACCGCTGCCCCCCGGGAACGCGATAATGCATCATGTCCTCGCTCGCTTCAATGCGGATGCCCGCCTGTTCGAGCACTTCCAGCGTTTGCCCGACGACCACTTTGGATTTCAAATCGTGGAGCACTTCGATTTCGCTGTCGCCTTCGAGCAGTGGCGTCATGAACAGGAGCGAGCTCAAATACTGCGAGCTGACTTTCCCGGAAACGGTGATTTTGCCGCTCTTCGGATTGCCGCCGCGAATCGTAATCGGCAGCCTGCCGCCGTTATGTTCGACGCCGACTCCCATTTGCTGCAAAGCGGCGATCAAATCGTCGTGCGGTCTTTTGCCCAGAGACTCCGGGTAAGCGTTAATAAACGTGACTTCGGGACAAAACGCCGCAACCGACATCAGAAAGCGGAGCACCGCTCCGGCATTGCCGACATTGAGCTGTTTCACCGGCTTCGGGTTGCGGCCGAAACCGGTGACGCGCATCTTTTCGCTGTCCTCTTCGATAAGGGCTCCCAGATCGCTGATGCATCTGCGCAGCGCGTCGCTGTCTTCGCTATGGGCGGGATAATAGAGCGTGCTTGTTCCTTCCGCCAATGCGGCTACGAGCATATATCGCGTCGTATAATTTTTGGAAGACAACGCGTTGATTTCACCCTGGAGCCGCGGGGTCGGTTTTACGACTACATCCATGGCTGTCTCTCCTCATTCTGTTTACTTATTCCTAATGATTTACAGTCAGTGTACCATACGGGGTATGGAAAGAAAATCGCTGCGGCAAAAATGACATGAACTCGACAATTCCGGCGCGCGTTGACACAAAAAAAGAAAATCCGTATGATTAACCCCATAAGTCCAGATTTCAACCGATGAAGGTGGGTTGCAGATGAACCAGATCAATACGATACTTCCCGAAGAAGTAAAAGAAAGGCTCAGCCGCAACGAAAAGCTGAACATCATCGACGTCAGGGAGCCGGAAGAAGTCGCTCAAGGCATGATCCCCGGCGCAAAGCACATCCCGCTCGGCGAACTTCCGTCAAGGCATGCGGAAATCGAACAAACGGGCGAAATTATCGTTGTCTGCCGCAGCGGCAACCGAAGCGGTAAAGCTTGCGAATATTTGCAGTCGCTCGGTATTGCCGGATTAAAAAGCATGGCCGGCGGCATGCTCTCCTGGGAAAAATTGTAATGTCGGCCAATCTAACCGCCGAGCTTGCTTCTCGCCTCCAGAATGGCGTCCACGATGTCGTTTACGGACAACTGCGACGTATCTATTTTTATATCGGCAAAATCGTAAGCAAACTTTCGCTCCTCCAACAGGCGTCTGACCCGCTCTTCGCTGTTTCCCTGCAGCAAAGGGCGGTTTTCGTCTTTGCCCACCCGCCGGACTATCGTTTCCAAAGACGCGGTTAACGCCGCCACAAAGCCGTTGTTCATCATCCGCTCGCGGTTGGCCGCCGCCAGCACGGCGCCTCCTCCGGTGCTGATCACTTGTCCCTTTTTCTCCATCACCCGCTTGATTACTTCGCTTTCCTTCCGGCGGAAATACGGCTCTCCTCTGCCTGAAAAAATGTCCGGTATGGACATGCCTTCTTCCGTTTCAATGATGCGGTCGGTATCGATATGCCGCCAACCGAGCCGTTCCGCCATGACGCGGCCGACAGTCGTTTTGCCCGTGCCCATAAAACCGACCAACACGATATTGTCCTTCTTCATCGTCCACACTCCTATGTATCGTCGCCGCCAAACTGTTCCTATCATATCACAGCCAAAAATAAAGCGGCAATCCTGCCGCGCCATGTATAAAAAAGCCGCCGGTGTAGTAAGGATATAGTAGTTATTGATTCATAAGGAGATGAGTATGATGCATTCCGCCCTTCCTGCCGACACAACCAACCGCAAGCTGCAAAGCATTCTCGACCCAGGCCGTCCGTTGTGCCGGGAAGATATCGTATGGATGCTGGAATATATCAAAAAAAAGGTGGCTGATGAAGACCCCCGATTGCTGGAGCTTTCACAGCCACGTTTATTGCAAAACTTCCGTTATTTCGCCGAAACTGCCATGCTGCTCATTCACCGGAAAAGCTTCTTCGACCAGGAAGCCGACCGGCTCAAGACATGGCTGTACGAAGCGTCATACGGACTGCACCCGGACAAACCCAAGTAAAAAAAGTCCGGCGGTTATTGGATCCGGGCGATTATTCCATCCAATTGAAATGGAACGTGCCTTCCTTGTCGACGCGTTTGAACGTGTGCGCGCCGAAATAATCGCGCTGCGCCTGCAGCAGATTGGCGGGAAGCCTTTCGGTGCGGTAGCTGTCATAGTAAGCGAGCGCGCTCGCGAATGCGGGAACCGGAATGCCCCTGGTTACGGCGGTGGATACGATCGTTCTCCACGCTTCCTGGTAGCTCTCGACGATTTCTTTGAAATACGGGTCGAGCAGCAGGTTTTTCAACTCCGGATTGCGATCGTACGCATCTTTGATGTTCTGCAAAAATCTTGCCCGGATGATGCAGCCGCCCCGGAAGATCAAGGCGATGCTGCCGTAATTCAAGTTCCAGCCGTATACTTCGGAAGCCGCTCTCATCTGCGCGAACCCTTGCGCGTAAGAGCAAATTTTGCTCGCATACAGCGCTTTTCTGACCGCTTCGATAAATTGCTTCTTGTCCCCGTCAAAAGCGGATTGCTGAGGACCTTTCAACATTTTGCTGGCCATGACCCGCTCGTCCTTCATCGCGGACAGGAACCGGGAAAATACGGACTCGGTAATGATCGACAGCGGGACTCCGAGATCAAGCGCGCTCTGGCTCGTCCATTTGCCCGTTCCTTTCTGTCCGGCGGAATCCAGAATGACGTCGACCATCGGCTTGCCCGTCTCCGGATCGATTTTCGTGAAAATATCGGCCGTAATTTCAATCAGATAACTGTCGAGTTCCCCTTTATTCCATTCCGCAAAGATCTCATGAAGCTCCTGCGTGCTTAAGCCGAGCACCTCTTTCAGCAGATGGTACGCTTCGCAGATGAGCTGCATGTCGCCGTATTCGATGCCGTTGTGCACCATCTTGACATAATGTCCCGCGCCGTCCGGTCCGATGTATGTACAGCAGGGATCCCCGTTCACTTTGGCGGAAATGGCCGTAAGAATCGGTTCAACGAGCTTGTAGGCGTCTTCCTGCCCGCCGGGCATAATGGCCGGGCCTTTCAAAGCGCCCTCCTCGCCGCCGGACACCCCGGTCCCGATAAAACGGATGCCGCGTTCTTCCAGTTCCTTGCTCCTCCGCTGCGTATCGACAAAAAAGGAATTGCCGCCGTCGATTAATATATCGCCTTTGGACAAATGCGGAAGCAGTTGCTGAATCGTGTCGTCGGTCGCTTTGCCCGCCTGCACCATAATCAAAATTTTGCGAGGGGTTTCCAGCGACTGCACGAACTCTTCAATGGTATACGAAGGCACCAGATTTTTGCCTTGAGCTTCGCTGATCAATTGCTTCGTTTTTTCCGGAGACCGGTTGTACACGGAAACCGTGAACCCTCTGCTTTCAATATTCAATGCGAGATTTTTGCCCATGACCGCAAGGCCAATGACACCGATTTGTTGTTTCGACATCTTCTCTCCATCCTTCATCATTATTGATGTTCAAAAATCATCATGTCCATTTTAACCATTTTACATGAATTCGTGAAGATCGCGCAAATGCTTCGTCCGATAAAAATCGGCATGGCACGGCGTTTAAATCGTCATCGCGCCGAAACCGCCGTCCACCCGGATAAGAGCCCCGGTGACAAAGCCCGACGCTTTTTCCGAAGCAAGCCACACGGCCGCCCCCTGCAGCTCTTCCGGCTCTCCGAAACGCCCCATCGGCGTATGGCGCATGATCGCTTCAACCCGTTCGGGAGATAAAATGCCGCGATTTTGCACGGCGGGAAAAAATCCGGGGATGAGCGCATTGACGCGCACCCGGCTCGGCGCAAATTCGCGCGCCAAAAATTTCGTCACGTTGTTGACCGCCGCTTTCGACGCAGAATAGGTAAATACGCGGGATAACGGCGGATCCGACGATACGGACGAAACGTTGATGATGCTGCCGCCCTCTCCCCGCTCCACCATATATTTGCCGAACACCTGGCAGGCCAGCACGACGCTTTTGACGTTCACTTCCATAATGGAGTCCCATTCTTCCATCGTGATGTCAAAAAAAGGTGTCGTGCTGTTTTTTCCGGGACAGTTCATCAGCACGTCGACACGACCGGTCCATTCGAGCACTTCGGCAAGCGTCCTTCGCAAATCGTCTTCTTTCGTCGCCTCGGCCTGAAAGCATTTGGCTCTCCCTCCCGCCTCTTCGATCCGTTTGCGCACCGCTTCGCAAGTCTCCTTATTGCGCCCGACGACGGCGACATCGGCGCCGTGCCCTCCGAGAGCGACCGCCATCGCTCCGCCAAGCGTGCTGTTACCGCCGATGACAACCGCGGTTTTTCCCGACAAATCAAACAAATTCATTCGCTACCCCTCCCGTATTTTTGCTGAAACGCCGCAATTTCATCGAATTCATCCTTTAACCGGTGATATACGCGGTTATAGATTTGCAGCAGCTCCCCGTAAATCCGGTTGTTGCGTTCGTCCGGCACGTGCTCGCTGCCCGTGCGGACCCATCCGCTTACCTCGTGCAGGCCGGACGCTTCGCCCATCGCATAAAAGCCGATGAAAGCCGCCCCGAGGCATGAGCTTTCGATCGTGTCCGGCACGGCGACTTTCGTGCCCAGTACATCCGCCATCATCTGCCGCCATAACGGCGAGCGGGCGAATCCTCCGGAAGCGCGGATCTCCACTGCTTTTCCGGCGAATTCCTCCAGGGCGCTCATGACGGAGTGGATGCGGTATACGACACCTTCGAGCACCGAACGGACCATGTGCCGCTTTTCGTGGTTGAGCGACAGGCCGAAAAACACGCCGCGCGCGTTCGCGTTCCAAAACGGCGCTCTTTCCCCCGCGAGCAGCGGCAAAAAAACGAGACCTTCCGAACCGGGGGAAACACCGGCGGCCATTTCCGTCAAATAATCGTAAGGATCAAGTCCTCTGCTTCTCGCCTGCTCCGCTTCCAGCGTGGCAAGCTGATCTCTTGCCCAGCGGAACATGATGCCGCCGTTGTTAATCGGCCCGCCTACGACCCAATAGTCTTCCGTCAGCGCGTAACAGAACAACCGTCCCTGCGGATCGGCCACAGGACTGCGGACGACGCCGCGCACCGCGCCGCTTGTGCCGATCGTTACCGCATAGACGCCTTTCCCTACGGCATCCACGCCAAGGTTGGCCAGAACGCCGTCGGAACCGCCTGCCACGAACGGCGTATCGATGGAAAGCCCCATGTCCGCCGCATGCTGCGGATCCAATCCCTCCAACCGGTAGGTGGGCGGCACGGGTTCGGAAAGCATTTCCCGCGTAATGCCCGCCGCCGCCAGCGCGCGTTCGTCCCAATCGAGCCGCCGCAAATTGAACAGGCCGGAGGCGCTGGCAATCGAGTAATCAACGACGAATCGGCCGAACAGCTTGGCGAATACAAATTCTTTAATCCCGATATATTTATTCGCTTTATGGGCAATGTCGGGCCGTTCATCTTTCAGCCACATCAATTTCAGCAAGGGAGACATCGGATGAATCGGCGTTCCGGTATCCATATAAATTTGCTTGCCGTCCCGTTTCAATATATCCGCATACCGGGCGCTCCGATTGTCCGCCCATACGATGCACGGAGTAAGCGGATGCCCGTTCCGATCGACGGCTATAATGCTGTGCATCGCCGAACTGAAGGAGACGCACAAGATTTGACTTGCGGATAGCCCCGCTTTTCGCACCGATTCGCGAATGCTTCGGATAACCGCCGCGAAAATTTCATCCGGATTTTGTTCGGCCGCGCCGGGCTCCGGCGTGAACAGCGGATATTCGACGGCATGCGAGGCGAACACGGTGCCGTCGCGCCCGACGACCAATGTTTTTGTGCTTGTCGTTCCGATATCCACCGCGATGACATAACGTTTTTCGAAGCTCATTTGGCCAAATTCCCTTCACTGTCAAATGTCCATTCGTACGGCCCGGACAAAATCTCGATATCCGGATGGCGCCGCGCCTCCTCCAGCAGCGGTTCGGAAATTTCGATCTCCCCGAGATGGAGCGTATCTCTTATTCTCACAAGGCGGCATTTCGTATAGTCCAGAATGTTGCACGTTTTCACCGCCGCTTTAATCGCGTACTCGTCGTTAGGAAGCGTTGTCGGTATTTTGGTCGGCGCGCATACCGTCGATGTCAGTCCGTTCGCGTATGTAGCAACCCGGTCCATCTTGTCGACCGCCCGCTGCGTCGTAAAATCCGCGGTGCCGATTCCGTTGGCATTTCCTTCGGTCTCGGGAGTCAAGTCGAGCACGACCATTTTGCTGACGTCCGGCCCGCCGTGCGCATACGGCGTCGGGAATCGGCCCGTAATATTCGGGTCCATACCGTCCCCGCTTATGTTTTTGCCGATATAGTCGATGACGAGAACGTCCAATGGATCGAACAATATTTTCGGCATGCGAAGCTTTGCCTCCTTGAGCAGTTCCGGTTCCCGCTCCTCAATTTGCCGCGCGGGCAAAACTTCCGCGATGCACGTCTCGTCATAAGCGTTTTCCACAAGCGCGACCCCGAACGCGATCGGCAGCTTGTCGAGCATGACGCGCGCCATCTTCGGCACGTTTTCCGCCATATGTTTAAACCCGAGCTGATGGCACGCCTCGGCCCCTTTCTGTTTTCCGAGGCCGATGGCAATCATTTTCATGATGCCGCTCTCGAACGTTCCCCGGAAGGCGGTGTGCGGTTTCACCCGGTTGATGACCACAATCGCGTCCGCTCCGGCGGCATGCTTATCCGCATAAACCGGCAGGCCGTTCTCCAGCTCGGCCAGCTTGACGACCTCCATCGAGGAGCGGATCGGGGCTCCCATCGTCGCTTCGTCAATGCCCAGATGGCGAAGCACTTCCTTCTGCCCTTCCGCCGTCGCTCCGCCGTGGCTGCCCATGGCGGGCACGATGAACGGATGGGCCCCCGCCTCTTTCACGGCATCGACAACGGTACGCACCGTCAGCGCAATATTGGCAACCCCCCGGCTTCCCGCCGCTATCGCCACCTGCTGTCCGGGACGAATCTGGTCGATGCCGCCCGGTTTGCGCAGCTGCATGGCCAGTTCCTCCGCAACGTTATCCAACGCCGTCCCGTCGAATTTTTGCCGGATTCGCACCATTCGGGGAACCGGAACATGCCGCAGCAATTGTTGCAAAATGCTCATCGCTCACCCCACCTTATTCTTTCGCTTTTCCTACGGACTGCCTGATGACCAGTTCCGTATTCATATACAACGTCCGTTTGCGCATCTGTTTATGCTCCATCGCTTCCAGCAGCGTTTCCGCCCCTTTTCGGCTGATTCGTTCGAGCGGCCGTTTCACCGTCGTCAGCGCGGGCGACAAAAACGCGGAAAATCGGTTCTCATCGAAACCGGCCACCGAAATGTCGTCGGGCACCTTCATTCCCTGCTCCGCTATCGCCTTCATGGCGCCGACAGCCATATCGTCGTTCGAACAAAACACGGCCGTCGGTTTCTTCTCGAGCAGAAGCAGCTGGCGCATCGCCGTGTAGCCGCTTGCAAAATCGTAATCCCCCTGCGCCTGATATTCGCGCAAAGCCGGAATGCCGTAGCGGCTCAAAGCCTGCAAATACCCCTCTTTCCTGAGCTGCGTCGAACTGAAGCCTCTCTTGCCTTCAATGATGGCGATCCGCCTGTGGCCGCTCTTGATTAAATATTCGACCATGCTGCGGGATCCCTCCCGATCGTCGGATAAAATGTTCGTGATCGCGGCGTTTTCGACATGCCGGTTCAGCACGACCACGGGTATTCCTCTCGCCAGCGCATGGCCGATAAACGGATCGTCCTGGGCGCTTTGGCTCATCACAATGATCCCGTCAAAGCTTTTCGGGGTGATGCCGCGAAAGTCTTTATATTCGTCGATCCCTTTCACCACCAAGTTGTACCGGTCTTTCACAACGGCATTCACGCCCCTGACGATTTCATGAAAAAATCCGGAAGTAGTGCCGGAATGGAGCGTGGAAAAAAACAAGCCGATGTTGTAGGAACGATCCAGCACGAGGCTTTTGGCGCTGTAATTCGGCGAGTAGTGCAATTCTTTCGCGATCGTTTGAATGCGCTGCTTCGTTTTCGGATTGATGAGCGGGCTGTCGTTCAAAGCCCTCGATACGGTCGTGTGGGAAACGTTGGCCAATCTGGCGATATCTTTGATCGTTACACTCATCTGACCACCTCGAAATCATCATATCATATCGCTGCACACGTTAACACCGTTTTAGAAGGCAAATATCCGCGTCAGGATCGCCCGGTTTTTCCCCAGGCAAATTTTTTGTTGTGCATGCAATTCTTTTGTTATAAGATAAGAATAGGATTCATGTGCATCGTGCACATCTCTTTTTTACAGCAAAAGTTTCCTAGAGGCAAATTAATTGATGCAAGGAAAGAAGGTTCGGCTATGGAAATCGCTACGAAACGATCGGCAGAATCGAATTCAAATTCATACTGGAGGAAAGAAAGAGACGTCCCAAGCTTGCCGGAAGTTTACAAATCGCTATCCGTGCCGAATAAAGGAAGTTTTCTGCGCAAGCTGCTCGCTTTCGTAGGACCGGGCTATTTAGTCGCTGTCGGTTATATGGACCCCGGAAACTGGGCGACCGATCTGGCCGGCGGAGCGATGTTCAATTACTCGCTGCTTTCGGTCATTCTCATTTCGAACCTGATGGCTATTTTGCTGCAATCGTTAACCGCACGGTTAGGCATTGCGACAGGCAGGGATCTCGCTCAGGCCTGCAGAGACCACTTCAGCAAACCGGTGAACTTCTTATTGTGGGTGTTGTGCGAATTGGCCATTGCCGCTTGCGACCTGGCGGAAGTCATCGGGTCCGCTATCGCCCTTCAGCTCCTTTTCGGTTTGCCGCTATTGGCCGGCGTTCTGATCACATCATTGGATGTCATGCTCGTCCTGTTGCTGCAAAACAAAGGGTTTCGTTATATTGAAGCGATTGTGATTTCGCTGATTGCCACGATTATGGCCTGCTTTGGGATTGAACTGTTTCTTTCCAAGCCCGACGTCGCCGGGATCTTCGGGGGATTTGTCCCTAGTGCCGAGATTGTAAAAAATCCCGAGATGCTGTATATCGCTCTGGGGATACTTGGCGCAACCGTTATGCCTCATAATCTGTACCTGCATTCTTCCATCGTTCAAACGAGACGTTATGAAGAATCTGCAGAAGGCAAGCGGGCCGCCATTAAATTCGCGACGATCGATTCGACGATCGCTCTGATGCTGGCTTTATTCGTCAACGCGGCGATACTGATTTTGTCCGCTGCCGCGTTCCATTCCACTGGGCATACCGAAGTAGCGGAAATTCAGGAAGCTTATAAATTATTGACACCGCTCCTCGGCACCGGACTTGCTAGTGTGCTTTTCGGGGTGGCTTTGCTGGCCTCGGGACAAAACTCTACGCTAACAGGTACGCTTGCCGGGCAAATTGTGATGGAAGGGTTTTTAAATATAAGGCTGAAACCTTGGCTCAGAAGGTTAATCACCCGGCTGATCGCAATCATTCCCGCCGTCATCGTGATTGCCGTTTACGGTGAAAAAGGAACCGGCGATTTGTTGATTTTAAGCCAGGTCATTCTTTCGCTGCAATTGTCTTTCGCCGTCATTCCGCTCGTCATGTTTACAAGCGATAAACGGAAAATGGGACCGTTCGTGTCCCCGAAATGGCTCAGCTTCCTGGCTTGGGTCGTAGCCGTCATCATTGCCGGTCTTAATGTATACTTGTTGTACGGAACGATCTTTTGACGACGGATCCCCAGCCCCCTCAAAGCAATAAAAGCCCCGAAAGGGGCTTTAAAATCGTGCAGCACCGACTGCATGACCCGTCGTTTACGACGGCATCGGCGTCGGAGTCGGTTCGGCGAAGCCTTCTTTATATTTTTCATCGATATAGTCGCGAATTTCTTTATCGGATTTCCCCTGCCGCTTCAATTTTGCGGATTCGGCCGCAATGAGAAGACAAAAGTTGCAGCGGGTGCCGTGATCGTCCCAAACGATCGATCCGTCCTCGCCGGCTTCTTTGATGAAGCAATTCGCGTTGCTTTGATGCCCGGCGCTGCGGCCGCAGCCGCAGTAACACGGAATCCGGCGAAGCAAATCGTAGTTGTCGCCGGCTAACCGGTAAACCAGCCGGATCCGTTCGTCTTGTCCGTTCAGAAATGTCGGCAGTTCCGATAGCGAAGCCGTTCTTTCCTGCAGGTCCCCGTTTTCGGCGACATGCCGGTTATGAGCGGCTTCCTGCTCACTTGAGCACGCAGCCGCAGCAAGCAGGAAGATGATGAGGATTGCGGCCGAACCGGCCCGTTTTACATTCATCCAACTCTTCTCCTTAAAGATACCATAAGGGAAAATAAGCCTAACGCCAGCGCGGCTATGGAAAGATACAACGGCACATTGGACGAACCGTTATCGGCTTCGGCTCCCCCGGCTGCTTCGTTACCGGATGCGGCCTTCCCGTGTTCATCGCTGTGAGATGCGTCTCCTGCCGCCTTTTCTTTCACTTTGGTTACCGAAGCCGGGTGTTCCGAGCCTTCCGATCCGACCCAATCGACAACGGTTCCGTCTTTATAAGTCTGGTGGGCTTTCCATGCGAGCGATGACGCTTTATCGCCGACTTTCCCCTGCATATTGAACTCTCCGAACTCGGTCGGGCCGAGCCCCGCGTCCGTCGCCGTCCATATGACGCTTGTAATTTTACCGGTCGAGTCTTTCACAAATTCGTATTTCCAGCCGGGCTTCGGCTCGACTCTGCTGATTTCCGCGTCATCCGGAATTTTGACTTCCACTTTAACGGTCGGGACGTCTTTTTCGGTCGGTACGCGGACGGTGAATTTTTCATAAGCGCCCTGCGTCGTTTCTTTCGGGTATACGGTGACATGAGCGCATGCCATTCCGGCAAACAGCAGCATGCATAACATGCTTGCGGTGCATGTCAACATCCATTTTTTCATATTTTCCATCCTTTCGTCAATGAGTCGGTCCATCTTCTTTGCCGGCATACATCAACAACGGCACAGCGCTGCGCCGAGGCTCCATTAACAACATACCGGAACCGGTCTTTATTGAAAATGACTCTACCGGGCTATTTTTCACTCTTTATGGTGTCCATTGTGTGTCAATCCATGACGGATCGCATATGCGGTTAACTGTACCCTGTTTTCCAGCGAAAGCTTGTCCAAAATATTTTTAATATGGTTTTTCACCGTATTTTCCGTAATGACGAGCCGATCGCCGATTTGCCGGTTCGTTTCGCCCGCGGCGACATATTTGACAATTTCCATTTCCCGCGAAGTCAGCACGCTGCTGTCCGGTTCGTCCGCCGATTTGCCGGTACGGAAACGATGAAACAACCGATCCGCCATTTGACGCGACACTTCGGAATTATCGTCGAGCAGGGCGCGCAGATACGCCATCCAATCGTCCGGTTCCATATTTTTCAGCAAATACCCTTGCGCTCCGAACTGTATCGCGGTGAACAAATCGGCCACATCATCGGACACCGTCAGCATGACCACTTTGATGTGCGGGTACCGCTGTTTGATTCTGCGCGTCGCTTCGAGGCCGCTCAATTCCGGCATGTTAATGTCCATCAGCACAAGATCCGGCTGCAGTTCGCCGCACAGCCGAACGGCTTCCGCCCCGTCCGCCGCTTCGCCTACGACGTCGCAAAAGTCATCCTCCGACAATAGCCCCCTGATCGCTCTGCGCGCCAACGGATGATCGTCGGCAATAATGACACGATACCGGTTCATCGTCATCGTTTCCTCCTTTCCGCGGACAAGCGGAGCTCCGTGCCGCCCTGCTCAGCCTGCCCGATAGCGAACGACGCCCCGAGCTCGTGCGCCCGCTTGCGCATCATCGACAGCCCGTACTTATTCGTTTGCATTCCGCGATCCGCGATGCCGCAGCCGTCGTCCCGAATCGTCAATTCCCAACCTCCGCCGGGTATCGCCGAAAAATCGATTTGCGCCCGGTGGGCCAGCGAATGTTTTCGGATATTCGTAAACGCCTCCTGAATAATGGCAAAAAGCTGGACTTCCTCCCCCGTCGTAAAATAATGATCCGGGAGATCGAGCCGCTCCGTCACTTCAATCCCCGTAATTTCCCCCCATTCGCGCAGCCATTTTTGCAAGCGGGCTTTAAAGGCCGCCCCTTCCGACGGCAGTGAACGCAGGTTGAATATCGCCTGCCGCAGATGGTTGTCGATTTCGGAAACGGCCGATTTCGCTTCGTCCAGGTTTCCTTTTTTTAAATTGACGTTCAGGAAAAATAAGATTTGCGCGATGTTATCGTGCAGCTCGCGGGCGATCCTTTCCCGCTCTTCATATACGGCGCGTCTCGACTGTTCTTCCGAAAGACGCTGATTGGTGCGTTCGATCGTGCGGAACATCCATGTGGAAAACAAGTACGAGACGACCAGCGTAAGAATTGTGATATACAAATTGCCGGCTTCCATCGAAAACTGCTCGAGCAAAAATTCGTGGCGGATGTATTCGAATCCTCCGATGACAAGCGGAGGAAGAAGAATCGTCAACAGCTTTAGCGTACGGTAGGACATCCTGCATCTCTCCTGTCCGAACTGATTGTGCGCTTCCGCACCATCGTGCGGCCTTTTAAGTCATGTTTTCCCGGATCCACTGGTGAATGTAATCCAGCGCCTGCTCATTGGCTTCATTCGGAAAATGATGTCCGAGCCCTTCATACAGCCTAAGCTCGTATGGCTTCCCGGCTGTTTTGAGCGCGTTGGCCAGACGAGTGGCGTGCTCCACGCTAACTTGAACGTCGTTCGTGCCGTGTACGATAAGAACGGGCGTCCGTATGTCGCCGGCCCAGTATACGGCCGATCTGCTGCGGTATTTCTCCGCCTGTTTTTGCGGATGGCCCACCACCCTCTTGAGCATGCGGCGCAAGTCTACCCGTTCTTCGTAGGTCAGGAAAAGATCGCTGACCCCGCCCCATACGACGACGGGACCCGCCGCTTCGCACTCTTTGGCCGCAAGCAGCGCCATCACCGCTCCGCGGGAAAAACCGATGAGCGGAATGGCGCCGCTCCTTACTTCGGGCAAAGACTGCATGACCGCGATGGCGTTATAAACATCGAACCGGTCTTCCCCGCCGAACTCGTCCCTTCCTTGCCGGTTGCCGTATCCGCGGTAAAACGGGGCGAATACCGCAAAACCTCTCTTCGCGATGGGGACGATTCGTTCGATCTTCACCATGCCGACTTTTCCGATTCCGCCGCGGCAGTATACGAGACCCGGATACGGCGGTTCGCCTTTCGGCACGGCCAAATATCCATTTACAGCGAGCCCTTGGCTGCTGTATGTCATGAAGGATAACGAGATGCCCGGCTCCGGATCGGGCAGCGATTCTCTGGACAGTATACAAGCCTTGTCCGCTGCATGGTCGAATGGCATGGATGCGATGTTCCTTTCGTGATTCGGTTTATTTCATTTTGTACCAATTCGCTCCGCTCTGCAAATCGGCATCCCCCGAATTTTTGTGACAATTTATGAAACCCGGCTTTCTCAGCGCGGCTAACGATATCGAATCGGGCAAAAAATCGCTATAATAGAGATAAGTTTTACGCCGGGGGGATACGGATGAGAAAAAGAGGGGTGGCCGACCTGATGCTGTTGCTGGTCGCCTTTACATGGGGCGTCACGTTTGTCGTTGTCCAGGAAGCGATCAAACAACTGCCTCCCTTGGCGTTTAACGCTGTCCGTTTCACCATCGCTTCATTCTGTTTGCTTATCGTCATCCTGCTGTTCTACCGCAAGCAAACGGGAAAAATAAGCCGAAATATGATGGGCAGCGGTATCGTACTAGGAATTTGGCTGTTCGGAGGATACGCGTTTCAAACCGTCGGTCTGCAGTACACGACTTCGGGAAAGGCCGGGTTTATTACCGGACTGTCGGTGGCGCTCGTACCGCTGTTCGCTTATTTTATTCTGCGGGAAAAGCCCGGATGGGGCGCAATATTCGGCGCTGTTTCCGCTTTGTTCGGTTTATACACGCTGACTGTCGGCGATATGACGAACATCAATATCGGCGACTTCTATGTTCTTTTGTGCGCGCTTTGTTTCGGAATGCAAATCGTGTATACGGGAAAATACGCGCCTCATTACCCGACGCTCTCTTTGTCATTCGTCCAATTATCGACCGTCGCCGTGCTCAGCGCGGCGCTTTCCCCCTGGATCGAACCGGATGGGGCGCTGGCGTACGACACAAGCGTCCTGCTCCAGCCTTCGGTTTTTTGGGCGCTGCTTATTACGGCCATACCTGCAACGGTTCTTTCGTTCGTGGCGCAGACCGAATTTCAAAAGTTTACCGTTCCTTCCCATGTGGCGCTCATTTTCGCGACGGAACCGGTATTCGCTGCCTTGGCTGATGTCTGGTTTCTGGGAACGGTAATGACCATAAAAACGATCGTAGGCTGTTTGTTCATTCTTGCCGGCATGATCATTGCCGAATTGCCGATGTTTTCCGACAAAGTCAGGACGAGAAAAACGGCAAAACTGTCACCGCACAGGCTGCAGGAAAGGAGAAAAGAATGAAGGTAAAATACCCCATCGACGAAACGGCGCTCATTGCCAAATTAATCCGCGATTACGGAATACGTGCGGACAACGTCGAATTCATTCCGATGGGAGATTCGGCTTATTCTTACATCGTGAACTGCGCGGACGGCATGCGTTATTATTTGAAACTGCTTAACCGGAACAATGACAGGCAAAGAAAACACGCCGAACGGCTCGATTTTTATTTGCCTTTGACTTGGCGTTTGTATCACCAAGGGCTCTTTGCGAACCTTACTTATCCAATCCAAACGGTAAACGGGCGGTTCAAGACGGCGCTGGACCAAGTGACGCTCGTTCTGTTCAATTACATTGAAGGCGATACGCTTGCGGACGCGTATCCTTTTTCCGAATCCGTTTTGCAAGCGATCGCGAAATCGGTCGCAAACATTCACCGCTCGACCCCCAAACTGGAACGATGCGAAACGGAATCGTTCGATATTTCGTTCGATCGCGATCTTGTGCGCTGTATCGCAGCTCTGGAAGATCTACCGCTTGCCGGAAATGCGCATCATCGCGCTCTGAGGGAAATCGTTCTGCCGCGGAAGGATGAAGTGATGCGGCTGCGGGACCTGGTGCGTCACCTGCATTCGGCGGTGCGCGCCAGCGGCAAACCACAGGTTTTATGCCATGGCGACATATGGGGAGGCAACCTGATTCGAAATGGCGGAGAACTGTTTTTCATAGACTGGGAAGCGGCGGTCTTTGCCCCGCCGGAACGGGATTTGTTTTACTACATCGGCAAAGAGTTCGCTGTGTTCTTCCCGCATTACGAACGGGAGTTTGGCGAGCCGGTTTCTATCAATACCGATTTGCTGCGCTTTTATGCTTACCGGCGTCATTTGTCGATTTTGACGAATTGGCTGATGAATATTTTGTACCGAAATAAGGACGACGAACAAAACGAAAATGATCTCGAAATGATTGTTCATCACTGCATGAACCGTTGGGACAGCATTGAACCGGACATTGCGGAAGCGCAGCTCGTTCTGGACGGGAATCGGTGAAGCGAAAAAAAGCACCTGCTGGGGTGCTTTCCTTATGGTTTGATATCGACAACGTAAGACAGAGGAATAAAATATTCGATACTGTTCTTTGTCTTGATCCGCAAGTAGTCGTGAGCTGCGTTATGTTCCTGCAGTATCCCTCTAATCGTATTGAGTTTCTCCCCAACACGGTAAGTTACTGTGTGCTCTTTCGCTTCGATTACAGCATTCACACCGATTCACCCCATCGATAAAAAATAACCGCCATTTCAATATATGCCTCCCTCGCGCAAATAGACCCTGCCAGCCAACAAAAATCATGAATCCGTAATGAAACTTGCCGTTCATCGATCTTCCATATTTTTCATCGTTTAAAAAGGAGCTCCCGTATGTATACAGGCGCCCCCGTCAATCGTCCCGATTATAATTCAAGCAACAGCATTTCATGCCGCAGCTCCGCCAGCCTCTCCTTCGAAGATTGTATCGCCTGTTTATCCCCCATTTGTAGGGCTTCGTGCAGTGTCGACAACTCATAGTCCAACTCCATTCTTAACACGGATACCCGTTCTTCCGCCCTCTTCGATTTAAACGCCTGCATCATTTCGTCGATGGTAACCAGAGGTTGTTTTTGAAACAGCACTTTATGTTCCACCCCGGATATTTCGACCATGCGAATGATTTCGCCGAACATGATGTTTTCTATCAAAATCTGGTGTTCCTTAATTCTTTTGACGACAGCATGACCTCGCGTATCGTTGATCATCTTCTCCATGAGTTCCGCCAGCTTCTCGTCCTTGAACGAGTAATCGCCGATAATCTTGTACCGCTCTCCGATTCTTTGGAATTTTAATTTGATCAGTTTGCGTCCTGTCCGGATGGAAATGATGAACTGCTGATCGTTTTCATTCCAATACAAAGAGTATCCTTCCTGGATGAGTGCTTTGATGAAGTTCTGGATTTGCCGGCGATCGAATCGCAACTCAAGGTTGCAGTATTCTACTTCATAACCCTTGTTCACGGCAATCCCTCCCGGTAATGTAGCGTATTTTTTGACAGAATGTTCAGACAACTTATTGCTTATCAATATCTTATACTCCATTGTATGATTTAGCAACTTGGTTTATTGATTATTTTTTGAGCGGCGCGAAAAAGCTTGTCATCGCCATCTTCCACCGAAAAAATGCCCGGGAGCCGCCTCCCGGGCAAACGGGGCGGGCGGTTACTCCTCCGAATCGATGTAGCGTATCGAGCTTCCGCTGTATACATTCCATCCGCCGCTGCTGGTTTGCCCAAGCTTCACTTTATAACCGACAAATTCACGGTTGGACTGCTGGCATAAATACAAATAGGTGTTTTCCTCCGGCAAAGCTTGAATGGAATATACTGTCGTCTGTTCACCGGCATGCTCCGGATTATAGCCCGCTGGCACAAATTGTTTCAGCGCCTTGATCTTCTCCGTGTTCGTTTCGCCGGTAATGACCGGACCGTTCAGCAAATTCGTAAGCGGCATCTCCTTCCAGCGCGGCTTCAGCAGCTCAACATGGACATAATATTCTCCGGTCAGCTTTTCTTTGGAAAGCGTCAGCCCGGTTGTGCTAATCCCCATCCGCTGCACATCGCTCAGGCGCAAATACATGTTATTGTCGTAAAAATTGGCGAGAACGGGATAATCCGCGTTCAAATACGTCATTTTATAGGCAACAAGCGAAGACAGCTTGATTTCGGTTTCCACGGTATATTGATCCGTTGACGGCGAAGCGGGCACGTTCCCGGCATTGGGCGCAGGGCTTTGAGCGGGCGACTCGGGCAAAGAAATCAGGATCGATTTGCTCGACTCCTCCCAATCGATCGCAACGCCGAGCAAATTCGCCACAGCTCTGATGGGCAAATATCCGTTGCCGTCGTAAACAAGCGGCGCCTGCCCGAGGTTGACCTTGCTTCCGTTCAGCACAACGCTGAAATCGGGACGAAGGTAAGCCTCGACTTTCTGTGCCGTATTCGCGGCGAACGCCCCCGCCGCAAAACAAAAGACTGCGATTCCGCTCATCGTCAACGTTTTCTTCCATGGCATCTTTTTCATGTCTATCATCCACTCCTTCGGTCGCGTTGTAGTGTTTCCTGTTGTATCACTTGATGCCGCATAACGGCCGTCGTTCTTTTATTCCTTCTCTCCGATGTCATCATTTTCCTGCCGGAATGAGAAAATGTTGTAATGGCGCGATCATTATCCGGCATAGGACATCGCCCGGCAAGCATATATTCGATCTTAGGAGGTGAAGCCCTATGGCTTATTACACGACGATTATCAACATTATGGGCGTCAGATTGCTGAAGGGAACGAACGGAAAAATGTATGTGAAAATCCGAAAAGGGAAAGTTAAAGCATTGTCGGAGATAAAAGCCAGATTGTAGACCGGCTGTTCGCCAGCCATTCCGAAAGCATAGAAGCAGTATGACAATACGGTAAACCAAACCGGTGAAACGGACTTTGAAGCAGCCCGGCGGAATCCGCCGCGGCTGCTTTTTGCCTTCATGCCTGAAACGGGCCTTCGCTTCGCCGCCATAAAATAAGTGATTACTCACTATACAAATGATTCGGATTATTGTATGATTGTCCTGTAAGTGTTTACTCACTTTTTTATTGCAAAGGAGAGGCAGCCTGTGACACAAGATGCATGCATACGCGTTGAACGCGCGGGAAAACGATTGGGCGGCAAAGAAGTGCTGCGCGATATAACGCTCCACGTACCGAGATCGGAAATATTCGGTCTGCTCGGTCCTTCCGGGGCGGGAAAGACGACTCTTGTGAAAATGATCGCCGGCATTGACGAAGCGGACTATGGGGAAGTATACGTAAAGAATCAAAAAATGCCGCGCCTCGACGTCATGTCGAACATCGGATATATGGCGCAATCGGACGCGCTGTATGGCGAACTGACCGGCTACGAAAACCTTGATTTTTTCGCATCTTTGTACGGCCTGAAGGGCGGTACAAAAAAGCGGCGAATCATGGAGGCGGCTAAGTTGGTCAATCTGTCCGCCGACTTGAAAAAGCAGGTGCTTCATTATTCCGGGGGCATGAAACGCCGGTTGTCGCTCGCCGTCGCCCTGCTTCACCAACCGGAAATTCTCATCCTTGACGAGCCTACGGTCGGCATCGATCCGGTGCTGCGGCAGTCGATCTGGCGGGAGCTGGAGCGGCTCAGCGGTCAAGGGATCACCGTATTGGTGACAACCCACGTCATGGACGAAGCCGAAAAATGCCATAAATTAGCGCTGATTCGCGAAGGAAGCCTCATCGCCGTTGGTTCGCCGGAATCGCTCAAGAAGGAAACGAACGCCCAAACAATAGAGGAAGCGTTTCTCCTATACGGAGGTGCCCGCGCATGAGAGTGCAAGCGCTAATTGTCCGCATTTGGCGGCAGTTCATTCATGACAAAAGGACGTTGGCTTTGATGATCGTCGCCCCCGTCGTCATATTGTACATGATGTCGCTCGTCTTTAACGGCGAAGAATACAAACCGGACATCGGCGCCGTCAACGTTCCCGCTCCGCTTGTCCACAAGCTGGAACAATACGGCGCCACCGTTGTCGAGTATTCGCCTGAAGATGCGGAGAAAGCTCTGGAGGACGCCCGGATCGACGCCATCATCAGCTTTGACGGAGTCATTCCCCATGTCAAGCTGGAGGGTAGCGATCCGTCGGTCAACAAATCGGTGCTTCTGCTGCTGCAAAAACTGCTCCAAGATATGAATCCCGCGGCGGATGCGCTGAAATCGTCCATTTCCTATTTGCACGGCTCGGAGCAGATGGCGGCGTTCGATAATTTCGGCCCCGTACTGATCGGCTATTTCGCTTTTTTCTTCGTCTTTCTCATCTCGGGTGTGGCGTTTTTAAGGGAACGTACCGGAGGAACGCTGGAACGGCTGCTCGCCACTCCGCTGCGCAGATGGGAAATCGTCATCGGCTATGTGCTGGGCTTCGGTCTGTTTACGATGATTCAAGCCGGGATTATCGCCTGGTTTGCGATTGACATTCTCGACATGATCATGGAGGGTTCATTCGGGTATGTGCTGCTGGTCACGCTGCTGCTGGCGTTGACGGCGCTCACGCTCGGAACGTTTTTGTCCGCGTACGCCAACAATGAATTTCAAATGATCCAGTTTATCCCGCTCGTCATCGTGCCGCAAATCTTTTTCTCCGGCCTGTTCAATATGGACACGATGGCGGAATGGCTGCGCTGGCTTGGAGCGGTTATGCCCTTAACGTACGGCGCAGACGCTTTGCGGGATGTCATGATACGCGGCAAAGGCTGGGCGGATATCGCTCCGGACATTTACGCGCTCGCCGGATTTTCCGCGTTTTTCGCAGCCGCCAACGTGCTGGCGCTGCGCAAGCACCGTAAGATATAATGGGTATTGTACATTCAACCCATGACAATAAACTTCAGGAGGAATCGGCGTGGCTGAGCCATTTGAGCAGTGGGTCGACGAGCTACTTAATTTAAACGACGAAGACGTGAAGCTGACGGAAAAGCAGATCAAGATAATTCAGGCCGCCGTGGAAGTATTCGCGGAAAAAGGATACGCGGCTTCGTCGACCAGCGAAATCGCGCAGAAGGCCGGAGTCGCGGAAGGAACGATTTTCCGCCACTACAAGACGAAAAAAGATCTGCTTCTCTCCATCGTCGCTCCTCTGATGAGCAAATTGATCGCACCGTTCATCTTAAAAGATTTCAATAAAGTGCTTGACGCGACCTATGCCAGGTATGAAGATTTTCTGAGAGCGGTCATTCATAACCGCCAGGAATTTGTGCGCAAACATTTGCCGGTCATTAAAATATTGCTGCAGGAAGTTCCTTTCCACCCGGAGCTGCAGGAGCAATTTAAGGAACATGTCGCGGGAAAAGTGCTGGAACGGTTCAAAAACATCGTCGAGCATTACCAGAAAGAAGGGCAAATCATCGACATCCCGCCTTATTCGGTCATCCGCATGACGGCCTCGAACATCCTCGGCTTTTTTATCACGCGGTATCTTCTCGCTCCGGATCAGGAGTGGGATGACGAACGGGAAATCGAAATGATGGTGCGGTTTATCGTACGCGGACTTGCGCCGGAAGAAAGCCGCTGATTCCGTAAATACGGCCGGAAAAAAGAACCCGGGCGCAATCGATCGCGTCCGGGTTCACTTATCCACATCGGTTTTCCGTTTTCCCCGCTTTAGTTTTCCTTAGGCGCAAAATATTTGCGGTAGACCGGATGGGAAGGCATCGTGACGATTCTCAGCTGCTCTTCGGTCAGCAGGTCCAGCAGTTCCTGCCGCCGTTTATACGGTCCCCAGGAAATGACGGCGGGCGAATATTTGTACAATAGCGACCGGCGTTCGTGATCCCCCTGCCACGGAAAAGTGCCGTGCGTCAACGCTTCGGTAAAGATGAGAACGTCCCCGGCTTTTTGCGGGACATGAATCGTCGGTCCGATCTCCGCATAATGGACATATTCCTCCGGCACATGAAAATTCGCCTTATGGCTGCCGGGAATGCAGCAAAATCCGCCGTCGTCCGGGCCGATGTCCGTTAAGGCGTAGGAAACGACCGTTAACCCGGAAAACATCTTGCCGTTTTTCGCATGATAATATTGTCCCGGATCGTACGGCGTGCCGCCGCCGTGCAATTGCAGGGAAGGCGCTCCTTTGCGGTGAATGATCGGGTACTCGTGATCCAGCCGGTATTCTTCGCCCAGCATTTCCAGCAAATACGGCCTGATTTTCGCGTCGGCGATCAGGTTGCGGAATTCCGGTTCCTCCCACGTGAGAAAATCTTGCAGCGGCTCGCCCGCCGCCTGCTTCTCGTCGATGGCGCGGTTTAACCTGGCGAGCTGATCCGCGCGCAGCACATTTTCGACGACAATGTACCCCTGCACATCGAACAAATACTTTTCCTTATCGTTCACGCGCATTCCCCCCTTTATCGGACGGCCTTTTCCGTCACGTACGGTATCGTTAACGGGCCTAGCGGCATGACGGCAACCGTTGCGTCCCCGCCGTACCGATCAAGCAGCCGTCGCAGCTCCGCTTCGATGCTGGATACCGGTTTCAGCATCGCGCCGGCGATTTGCGCTTCGTCCAAAGAAGAATACACATAGACATCGGCCCATAATTGCACGAGCGCTTGCTTTTGCGCCTGCCATTGATCGAACATTTGAAACGACGGCGCGTTAATGATGTCCAATATTTCCTGCGGCGTCTTCCCCATCTGTAAAATTTTTGCGTAATTGCCGTGATTCGGCAGTCCGTCGCTGCACTCCGCCGCACAAATGATCGCCCCGCCCCGTTTGACGATCGATTGCGCCGCGCTCATACCTTTGACGGCCTGATATAAATTTTGATCCAGCGGATAACCGCTGTTCGTCGTAATCACGATGTCAAAACGGTGTTCGCATTCCACCATCGCTTGGCGCCGCACGTATTCGCACCCGGCGCGGTGCGCGGCGATCACGTCGCCGGCGAAAAAACGCGTAATTTGTTTGCTGCCGTTCAGCGTGACATTGAACATAAAGTCCGGCTTGCACATGAGCGCGATTTCCGTCGCTTCCGCCTGCACCGGGTTGTTCTCGATAAGTCCCCACGTGCTGTTCGGGTCGCCTATCAGCTTGGCGCTGTGAAAATGCAGTATCGTGTCAATTCCGGCGATGCCCGGCATAATGCCTTTCGGCCCCCCGCTGAAGCCGGCAAAAAAGTGAGGTTCGATGAATCCGGTCACAATTTTAAAATCGCTTTCCACATACTCCTTATTCAAATACACTTCCGCTCCGGTCGAGCTTTTTCCCAAATAAGCCTGCGTCGATTTGTCGAAAGCGTTGTTGTTCACGACACGCACGGCATCGACCACCGGTTTGCCGAGCATCTGCTCCAGCTCCTCGCGCGTGTTGTCGCGGTGGCTTCCCGTGCCGTTGATGATCACAAAGTTCTCGCGGGGCACATGATCCAGCTCTTCCAGCAGCCACGGCACGAGCTTATGATTCGGCGTCGGCCTTGTCATGTCGCTGATGACGATGGACACTTTGTCCGTCGCTTTCACCATCCGCTTTAGCGGCGGCGTGCCGATCGGATTCCTTAAAGCGTCAAGCGCCGCCTGTTTTTCGTCCTGTAGACCGGGCACGTGCCGGGGTTCGATGACGCGGGTATGGTCCGGGACCTCGATGCGGAGTCCGGTTTTCCCGTATGCCAACTCAACCTTCAACCTGCATTCTCCTTTCCATGGGCCCTTTCCGAAAGAAGGCGATTTCCCCGCCGTCCGTCATGTCGTTCTGGCGACAATCGCCGGATGTCCGGCGAGAAAGCCTCCGTCGACGGGCAGGCAAGCCCCGTTAATAAACGACGCTTCGGGAGAAGCGAGGAAACAGACCGCTTCCGCGACTTCTTCCGGCGTGCCGAAACGCCTCTGCGGCGTTTTATGCAGCACATTGTCGGTGTACGACGCCTGCCTGCGCGCGTCGGCGTTCAATTCGGTCGCGATATATCCGGGGCTTACCGCGTTGACGCGGATGTTATACTTGGCCCATTCCACGGCAAGCAGCTTCGTATACTGCAGCAGCGCTCCCTTCGACGCCGAGTATGCGCTCTGATTCGGAGTCGTCACATGGGACATCATCGACGTAATGTTGACGATGGCCCCGCCTCCGCTTTCAATCATCCGTTTGCCGACCTCCTGGCACATGCGGTAAGCGCCGTTCAAATTAATGTTCAGCACGTTAAGCCACACTTCTTCGGGATACTCTTCCGCCGGCAGGCGGGTGTTCACTCCGGCGCAGTAAACGAGGATGTCGATGCATTCGCATACAGCCGCCGCCTGCTCGACAAAACGTTCGACGCTCGCCCGATCGGAAACGTCGAGATGAAATCCGAACGCTTTCGCCCCGCTCAAACGAATCTTCTCCGCCGTCTCCGCATACTCGGCCTCCGTGCGGCTGCCGATGACGACATTCGCGCCGTATCCGGCCAGTTTTTCCGCGACCGCTTTTCCGATTCCGCGGCCTCCGCCGGCAATGACGGCCGTTTTGTCCCGAAGTCCTTTCATTTATGCGCCCTCCTTGAAACCGAGGATGATTTTCGTCACTTCGTCCGGCTTGGTTTTCGCGATTTGAAAAGCCTCGGACGTCTGCTGGAACGGCATGTTATGCGTAATAAACAGATCCGCGATGTCGCGGTTCCGGTTCAGAAAGTCGATCACCGACGGAAATTTGCCCGCGCTGTTGCGGCTCCCGACGATCTCGACCTCTTTTTTCGTCAGCGATCGGCCGTGGAAGCTCACGTCCTGAAACGTCACTCCGGCGACGACGATTCTGCCGCCATGGCTCACCATATCGACGGTCTGCTCGATCGTCCGCTTCGCGCCGACGCATTCGATGACGATGTTGGAGCCTTCCCCGTTCGTCAGCTCGGCAATCGCTTCGATCGGATCTCGCTCTCCGGCGTTAATCGGCACGTCCGCGCCGAACCGTAACGCCTTGTCGAGCCTTTCGGGAACGACGTCGACGGCGAACAGCTTCACGTTGTGCAGCCTTTTCAGCAGAACGATTACCGTGAGACCGATCGGACCCGTGCCGATGACGGTAACCGTATGGCCCGGCCGGATGCCGGCCCGATCGACAATCTGCGCCCCGATGGTAAACGGCTCGACCAGAGCGCCGACTTCAAAACTCATCCCGTCCGGCATCCTGTGGGCGTATTTTTCCGGTACCGCTACATATTCCGCAAACCCGCCCGCTCTTTCGATGCCTATCGTTTGGATGTTGACGCAACAGTTGTATTTGCCGATCCGGCACGGATAACAGCGCCCGCAAGCAACACCCGGCTCGATGACGACGCGATCGCCCGCTTTCAAATGCCTCACTTCGTTGCCGACTTCCTCCACGATCCCGGCCAGCTCATGCCCCAGGATTTGCGGAAAAACAATCGGGCTCGATCCGTCGTAAAAGTGCATGTCGCTTCCGCATATGCCCGCCGCTCTTATGGCGACGAGCACTTCCTCCGGTCCCGGCGCCGGTTTCGGAACGTCCCGGACGCTGATGCGGTACGGTTCGGTGATGACAGCCGCTTTCATGGCACTCGTTCCCCTCCCAATTCATCTGGACTGCTCTCCAGGAAACTTCCTAAAACGCTTTCACGATTTGTTTTAAAACTAGCATACTTTGCGATGGCGTTCAATATGACAAGGAAGTTTCCCTGTCCGAGGCGATGTAGCGGTAAAGCAGCCCTATGGCGGCCAGCGACAACAATCCGCCGATGATGAACGGCAGATAAATTTGGAGCTGCAGCATTCCCGAACCGAGCAATGGTCCCGTAATGCGGCCCAGGCTGTCCATCGAAGAACTGAGACCCGCAGCCGTTCCCTGCCCGACGGTCGTTTTTTGCGAAATGAGCGATGTGACGCAGGGGCGAATCAGCGCGTTTCCGGCCGCAAACACCGTTAAATAAACGGTCGCCGTCAGCAAATTTTCGGACAGCAGCAGCAGAAAAAAGCCGGCCGCCGACAATACGAGCCCGTAGAGAATGACCTTGTGTTCGCCGCCCTTTTTTACATATTTGCGGACGACGCCTCCTTGTATCGCCGCGCCGACGATGCCGCTGACGGTGAGCATGAAGCCGATATCGGCCGGGGTGGCGTTAAACCTCGCCATTTGAAAATACTGCAGCGTCGTTTCCAGTTCGGCCAGCGTGAACGATACGAAAAAACCGAGTATGTACAAATATTTAAGCGGGCCTGTAAAGGCCGTCCATCTGGAAGGTTTCGCCTCGCGCCGCCGCGTCCTTTTTTCCTGCGGAAGCGATTCGCCCAGGTACAGGAAAGCGGTCAGCATCATCACGAACGCCAAGCCGGAGGCTGCAAAAAACGGAACATCGTAGCCGAATCGGCTCAGCAAACCGCCGATGCCCGGCCCGAATATGAACCCGAGACCGATGGACATCCCGACCAGGCCCATTCCTTTCGTCCGGTTCTCCTCCGTCGTGATGTCCGCCACGTAAGCGACCGCGCATGAAGTGACGGCTCCGGAAAACAATCCTCCGAGTACGCGCGAAACATACATCAGCCCAAGATTGCCCCCCGCAATGGCAAACAGGAAAAAGCTGACGCCGAACCCGAATATTCCCGCAATGATGACGGGCCGCCTGCCAAACCGGTCGGATAACGCTCCCCAAACCGGCGACATCATGAAGGAAGCGGCGGAATAGACCGCCAGCATCATTCCGAGATGAAAAGGAGACACCACCGCAGGCAGGACGGGAATAATGATCCCGAACCCGATAAATGTCGTCATCAGCAACACCATAATCATGGAAAGCTGCTTCTTCATTGTATGCCTCCTCATCCGCCATGCTGTAGTCATGTTGACAATCCCCTACTATCGTACCACAAGTTGAGGACGGAGAAAAATTGCCGGAAGACGGCATTTGTCCATTTTCTCTTGGAACGCGTTCCAATCGGCGGATTCCTCATAAGATGATACAGATGATGAATCATGGCTTGGGAGGGAAAAAATGGACGTTCTTGTAAAAAGGCTTCGCAGTAAAGAAAACGCGTGCTATGTTTCTTCGGACATTTTCGACCAGCTGGACCTCATCGACGAACAAGACTGCACGCTGGCCGTCGGGCATTTCAACGTAAATATAACGGTTAAAAAAACGGATGAACACACAGCCGCGATCTATTTGCCTGCCTATCTTTTCGAACGGCTGCTGCTGATAAACGGCATTCGTCTGAATGTATGGAAAGCCGGACGGACGATTTATTTAGGACCGGTGGTCGGCATTTTTGTGAATCCACGGTTTATTTCCTCCTTGGCGCGCGGAAAAATTCCGTTGCCCGCCGTTAAAAACGTACAGGCCAACAAGGCTGCAAAATGTTTCATTTATTATTTTTCGATCGACCAGATCCGCTGGAAAGACCAGTCGATTCAAGGGTATGCGCAAGCTCCGGATTCGCGCAAATGGATATGCCGTTCTTTTCCGTTTCCCAACATTATTTATGATTGCGGCGTCAAGTTTGATCGGGAGCTCAAACCGGAAGTAAAGCTCATCCGGAAACTGTTTGCCGAACATCCCGCTGTCCGGTTGATTAACAACAGCGATTATCTCGGAAAGTGGGAACTGTATGACCGGTTGAGCCAACACGCCGAATTGCGGGAATATTTGCCCGAGACGATGCGCTGCACGTCATTCGAAGACATTAAAGACATGCTGGAGAGACACCGACTGATCTACATCAAATCGTTTTACGGCAGCCGGGGCAGAGAGGTCATGTCCGTTGAACAATCCAAAAAAGGGTTAATTGTAAACCATTATCATCACGGTCTTAAAAGAGCGATCGTGAAGAACGATTCGGAACTGGAGAACCGCATTTACCGGTTCCTGGGCGATAAACCTCTGATCGTGCAGAAAGGAATCGATTTATTGACTTTTAAAGGGCGGAAGCTCGATCTGCGCGTGCTCATTTGCAAAAACGGTTCGGGACAATGGAAAGTGATCTACAACCAGGCTAACGTGGCCAAACGCGGGGCGACCATTACGACCATCGGAAAAAATTACAGGAAATACAAAGAGATTTACCGCTACTGGAAAAGAAGAAACGGTGCGGAAAATATTCCTCGCGGCCGGGAGATACGAAGAAAAACCGTCATGATTGCCCGATATATTGAACAAGAGTTCGGTTTGCTCGGAGAACTCGGAATGGATATGGCCGTCGATAAGGAAGGAAAGCTTTGGTTTATCGAAGCGAACTCGAAGCCGGAGAAGCTTCCCATACGCGGGCTTGAAGACACGAAATCCGTTTCTCCCCAATACTTGTCCGTATTTCAATATGCGACATACCTTGCCAAAGAAGCGTCCGGCGCCCTTTGAACGAACGTCCTGCAATATCACGGAATTATAGTCAACTGCCGTGTTCTTTCCGCTTTTCGGTAATATAATGAATCATCTTTGCAGAAGCAGCGCACTAAAAGTTGCATAGTTGCATTTATCTTGGTTTGGGGGTGTGCAAAATCGCCAACGAAAATCGCAATCCGTATGTGGGTGTTTTTGTATCCAGCGGCGTCATTCAATACTTGAACAGTTCGAGCGGCGACATTCAGAACAATTTTCGTTTTGCCGGGCTTTATCGGGCAAGCCGAAAAACAGGGGTACCGGTGTATTTTTTCTCTGTGAATGATGTGAACTTCGCCAAACGGACGGTGAAAGGAACTCTGTATAACAGCCGAAAAGGCACATGGGAAAGAAAAACGTTTCCCCTGCCGGATATTTTTTACGATCGCTGCGGAGGAATAACAACAAGCCAGTGGGAACGCGCCTTGCGGGTCAGAAAACGGATTACCCGAATGGGAATTCAAAAGTTGAATGCGCAGCATTACTTCGATAAGTGGGATTTGTATAAAAAATTGCGGGAAGTCGAACAAATGAGGCCGTATTTGCCTGTCACCCGCCGGTTCCGGGATCAAAACGACCTGAAGGATCTGCTGAAAATCAGCGATAAAGTCTATCTGAAATCGGTGAACGGAAGCCGCGGCGAAAAAGTTATGCGTCTCGAAAAGCTCCCCGGCGGCCGCTATGAGTACAGTTACTTCGTCGAGCGTTTAGTTATCGGCAGAGAGAACAGTTTTGACCGTGTGTACCGAATCATACGCCGCTTCTTTAAAGGCAACAAAGTGATTGTCCAACAAGCCATTCCTTTGCTGAAGATCAATAACCGCATTGTCGATTTCCGCGCCGAGCTGCAAAGAAACAAACTCGGAGAGCTGGAAATTGTCGGGATATGCGCACGCGTCGGACGCAAACAATCGCCTATCACGATTCACTCCGATGCGTATCCGCTTGAACATTTTCTCCAGAACGAATTGAAGTACAGCGATGAGCAAATTATGCAGGCAAGAGGCGAAGTGGAAAAATTCCTCTTTATGGTCTATCACAGCATGGAAAAATTTTACGGTCCGTTCGGGGAAATCGGAATTGATTTGGGAATCGACAACAAAGGAAAAATCTGGTTTATCGAATGCAATGCGAAATCCGCGAAAGTGTCGTTGAATAAAGCGTACGATCGTGAAACGGTGCAGAAAGCGTTTATCAATCCGCTGGAATATGCCAGGTATCTTTATACCGGCGGCTTGCCCAAAATATCCGGTCTAAGCTCCGTTTCCGAAACTTCAGAAGAAGGAGAACCCGACCGTGATGAAGCCGAAGTATATTACGGATATAGCGAAGATTCCCCACCTGACGGACAATGAGAAGAACGTTCTGAAACAGGTGACGGAAACATACGTGTTCCGTGTCAACGATTATTATTTAAGTCTGATTGATTGGTCCGATCCGGACGATCCGATCCGCAAGATCGTCATTCCTACCGAAAGCGAGCTGGTAGAATACGGCCGTTGGGATGCGTCGGACGAAGAGACGAATTATGTGGCCGCAGGCTGTCAGCACAAGTACGGCACGACGGCTCTCTTGCTGGTCTCCGAAGTGTGCGGCGCCTATTGCCGGTATTGCTTCAGAAAACGGTTGTTTCGCGAAGATGTGAAGGAAGCGAGTTCGGACGTTGCGGAAGGAATCGCATATATCGCCAACACCCCGGAAATTAACAATGTGCTTTTAACCGGCGGAGACCCGCTCGCCCTGTCAACCCGCAGACTGCGGCAGATCATTGAGCAGTTGAGGGAAATCGACCATGTGAAAATCATCCGAATCGGTTCCAAAATGCCGGTATTCAATCCTATGAGAATTTACGAAGACCGGGAACTGCTGGATATTATCCGCGAGTACTCCACAGAAGAAAAGCGGATATATATTATGGCGCATATCAACCATCCTAGAGAGCTTACAGATGAGGCGAAACGAGGTTTCAGGGCGCTGCATGACGCCGGGGCGATTATCGTCAATCAGACTCCGGTCCTGAGAGGCATCAACGACGATCCGGCCGTTCTCGGCGAATTGCTCGACAAACTGTCCTGGGCGGGCATCACACCCTATTATTTCTTTGTCAACCGGCCGGTGGCGGGAAACCGCTCGTTTGTCCTGACTCTGGAGGAAGTGTACCGCATCGTTGAACAAGCGAAAGCGCGGACTTCGGGGCTGGGCAAAAGAGTAAGGCTCTGCATGAGCCATACTTCCGGCAAAATCGAAATTTTGGCTGTCGAAAACGGAAAGGCTTATCTTAAATACCACCAGTCCCGGGATGATGAATGCGGCAAGTTTATGATTCTCGATTGCCCGAAAGACGCGGCCTGGTTTGACGACTTGCCGGGTAACGAGCAGTATTGGGAAAAACCGAAAAAAAACCGTTCCTAATGCCGCGGAAAAGGAGTTTGCATCGGTTATCATTTTTGTTATACTCAACTTTGTTTACGAATTCGAAATCATACAGAAGGGAAAGAATTTCCGTGAATCATGAACGTACTCCCCTGTTCTCCGGATTGGTTGAGCATGCAAAGAAGAAACCGATTCAATTTCATATCCCCGGCCATAAGAGAGGCGCCGGCATGGATGAACAGTTCAAACAATTTATCGGAGACAACGTTCTTTCCATAGATTTGATAAATATTGCGCCGCTTGACGACCTCCACGCGCCTTCCGGCATTATCGGGGAAGCGCAGGAGCTTGCGGCCGACGCGTTCGGCGCCGACTATACTTTTTTTTCCGTGCAGGGGACAAGCGGGGCGATCATGACGATGATTATGTCGGTCTGCTCCCCGGGAGACAAAATCATCGTTCCCCGCAATGTTCACAAATCGGTCATGACCGCCATTATTTTTGCGGGGGCCAAACCCGTGTTCGTTTCCCCGGCGATGGATCATCAGCTCGGCATCGCTCACGGCATCACCGTCAGTTCGGTAAAAAGGGCGCTGAAAGCCCATCCCGATGCCAAAGCGGTGCTCGTCATCAATCCGACGTATTTCGGCGTATGCACCGATCTGAAGCAGATCGTCGATTTGGCGCACAGCCACAACATCCCGGTGCTCGTCGACGAGGCGCACGGCGCGCACATTCATTTCCATGAGAAGCTTCCGCTTTCCGGCATGCAGGCCGGCGCCGATATGGCCGCCACCAGTGTACACAAGCTGGGCGGATCGCTCACGCAAAGTTCGGTGCTGAACGTAAAGAAAGGTCTGGTGAATCCGAAACGGGTCCAGTCGATTATCAGCATGCTGACCACGACCTCGACGTCCTACATTCTGCTCGCTTCATTGGATACGGCGCGCAAAAATCTCGCGCTGCACGGACGGGAACTGGCGGAAAAAGCGATACGCCTGGCCCAATACGCGCGGAGAAAGATTAACGAAATCGACGGACTGTACTGCTTCGGGGAAGAAATCATCGGAACGGAAGCAACATACGATTATGATCCGACCAAGCTTACGATCCATATCCGCAAACTCGGGTTAACGGGCTATGAAGTGGAGAAATGGCTGCGGGAAAACCACAACATCGAAGTGGAATTAAGCGATATGTACAACATCCTGTGCCTGATTACACCGGGCGATACGGAAGAGACCGTCGAACTGCTCATTTCCGCCCTCCGGCAATTATCCGAGCAGCATTCCGGCAGGCGCGAAGCGGACAACATCACGGTGAAAATTCCGGAAATACCGCATTTGTCGCTTTCGCCGCGTGACGCTTTTTATGCGGACACGGAGATCGTGCCGTTAAAGGAAGCGGCCGGCCGCATCATTGCCGAATTCATTTTCGTGTACCCTCCGGGCATTCCGATTCTGCTTCCGGGAGAAGTGATTTCCCAGGAAAACATTGATTACATTATGGATCATCTCAAGGTCGGATTGCCGGTTCAGGGACCGGAAGACAAATCGATGCGCTACGTGAAAGTGATTGTGGAGACCGAACCTATATCTTGAAGCCGAAAAACAAGGAGGGGCCAAAGCATGCTTCCGCCGCTTCGGCCCTCCGTTCATTCGAATACGCTTCAATATTGGTCCGACATCGGGACGTCCGGAAGCCTCTGCCGCAAAAAAACGGACAGTTCTTCCGCCTCATCGCGGCTGCGGATGCTGAACAGTTTCTGCAAATTCTCGAGATGGCTTACATCTTCCATACTGAGAAGAGACGACTTTCCCGTCTGCATACATACGACTAACGGCTTTCCGAAAAAATGGTTCGTATAAATAATGGCAAAATCATACCGGTTCCTTTCCGAAATATAACCGAAAAAATTGACCCGGGACTGTTCCGTCACGTCATACAATCGTTCAAACATGCGTTCCGTCCTCCTTTATGCCAAATTATCTGAAAGTTTGTATAATTTGCATTGTACCATAATTTCTTGTTTCCGGCACTGCGCTGAAGCAAAATGGCAACTGTTGTCAATCAGGAGCCGTCATGCTAGAATGAACTTGGAAATTGTCGTCAATGGGATCGTTCAACGAAACGAGGCAGGTGTGCTTGATGAGTCAAAGTGCTTTCATTTATTTTGTGCAAGGATCGGCCGTCCCCTCCGTTACTGTCGATGAAGTGAAGCAGCAGCTGCTCCATTACAAGGAACAGACGGCTCTTACCGGCCGGCAGCTGGGGTGGGATTACGCCGACGCGGCTTTTCCGTATACGATCGAAACGAAGCCCGAAGCGGGCGAATCCTGGTTTTATCTGAAAGGCAAAAACGATCTGTACAAATATATTATATTCGGCGTGGGCCATAAAGAAGATGGCGGCGAGGAAAGACATTTCGTGCAGGTTGTTCTCCCGGACGATTGTACGCATGGGGATAAAGCGAAAGGAAACGAATTTTGCAAATATTTGGCCCGCGCCTGGAAGGCGGAGCTGCACCTTTTTAACGGCAGAATCATGTATTTTAACCCGCGCAAATAAAGGAGTTTCACCGGTACCGCAAAAACGGCGAAGGGCTTTCCAAAGCGGATGGAGTTGCTTTGGAAAGCCCTTTTTTTATCAGCCTATTCCGATTCTTCCGCGGCAATGCGCTCATAAGCAGAAGCGACCTTCTCCCATTCCTCGTCGTCTTCTATGCTGACAAGATAAACTTCGTCGTTCTCTTCTTCCAACCGGAAAATAATGCCGTCGGCTTCCGGATTGTTCCGCTCCAGCAGCACGGCGTAAGCTTTTTCGTCCGACTCAAATGTGTATACCATCACCATTTCGTGTTCGTTCCCGTCTTCATCCGTTACGAGAAACACTTCTTCTTCCTCATGCTCTTCGTTTCTATGGTCGCTCATGCCAAGACCTCATTTCCTCGTTATTTGGTTTCGTACGTATCGTAACATTTTAGCGGAAGCGGATCAACGGATCGTTCGTGCGGATCGCCCTACCTTCCAAAATGCGTAATGACGCTCCACACTTTTTGCAGGCGGATATATTCGGCGTTCTTCAAAGAAGGGCGAAAATAGGCGTATAAAAAAGCGGCCTCCGCAAACGCCAATCCGGTATGGCAGATGACCCCGTCACTCGTGTACGGGTTGTCAATAATGACCTGCCATTCCCCTTCCCTGTCCCGCTTGGATACGGCTTTCAGCACTTCCCGTTTATAAGCCGCGATTTGGGCGAATTCGTCCCAGACATGCTCCCATGCCGGACTGATTGCCCCCGTTTGCGGGAAAACGGCTCTCCCTTTGCGGATCAACGCTTCGGCTTGTTCCAATTCCGTCTCTTCCGAGCGGCGCAGCATTTCTTTCAATTCGTTCAGGAAGCCGCTGAATCGCGAATAGCCGCCCTGTTCCGCAAGCCGCCTCAATTCCCGGTATTCCTGTTCCGTTTCAGCCGGAACAAATAGATCGAACAGACTTGCCCCTGCTGTTTCCATTCTTTCACCTACTCGGATACAATCGCTTTTTCGGATACGAGCGCATAATTTTCCGTCTTTTCGAGTTTCATGTACATTTTGACCGTATACTTGCCCGTTTGTTTAAAGTCAAAAGTAATGCTCGGCGTACTGTACCAAAAATTGTCTTTTTGTACTTCAATCGATTTCTCGTCTACCGTCACCGCCGTACCGGACGGATCTTCAATGACGAATTTGACGGATTCGGCCTTGGAATACAAGCTGTCAACCTGAGTGAATATGATAAAATTGTATTTCCCTTTCAAAACTTTTCCGAACGATTGAGTAATCTTGTCTTTGACCACTTCAAATACAAACATATGCACATTCGGCTTATAGATGCGCGCCGTCTGCGTCGCATCGTCCCATGAAACCATGGCTTGGAGCGGCTCTGCGACGTCGCGGAGCGGAACCATCGTTTTGCCGTCGATGGAAAGTCCCGGTTCCATAAGTTCGATGTTGTTCACATAAACTTTCACTTTTTTGCCTTTGTACCACCCGTATACGTCGTCGGCAAATACGGTAGCCGTACTAAGCAAAAATAACACGGATGCCAACAGCGCGAACTTCTTCAACTTCATCCATTCATTACCTCCAACCTATTGTCGCTTTCCTGCTAGTGTATACTCCAAGCCGGAAAAAGAGTTGCGTTATTCGGCAAAAAAATGAATGAAACGATCGCCTGTGAGCAAACAAAATAAAAAAAGCAATTCATTATATCTCATATTAAGTATTTTGTAAAGAAAAATTGACGCGTTTGGATTTTTATTACATTTTTTATACCAATCATGTAAACTTATACATATACTAGAAAACAGGAAGCAGGCTATAGGTATGAAAGATAAAACGAGACTGGATCAGGAAATCGCACAAATGAAAAAAAAGCTGGAATATACAGCTCAGTGTCATCAGTACAATTTTCGTCATCCCCGTGTGCTTGCCGTCAGCCAAAGACTCGACGAGCTCATCTTGACTGTCATGAAACAATCCGCTCCGACGTCAAACGTCGTCCATCTATCGAATACGCCATAGAAACCCCAGGTTTCCGCTTTTCTTTCCTTTCGCCATCTTTCTTAAGCCGATACGGCTTCTCCTCCCCTTTCCCGCCGCCGCTTTCTCATTCCTGTACCCGGGCCATTGTTCATCTCCCCCAAGACCGTTCATTGTTTCCTTGTCTCTTATGTGCTAATATCATGGTACATGAAACTTTTTCCATCTCAATAAAAATTTTAAAATGTCGGCAAGTTGTCGAGGTTGTTGCTCGGATCGCCGTCGGCGTCGCCGCGGATGTACGTTTCGCCGTCGCGGCCCTTGAAGGCGTTAACGCCTGCGATGTTTCCGCTTTGCACTTCCTGCAGGGCCTGCTCGTAATTCAACACCCGGCCCGAGGATGTTTTAAACGCCGTAATTTCGCCGTCGCCGTTTTTTTGCACCGCTACAAACGATTCGCGCTGCCGGTTTGGGTTGCCGGTTTGCTGTTTCATGATTGATAATCACCTCAATTTGTCATTTATCGGTTATTGTATCCGAAACGGTTGGCAGATATGCGGATTGCCCAAACTGCAAATGGAAGCGATTTCGCAAATCGATTGGTTTATGTTGTAACATTACAACGGAGCGTGAAAGTAATGTTATTAAATTTCATCGTACCGGCATACACGTTGCTGCTGACCGTCTCCTCGTTGTCGTTGCAATTGCCGCGCAGCACCGTGCTTTTACTGTGTTCCGCTTCCTTGTTCATTATATGCGAATATTTTAAGGACAAGCTTCCTTTCCGGGAGCTGTGGCAAATATTCCTGCTTGCTTTGTTTCATTGGTTCAGCCAATTGAACTGGTGCATGCCGATGTACTGCTTTCTTGCGGGAAGGTATTATTACTGCAACCCTCAACACAAGCTGGCGCACATTCGTTTTTATTTTTACGTCGCCGTTTATTCTTCCGTCCGCCTGTCTTTTTCCGAGTGGAATTTGCGAAGCTTGCTGATCCTTGTGGTCGATTTCTTTATTTCCGCCGTACTGGCGCATATTTGCGGCCATTTCTTCACAACGGAGCGGCAGAAACAGCAATTGAACCATGAAAAAGATCACCTGTCCACGCATGACGGTCTGACCGGTCTGATGAATTTTGAAGCCTACCATAACCGGCTGGAGGAGCTACTTCTGAAGGAGGATATGCTCGTCCTCGTCCATATTGACTGCACCGATTTGAAATCGATGAACAACGCACAGGGCTTTCAAGGCGGCAACCGGGTGCTGAAGCAAATCGCCGATCTGTTGAAAATCGTATTTTCCGACGAAGCGCTAATGATAGCCCGTTACGGCGGCGACGAATTCGCTCTGGTTTTAAAAACGGAGGATCCCGCCCAAACGGCCGTCCGCCTGTCCGATGTACTCAATTCGGAGCTGCCCCGGCTTATCGGAATCCAACTGACGTACGGATATGCCGTTTATCCGGATGACGCGAGAGCAAAGGACGATTTGATTCTCGTGGCGGAGAAAAATCTGTTCTCGATGAAACGGGAAATTTGGCTGAAACGCGAAGAGCACATGTTCCGAGCCGAGAAACTGAAAGTCGTCGGAGAACTGGCGTCGGGAATGGCGCACGAAATTCGCAACCCGCTTACGACCATAAAAGGATTTCTGCAAATTTCCAGCGCAAACGGCTATATCGTGGAGCCGTGGTACGATCTGATTATGGATGAAATTACGCGAATGAGCGAGCTGACCGCCGAATTTTTGCAATTTTCCAAACCGCATGCGACCCAGTTCAAAGTCCAGTCGTTAAACGATTGCATCCAACGAGTCATCTCGCTGATGGAATCGGAGTCGACCCGTCTCGGCCATAAAATCCAATTCCAACACGAACCGTCGCCCGTTTATGTATTAATGGATCAGGATAAAATGGTGCAGCTTCTGCTCAATCTCGTCAAAAACGCCTTCGAGGCGATGAATGACGAAGGGGAAGTCACCATTCGCCTGTACCATGCCGACAATCATGCGGTGGTCGAGGTTCAGGATACGGGGAAAGGAATACCGGAATCGGAGTTGGACAAAGTATTCCATCCTTTTTATACCACCAAAGAACACGGTACGGGGCTCGGCCTTTCGATCTGCCACAAAATTGTCCAGGATCATGGCGGAACGATCGAGCTGGAAAGCACGAGCAGCGCAGGAACCAATTTTCGCATCACCCTGCCGTTGGCGTCGCAACAGCATAATGTGCTCCCTAAATAAAAACAGGCGACGGCACCTCGCGCAGAACATGTCGCGGATTCCCCCGGCGGTCTCCATTGGCTGAGCGAGAGGGGTTATTGCCGTTTGTATAAATTGAAAAAAACAATCCATACTGATCCTATTGCAGCAAATCCATCTTTTAAGGAGCCGTCGCATGAAATTCTGGTTCAGCATGATGTTTACGCTGTTTGCCGTCGTTCTGTGCGCCATCAATTACGCAGGATATGATCCCTACAGCCTCTACTTGTACTTCTTCAGCATTCCCGTATGGATTATTGACGCTTTTTCAGATATACATATAGTCCACCCGTTTCTCGTTTATTTGCTGACGATCGTATCATGGTTTTTGCTCGGATTGTTTGCGGACTGGTTCGCCTTCAAAATAAAGGCGCGTTAATGGGTAGGAATTTTCTCTTCTCCTGTAGAAATAAAATAAAGTGTTACCAGTTTTCATTACAGGAGGTTGGGACGATGCCATTTTTATCTTTAACGAGTTGGAGCTTGCACCGCAATTTGGGCCCTTTGCGAATGACCCGCTGGGACGCGGAAACGAAGCGGCATGTTACGGAAGAACTGCCGCAGCCGGAGACGCTATCCCTGCTTGACTTGCCCGCGGCGGCTGCCGCCAAAGGTTTTCAAGCCCTGGAAATTTGCCACTTTCATTTTCCGAGTACGGAACCGGATTATTTGATCCGTTTGCGGAAGGCGTTTCAGGAAGCCGGCATCCTCTTTTACTCGCTGCTCATCGATTACGGGGATATTACGAGCAGCGACGAGTCCCGCCGCAGCGCCGATATCCGCTTTATCGAATCGTGGATAGACGTTGCCGCGCAGGCAGGCGCCGAGCGCGTCAGAATTATCGCCGGCAACGCCAACCCGGATGACCGCGAAGCCATGTCCCGATCTGTGGAAGCGCTTAACCATCTTGCAGGCTACGCCGGGAGCAAAGGCGTACGCGTCGTGACCGAAAATTTCCACAAGTTTGCTTCGACTGCGGAAAACTGCCTCCAGTTGCTGAAAGCGTGCGAAGACCGCATCGGATTGACCGCCGACTACGGCAACTTCGCTTTGCCGGGCAAATATGACGCGCTCGCCGCCGTTCTCCCCCGGGCCGAGTCGGTCCATGCCAAAGCGCATTATGACGACAACGGCTTTCCGGATACGGACGAATTCCGGCGCTGTCTCGATTTGGCGCGCGAAGCGCGATATGAAGGGCCGTTTACGCTGGTTTACGACGGGCCTGGCGATCAGTGGGCCGGCATCGAGCGTATCCGGAAAATTGCCGAGGATTACTTGTAGGCGCGTGAACGAACAAGCCGCGGCTGAATCCGGCGCCGCCGTTTCGCCTCGGGCGACTCCCCAGCGCGCGACCCGCCACATGATGGCGGTCAACCACATGTCAGCTTTACACGCGCCGGCTTGAGCGATAAGGCCTGCCGATCTGAATGGAGTCTCCCATTCCGGCAGGCCTTTGTATTCGAGCGCTTTATTCGTTTACTTCTCATTCCGTATTCGTTCGATGACGCGCATCACGATCGATCGACGTCAAAAAGCACAAAAGCGGACTACAATGACCAGCAAAATGAACAAGACGAGTACGAACCCCGTTACCGACCAAAAACCTCCAACCCCAGCTACTGCACCGCCCATAGTCATCATTCCCCTTTCCCGGGTAAAATGTGGTTACACGGTTATCCTATACAACCTCCGCACATGTTGATTGGGTAAACGTTCAACGTTCATATTTTCAACTAACACCCAGACAGCGCTTCCGCACGGTTTTTATAGCGCCATTCTCAACTGAGTTGGATGACGGCTTTGATAAATCCTTGGGGCTTATGTTTTATCGCCTCGAAAGCTTTGTCCACTTCATCGTACCGGTATACGTGGGTTATCATCTCTTTCATGTTGAACCGTCCTTGCCGTATGAGCTCCAAGCCTGTTTTCATCGCTTCCATATGAACGTGGTTTCTTCTTTCGTGGGCATTGATCACATGGATCGCTTTCCAGTTCCACAGCTGCATATTCACGTTTCTTGATCCTCCGTTGCCCTGGTGATAACCGACCACGGCCATCGTCCCATGTACGGCTGTCATTTCGCCCGCCAGATCCAGGCCGCCCTGCGTGCCGCTAGCTTCCACGGCGACGTTCACGCCTCGATCCATTTGATCCCAGTCAACCACTTTATATTTTTCGTCGACCTCATGAGGTAAAACGGCGGCGTCGGCCCCGAAACGAAGAGCATGTTGCAGCGCATCCTGCCGCAAACCGACGGCGATCATCGTGCCTGCTCCCTTCATCTTCATCAGCTGCATAAATCCCAATCCCATAAAACCGGTGCCGATGATCGCCACTTTATCGCCTATCGATACGGGGGTGCGGTTCGCGCCGCTCACTAAACACGACAGCGGTTCTCCCAAAGCTTCCAGATCGTCCAGTTCGTCCGGAACTTTAACAATATGGCGGTAATCCGCCTTGGCGTATTCGGCGAACGCGCGATGAATCAATCCGGTGACCCGGTCTCCCGCTTGAAATCCCGTGACATGAGCGCCCACCTTCTCAATGACGCCGACAGGCTCGTGTCCGAATACATGAAATTCCTTTCCAATGCCGTTCTCCCACGGATGCAGCTCCGATGCGCAAACACCGCATACGCTTACTTTGATGAGCACTTCGTTTTCATCGATTTGCGGCACGGGCAATTCCACGATTTCATGTTTGCGGGGCCCCGCAACTACGCATGCTTTCATCTCTTTCCCTCCAATCGTGAAGTCTTTTGATAATGTTCATCTGATCCTATGCATATATTATAATGCAAACGCTATCATTTTGGGGTGCAATCCATCCGGTGACGGAGGATTTTCCATTTCCGCGTGGAACACTATACACGAGGAGGTGTCATATGATCGAAAAATATGCGCTGCTGAACGAACCGGGCAAGACGATGTTTGTTTTTGAAAAAAACGGGAAGTATTACGGGCATATCGTTAGAGACAAAACCGAAGCGGCTCCGGCAAAATTTCTGTTTGAAACGCCAAAATACGACTCCATAGAACGGTTGAAAGAAGATTATCCGATGCTGCGCTCCGGAAACGGGTAATTTGTTGACGGAACCATCTGCGCAGCACACTGCATCCGCTTTTCAGACGGACAAAAAATTTCGCGATTCATTCTTGACACCCCCAATCAGCCCTGCTATAATAACACTTGTCGCTGAAAAACGTGACCTGTTAGCTCAGCTGGGAGAGCACCATCTTGACAGGGTGGGGGTCAGTGGTTCGAACCCACTACAGGTCATAATCGAGAAGCCTTGATATTCAAGGCTTCTTTTCTTTTTGTTTCAGACCCTGAATTCGTCGGAAAATAACCATGGGGACAAATTGGGGACGAACTTACATAAATAATATCCCCCGCAGCGGTGCTACTTCCGCATACGGGGGATTTCTGCGCCGGTGCTTCCGGACACATCGAACTGAAACAACTTCGCAATATACTGTCCCAACCGCACCTGTATCTCTGCCCGCGCCACATCCCGCATGATTGAAAACCGATCTTCATATCCTCGGCAAATGAAGCAGGTAATGGATGGCGCTGTCGAGACGGTCGTCCTCCCAGACTTTGATGTTGCTTTCCTTGAGTGCCTTTTTCGTCCGGACCAGGTCGGAATGAATCAGATTCATCAATGATTGAGTTGCTTCAATGTACAGCTTTTTCAGTGAATATGTCGAGCTTTCGATCTGGCGTAAATTGTTTTCGACAATCGTAAGCATCATCGGGAGCACCGCGAAGTCGCGGATGCAGACCATTTCATCGTGTGTTAGGATGTTGGGTTTCGTGTCTGTTTGGTGCATCTTTTGACCTCCATTACGAACACTTGTTTGTATATATTATATACCGAATGAATGTTCTATGTTCAAGGTCAAAAGATGGAAAACAAAAAAAATCCCCGCCAGCCGAAGCCAGCGGGATTCGTTTTTATATATCGAATTCCATGAACACCGATCCTCTCAACAAGCCGTTCTTTGTACAGTTTCTGTCGCACATTTTTTGTTTTCCTCTGCGATTTGTCCAATCCCCTTTAAGGTCCGGTAAATACGATATAATGAACCTCTTTAGAAAGGAGGTGGAAACGATGAGCTTTTTCCGCGGATTCACAGTCATCGGTATCGTTCTTGTTTTGTTTATTCTGCTGGTAATCATTCTCGTTCCCACAGGCATCATCTAACAAGAAAAGGCCAGAGCTTGCTCTGGCTTTAGGCAAACCTGCTTCCTCGGTTTTGCTTCTGGTGGTACAATAGTCATTGCGCGTGTCTTGCTGTTTGAAATCTTTCTGGAATTCTCCGCCCCAGGGGGACCTTTCAACAGTAAGCCACGCGTCAATAACCTAAACAAAATCCCCTCTGACCAATAAGCTAGCGGGGATTTTTATATAACAAAATCAACGAACACCGGACTGCGCAGCAAACCACTCTTTGTCCAGTTCCGCATTTTAACACGGGCCCGAATTCGCGGTTCCAAAAAGACGAAGTCCCGGTTCTCTCCGACGACAATCAATTTAGCCACGCCATAAAATGCTTTTTTTTGAAACGGTGTCACGCCGAGTTCAATGAAGCCGGCCGGCCGGAGATTTCCATTTTCGTCTGGAATCGCAGTAAGCCAACCAAATTCGTCTTTCCTGTATCCAGTAATAACTACCTCTGCATACTTCCAGTTGATGACTTTCTGCCAAGCTGGAGAGCGCCGTGATACGTATGTGCTTTCCTTCCGCTTTGCAACCATTCCCTCAAGCTTTCGCGCACGAACTTCATCAAAAAGGCGCTCTCCTTCTGTGTCAATGTAAGGCGTCAGTGTGATATGAGGGTTCCCAAAATCGAGCTGGCTGAGAATTTCTTTGCGCCGCATTAAAGGTAATCCGCGGATGTCAATGCCATTCAATTGCAGCACATCGAACACGACAAAATTCACTGGCTTCCGTATAGAAAATGCCTGAATGCGGTCTGCCCTCCGAGCGGAAAAACGCTCCATCACAGATTCAAAGTCGATCATTCCTGTTTCCGGATCCGTACAGGCAATTTCCCCATCAAGGACAACATCGTCAAGAGCGATGTCATGCAATTCAGGATACTGCCGCGTGCAGTCCGTTTTGTGTCGGGTGAATATGTGTGTGGTGCCGTTGCGGCGTACCAATATGGCGCGGTGGCCGTCGATCTTCGGTTCAAATATGAAGTCAGGGTGGGAAAATGGGGCTTCTGCAGTCTCAGCTAGCATTGGAGGATTGAACATGAAAACCACCTCTATTCTCATTGTAGCAGTCCGTTTTTGGGATAGAGGTGGGAAGTTTTGGGATATGTAAATATCATCGCTTCGATGCTCTGTATCCGGCCGCTTCCGCTTCCTTTGCCGTGCAGAACATCTCCTTCCGCAACGGTTTTATCATAGAACTGGCCACCAGGGACGTGATAAATCTTCTCGCCTTTGCTATTGATATTTCCTTTTATGGTCGGATTTTTGCAGGCTGCTGTCGTTGCTTTCGAAGTTGCTTTGGGCGCTGTTTTAACAGATGAGTTCGTCGCAGGTTTCGATGGTTCTGGCTGGGCGATCTTCAAATTGATCGTTTAAACCTCTTTGAATCTTTCCACATCGATTCAAACTGCTCGGCAAATGATTTAGCCACATCTGCATTGCGGATGACCACTAGTACCTCGTCATTCGTGGTGCTGGCTGCCTTTGAATAGTTATACGAACCAGTTGTCGCTATTTTCTTGTCTGCTACAACCATTTTTAAATGCATGACTCCGCTGTGGCTATTCACCTTCATTGGCACTCCGGCGCTGCCGAGAATTTTTAGCGCTTCCGTTTGCGTCTTTCCGGCCGATTGTATTTTGTCAGTGATAAGCCGGACGTTAACACCGCGTTTCTTTGCCTTCTTGATGGCGTCAACGATTTCAGTGTATGTCAGACTGTAGATCGCAATATCCAGAGATGATTTTGCTGAATTAATCACGCTGATCAAAAGCTTTTCCGGCTGCTGTTTTGCTTGGGTGAACGCCCACTTCTGCATTTTGTACTTTCGTCAACGTGGTTCTTGCATAAGCGATGCCACCCAGCAAAGAAATGATGAGAAAGACTGGAATTAGAATCTTAAAACGCTTCATAAATGCCCCCCAAGATATGTTATGTACATATCAATCGATCCAAGGAAAAAGACCGCTAACCTTTCGTGACTATTATAAACGATCTGACAACCCGTAAGACAACAGAGGGATATGTAATCACAGATTCAGCTGTTCAATAGCAATGTAGGGTTCTATCCAATCTCGAAGCGACATTTTGTCTTCCCACCAGACGATTTTGGCTCGCTTCGCCCACTCCCAGATGGTCAATCGTTCATTCAGAATGTATATTTGCAAACGTTTGACAAATCCCTCGCGTGGAGTTTTGCAATGCATATAGGTGCTGACAAATTCCTTAGCCAAAGCTGGATCTTCGTCCAAGTACATGGCATACAAACGAGTAAGGTCGAATTCACCGTCACCAAAGTGTGACATTGCAAAATCGAATACTCCGCTTACACACCAGTTCCCACCATTGCAAGAAACTACCACATTATCTTCTTTGTAATCCCCCATAACAAAACATGGTTGAAACGGAACGTGAAGAGCTTCCTTATTTTGGGCAATTAAATTATCTATCCATGAAACATCCTCGATAGTAATATTGGATATTTCACGCGCTTCCTCTAAGTGACGTCGAATCCCTTGAATAATCCATTCTCCATAGCTCGGTTCAAATGGTTTTACGGTGCTATCATCTGTATGGATGCCCGAAAAATCCCAAGTAAACTCCTGCATTCGAGCCAAAGTTTCTCCCATTAAACGTGCAATCTTCTTACGGTTTTCTTTATTGATCTTCCCCTTTATGTTTCCGTCTGCTAATGGTAAGCCTGGCATCCTTGGCATAATGACGTATTTCCATCCAAAGATGTCTGTAGAAGTGTCAAGTAAGTAGGGCCACGGAACAGGGACATCTGTGCGTTCATGTAGATTGTCGACCATGAATTTCTCGACTGCAAATTGATGAGAATAGAAGGGGTTACCGCGTAAAACAAAATCACCTTCAGTACTTGTTAAAAAAACATTCTGTCCAACACTACCAAAAGGAACTTTTTCCGCTTTGACAAACTTGCCTAGATTAAATTTCTCCAGAGCCATCTGAAATTGATTTACATTGATAACACCGAGACAATCCGAATATTTAATCACTATTCTCTCCTCATTTCTTTAAAGCCTATTTTTCTCGCCAATGCAGCTAAAATCGGGCTTTATTGTGAAGGAAGCATTACCACGCGGATACGTTGTCACCAAAGCAATATTTTTCGGACCTCTGAAATTTAGATGAATTCGCTCGTGCTGAATACAATTTTTGGTATAGTATCTCTCGATAGAAAACAACAGTTCTTTCGTTCCTAGTTTCTCTTCCGCCCAAAAGTTGCAGCAAGGCACGATGATTGTAGGACGGTGATGTGCCGAGTACACAACAGCCTTTGTTGCTTCGTCGGGATGAAGCCCGACAATCAGATCATAAAATATTGCATCATCCGGTTTATATTCTATGGATCGATTCGGAACTCCTTTCAAAACCCATCCACGAGGGTCAACGACTTCGCTCTTATAGTTATATTTCTTATTAAGAATGCGTGTCAACATCCCTTGTCCACCAGCGACATCCGCTATATATTGGATTGAATTTCCAAATCGGTCGTAGATGAAGCTTGCAAGTACATCAAAACGTGACGGGTCACCATGAAGACGGTGCTGTTGGCGAGTCATACATTTCCTCACATCTCCTTCAATCCATGACGTTTTCTTATGTTTTTAAAAATATATTCTATGTATAGAATAAAATTCTGTTAAAAAATCC
>JAWLCZ010000001.1:0-61068 GCA_041686835.1 Paenibacillaceae bacterium | reverse complement strand
TTCATATACGACAATATTTTTCCCGAGTTAAAATATGTTTGCGCAAGTCTTTACTTTTAGATTATATACAAAAGTTTTGCACTAGTGCAATATTTATTTGAAATTATTATTGCATCGGGCGGAAGATCATACGGATCAACCGATTCGGACAAAAGGCAGAACATAGGGGGATTTATGCATCGGCGGGAAGATTGTTCTGTATTGCACGGTTTTTGCCTTCTTATTTCCAGCCGGACTCATTGGAACTTTCATGGCAGGCCTGTCGGCGAACTTTTGTACTTTATACGCAAAAAGAAAGTCCTCGCACAGCGGGACTTCCTTTTTGCCGACGATCGCCAATGCACCGGTATCCCTGACTGCAGACGCCGGATCGTTAACGATACCGCGGGACATCATGACCCTATTGGAAAAGATCCAACAGAATTCCGCAGGAGCGGCTATTTTGGCCATCTCTGTTGGAATTTATCCAATCAAGCGCCCATTTTTCCTCCGGAGCAGTCATTTTTAAGGTGATTTGAATGGACAATATCCAATGTCACTAGCATGTATGAACTTGTACCTCGTAAAACATTGTATATTTTCCAGTGGAATGCTTGCCACCCGACGAAGTTGTTCGGTCAGGCGGAACGCAATCGGACCTATGCGGATGAATGAGGGGCTACGGTCTGCGGAACGGACGCAGGCTTAAATCTTTGTCCACTCCTCTGCCAGCATGGAATAAACGGCGTGATCGATAAACCGGTGGTTGACCCATTCCGCCTGTCTCAATATCCCTTCCTGCTTGAACCCGAGTCTTTCAGGTATGGCCCTGCTTTTATAATTCTCAACCCCTGCGCGAATTTCGACGCGATTGAGGTTCAGTTCTTCCAAGGCATAACGAACAAGCTCCTTGCAACAATTCGTCATAATGCCTTTGCCTTGATACGGTTCAGCCAACCAGTAGCCGATGGCGGTTTTTTTGTTCGGCCAGTCGATGCCGTTGTATCCGATGCATCCGACAAGGGTATTGCGATAAAAAATGCCGCAGTTGAATCCGTTATGGTTGGCATACTGTTTAAGGGACGCTTCAATGAAATGCATCGTGTCTTGTTTACTGTTCGTGGCGTCTACCCAGGGAAGCCATGTCCGCAAATAATTTCGATTCCGGTCCGTCAGCCGGTACAATTCGTCAGCATGCCTTTGTTCCAACATTCTCAGCTGCACTTCATCGTTCAATTCGCAGGAAAACATCGCACATCCCCCATTCCTTCCGGTAAGGTATAGATGGTTCACGCTTCGTTCAACATAGTTAGCGTTGTTAACGGTTTCTGTCCATAAACGCTTTATACGCAAAAACGGGAAGTATCCGCTGCCTTCTCCATCGCGATGGCTGGGACAAAAGCCGGTACAGCCATTCCAATTGAAGCCTCTGCCAGATGAGCGGGGCCCTTCTGGCTTTGCCGGCAACCACATCCAGACTTCCTCCCACACCGAAGGCCACCTTTGTCTTTAACCTCGGCTTATGTGCATATATCCATTTCTCGGCAAACGGAGCCCCTAAGGCAACCGCCAATACATCCGGCTGAGCGGTTTCGATGTCATTCAACAGGTTCTCTTCTTCATCTTTGTTAAAGAATCCGTGATGTCTGCCGGCGATTTGAACATTCGGGAACTTCTTCTTGATGTTCTCTACCGCTGTTTTGTTCGTTTCCTCGTCCGATCCGAGAAAATAAAACGACCAGCCTTTCCGGTTGCCTGTATGCAGCAGTTGAATAAGCAAGTCGTATCCCGTTACCCGTTCGGCGATCGCCGTGCCTTTCCATCTTGAGGCAAGGAGAATTCCAACCCCGTCCGCGGTAACCAAATCGGCTTCGCGAACGATGTTTTGCAGCTGTTCATCCTTCTGATGCTTCATCACGATTTCCGGATTGGCCGTGATGAGATGAAACGGTCTTGAACACGGTTTGTCTATCTGCTCTTCCAACAACCGGACCGTTTGCGCCATCGTCCGTTTCGAAATCGGAACGCCTAAAATATGTACCGTATCCTTCACTGACGTTCACCCGCTTCTGTTTTATTTCATGCGGTTTATGGTGTACATGGTTAATTGTAGAATGACGCTCATTTTCCCAAAGTCTTGAGAAAATTGTAATAGGTTTGACTTGAATTCATCAAAGCATTTTTTCCCTGTTCTATGCTCCGAATTAATGCGCTCGCTTCCGAAAGAGCGTAATCATAGTCTTCCTGTGTAATCCTCTCCTGTTCAAGCGCTTCTAAAAGCTCTTCTTCATCCAACGTATATATCTCTCCGGTCGGCAAGGCCACTACATCAAGGTACAAATCATCGCAATACGGTATTCCTTCATCCGACAAACCTACTTTCTTAACGATGTCGAAGTACCATTGAACCAGGACGCCTTCGCTGTCAAATGTCGAAGTCAGAACGTAACTGCCATGAAGAGGAAAATGCTGCAGCCACGCAAACCCGTCATTAACAATGCAAATAGCGTTTTCCGCATAGTTCACTATTAACGGCTCTTTGACTTTATCGAGGGTTAGCAGCGCTGCATACCCGTAAAACGAATCTTCGTCAATGAATATCCCTTTATACGATTTCTCGATAATTCTCGTCCAATTGGGCCGGTCTGCATATTTGCGTTTCATGACACACTCCTGACCTTAATGATATTTTTCGCTCATTGCCGAACCTGAAACCATATTCAATCGAGATATTGCAGCAAATCCCCGATTCGGTCGATGGAACCTGCAGGATGCACTCCCTTTTGCCGCATCAATGCGGCATCGCCCTGATAAGAAACAAACTTGACGCCCGCATCCTGCGACGCTTTTCCGTCTATCCAGGCATCGCCCACCGATATCCATTCCTCCGGCGTCGTATCGCTGTACAGATTCAAAATAGCATGCACTCCGTCCGGCGCGGGTTTCATAAACTGCACCTGTTCCCGGGCGATTACATGCTCAAAATAATGATCAATGTTGTTTCTCTCTAATGCCGCTATCGCCGCAGCATGCGAATTGTTGGTCAGAATGACCAGCTTTCGCTTGTTATGCATCCGATCCAGCAGTTCGATGACTCCGGGTTCAAGATCCGCATCCTTCATTCCCATGGCTTCGTGTTTGGCGCATATGTTCCATAGTTCATGTAATAATTCCGGAGGGAACGATGGAGTACGCCGGGCGTGATCAATCATAGAAGCAGAAGTATGCTGATCGACCGGAAAGTCTGGCGGGATCACGCCTTGAGCGGTCAGAAAATCGAAAAGTTCCCCTTTCATACGCCCGAAGTCGATTTTGGATCTCACTATCGTATTATCCATATCGAAAATAATTCCTTTAATCTTATGCGTCCGCATAGATTTCCCCGCTCTCCAAACGCTCCCGGATTTGTCCGTGACTTGAAACGGCCGGTTCGCTGTTCTATACTCCGAATGAATGCGTTTGCTCCCCATATCATTTAGCGGTCTTTACTGCTGCGACAAGCGAAGCGGAGGTAACTGAATAACCGTACTTCGCTTCCATCTCAATGATGTGCACTCTTGTTTTCCACAAACCATCCAGAGTTTCTGCGGTTTCGTACGTCGCGGTACAATCGCGCACAATATTGCACATATACCCGTAACCGTTCATATTTTGCATGCCATACGGACTATACCGGACGCATTCGCTCGTCTCGAATCCCATATAGAAAAGCGTCCGGATCTTCTTCTCCGTTAACAGTCGGTGGAACTGCTCCTGGGAGAAGACAAGCAGATCGCCGCGGCGGGGCTTGACCGGCTCCGGAATGTCCATTTGCTCATATACTTCTCCCTGTTTCTCCAACCATTCAAGGTTATCGATATGGTCGCGATGCATATCTTTCCACGATGTTATCCAATCGGCGGGGGGCCAATCTTCAGGATGTTGCATGACAGTATAAGAAGGGCTGTCGTCCTGAAGCGCGAGCGATTCCCGTTCTTCCTGCGTAGTGGAATCGTGCCATTCAGGATACTTTTGCAAAAAATGCGCATGATTGCAGTGAAAGATTTGCACGCCGAGTTTTCTCAATTCGTTTACAGCAGGGCTAATCCGATTCTCGATGATGTTTCTTTTTCGCACCGCGTGGGATATTCCGCGTTCCAAGCTTAATTCAGCCCCAAGTTCCGCAACAAGAGGCCCGTCTTCCCATCCGAAATTCCACAGATCGATTAAGGCCACTCCGATTTCTTTCGTATCCAGTGTAAACGATGTTTTCCGGCGGCTGAAACTCGATTCGGTGAAAGGAACGCCGGGTATCGGGCTCCTTGGCGTATATTCCAAATCAATTTGAAATTTCATGGATATTCCCCTCTGTTTGGGCTCCAATTTTTCCCTCAACATACTTCGATTTCGACGCTGACAGCTGCTGTCCTGCAAAAAAATTCAACTTATTTCCAACAAAATGAATCGTAGCGGCGTTATATTTGCAAGGGAGGTGCGAAATGGAGCTGGATGAATTGTTAAAGGCTGCCGCTGACGGAAATATCGAATCGCTTCAGACTCTTTACGAAGAGCTGCGGGTGCCCGTTTATGCGGTAGCATTCGCCATTGTCGGGAATCGTGCGGCGGCGGAAGACGTATTACAGGAAACGTTTGTGCGTATTTATGAAAAAGCGGGCAGCTACCGTCCCGGTACCCATCCTAAAGCGTGGGTCACATCCATAGCCCGCCACCTTGCTTACGATGCTCTGCGCCAGAGACAAAACCATGCCGTTTTTGACGCTGAAGTTGATCGTATTTCCGATCCTAAGACCAACATACCGGCGTTGAGATTGGAACTGATGGAGGCGCTGTTCCAATTGTCGGACATCGAACGTCAAATTGTCGTCATGCATGTCATCGGCGGATTGAAACACCGTGAAATTGGCGTTCTGCTCGGAATGCCCGCAGGCACGGTGCGGTGGAAGTACCGGAAAAGTTTGGCGCAGTTGGCCAGATTCATGGGAGGTGAAGAGGATGGAGCACGATCGTCTTATTTTCCGGTTGAAAGATGAATTCATCGCCGCCACTCCCGATGTATGGGTACCGATTAAGCGGCAGCTGGCGAAACAGATCGCCGAACGCCTTCTGTGTGAGCTCGACGGTTTGCCTTCGCCCCAAGGAAGACTTTTGGCGGAAATGCGGGACCATGTAAAACAAAACATATTGAACCAGGGAGCGTGAAAAACATGCGGCGGGAAGAAGTTGAATTCAAATGGGAAAAGGATAAAAAATTCCGTTTGATGGAGCGGGCGGGAAATGATGAAACCGCTTGGGCCGAAGCGATTCGACTTTATGAAGAAGCATTAAACGAGCAACCGAACAACCCGGAATACTTGTTCTTATACGGTTCTCTTCTGGAGACGCAAGCAAACCAATTTCTTCGGAAAGCGGCGGAATGCTACGAAAAAGGTCTGGAAAGCGAAATGATAAAGCGAGACTATGATTGGGTCAGCGGCAAACTACATGCCCAGCTTATCCATGTCCGCGCACAGCTTTTAGAAATCAACAAATCGATTGAATTTTACAAGGAACAATTAAGAAAAACCCCTGACGAACCCAAAATTTATTGTTACTTGGCCCAGTGCTACCTGAAAGCGGATCAGATTCATGAAGCGGAGAAAGTCGTTAAGGCCGGGTTGAAACTGTTCCCCACTCACGCCATGCTCGTATATAACGACGGCGAAGTTCATTCGCGGAACGGTCGCACGGAAGAAGCGCTGCAAGCGTGGGAACGATCGGCGCAGCTTGACCCGCTGTTGATCGACGGTCGGTTCATGAAGGCTTACCTGCTCGAACGGGAAAAGCGTCTTGAAGAGGCGGCGCGGGAATGGGGGAAAATTGTAGAGTTTATGGAGCAACACGATTTCAGGGACGACTTTCCGCTGCGGGAGCTGGAACGGATTGAAAATATGATGGAACAAAGATCGTGATTGTGGTTCTGGCGTAACAAATTACCGGATTCCCGCAAGCGCGGATTGACTACATTCTTATGGTAAATTTAACCATTTTATGATACGTTAATTCTAAATTGGCTTGTCTTAGGAGGACTGAGTATGTCTAGGAAACCGGTTGTGATGATTCTTGGAGTCTTTCATTTTCGCTATTTAGAAGATGTATTTGAACCTCAATGTCAGAGTGAGATTCAAGAATTGGTTGATCGGATCAAGTCTTTTCGTCCCACCAAGGTAGGTGTTGAAGTCGTGGTGGAAGAAGACGAGACTCTCAATGATGAGTATCAGAAATTTCTCGCCGGTCATGTGAAACTAACCGGTGATGAGAGGCTTCTTATGGGTTCGGCAGGAAACGAAGTATATCAATTGGGGTTTCGTATAGCACGGGAAATGGGTCACGAAAGAATTTATGCGACCGATTGGATGGAATTCCCTGATAAGGATAAAGAAATTTTGGAAAAGGCTTATGAACGAGTTGAGAAACGCCAGCCCGAATTGCTTGAAGAAGAAAAAGCTTGGTGGGCCCGTTTGAACCAAAAAATGAGTGGTTCAGGCACGCTGTCGGAGAGGATTCGTATTCAAAATAACGATGAATTAAATGCTTTGGACCACCAGGGCTACATTCGTTACAGAGCCCGTTTAGGGGAATTTCCGGATTACTTTGGTCCTTGGTGGCTTCGGTGGTGGTACCAACGCAATTTGATTGTGTATTCAAATATCACAAGAATGGCAACAGATGCAAACGACAGGATTTTGATTATTTACGGTTCAGGACATAATTATCTTCTCAAACAGTTTATTAGAGAGAGTGGATTATTTGAACTTGAATCGGTTGAAACATACTTCCAGTAAAAAGAAAATCATAATTCTGCAAAGGGCTAAGAAATGAAGTGAGACTTTGGGGAGCTCTATAATGTGAAACGTTTTTTGAACAGGCATTAAAGCTCCCATAAGTGGAAAATGATTACAAATACCGAAATTTTACAGCAACGGAAATTGGAAGGTTAGTTAGTCGAAATGGGAGATTTGAGATGACAAAAGACATAAAATAGATCGTGCAAAAACCAAAGGTTCACAACCTTTGGTTTTTGCCATCTCACATTTCATCCCGCAGCCACATCACCGTTGTCAGACGGTCCTTTTCGGACTCGACCGGCAGCGGCAGCTTCCCCGTTCGTTCCAAATATTCCATGATCGCAAAAATGATAGAAGTCCCGCGGTTCATTGCCTTATATACAATGTCCTTCTTTGCCACAAAAGGCGGCGCCATGCTTTCCCACATCGCCACAAAATCGTCGTGCACCCGCTCCAGCTTTTCTTTGGCGCCTATCTGCCGCAGTCCTTCTTCAAGAATGTGGACGAATTGACGATACTGCTCTTCTTTAAAAAACGGAACTAAGCATTCCAACCTGCCGTGACGGTACGATACAAATCCCTTTTCAACCATTCTGCTGATCAGCACTTTGTCGTATTCGTTGTGCTCGGCCCCGTTTTCGATTAAATCTGCGATCCGGCTCATCTCCATAATGTCCGGAGCGTTAAAGTCGCGCCACTTCCTTCCCGACCACCACGTTTCCATCTGCAGCCCGGCATATTTCCCGTTCATGCGTGTCTTTATCCCGTTAGTTTCATATTTTCGCACGATGGCATAATCGGGAATTTGCCGTTCATATTCGCTTTGCTCGTAGCGGATGCTCGCCTCAACAATATATTTGCCCCCGTCTTTCTTTTCATCCGGCTCGTACTGCAGATAATAGCGGCTGTCTTTTACCCGCCAATACTGATAATGGATCGAATAAGGGATGAAAGCCCACAGCAAAAAAGAATCGTTGACATGGCTGCCGTAAAAACCAATCGCTTTCATATCCCCCAATCTTGAAGCGATAACATCGTGAAAGTCGTCCGCCAGCTCCTCTCCTTTCGCTTTCAGATATGCATATTCCCTTTTTTTGCTCTCGATGTTGTCGATCACAAAGTTGGTCTGGTATTTCCCTCCGCCGATCTTCCTGATCAGCTCGAAATGCTCGAATTTCGCGACATAGTCTTCGATATACGCGCTGGCAACGCCAAGTTTGCGGGCGATGTCCTCTATGGCGACGGGATGCTCGTAAGCTGCTGCGAAAATATTGACGCTTAAGAGCGAATTAAAGTAGCTGTTCGGCTCACCGTTTGGACCGGGTATACCGCTATGTCCCACTGTCATTTGGATTGGCTTGTAGCTCAACCTTTCCGTGCTTTCCACCATGTTCATACCCTCCCTGATTTTTTTGCGCGCTTCAAAGAGGTGCCACTTTACCGTACCCTGGGGAATATTCAAACGTTCGGCTATGCTGCCGATGCTCCTGCCGTCATAATAATACATAACGGAGATTTCGCGATGCAGCCTGCCCAAATACGCAACCTCGCGCTTCAAAAGCTGCAGGCTTTCCATCGTTTCCAACTGTTCATCCATGCTTACCGCGTCGCTGTGCAGATTTTGACCGTCAATATCGACGCTTCTCCAATGCCGCTTCTCTTTCGCCAAATAATTGGTCCATGTGTAGCAGCAAATTTTATGCACCCACGCGTCCATATTGCCAATCTCTTTTCCAGCACGTAACGAACGGAGCAGCGACAGTACGATTTCCTGCGCCAAATCTTCGGCGTTATGATAGTGGCCGGTTTTGGAAAGCGCAAAGCCGAATATTTTTTTGGAATATTCCTGAATTAAGGTTTCATCGAACAGACCGGTCGTTCGCATTGGGCTCCCCTTTAAAGCTGGTTTCATCTTAATAAGTATGAATCAGGCCGGATCGGTTGGTGGACGTATGAGACGATCACGCCTGCTTCCGTTACCGAAATGATAAGCATGACGGTTCCCCGCAAGGGGACGATTTTATAAAATGAGTGACAACATGAGCATAACGGTCGGGTTCATCAATACGGGGAAAGTGTCCGCTTTGATCAAAGATCTCTACCTTACCGTTGACCACATTCTCTAAGAATGAAAAAATCTGAACATCGGTCGTTACAAGATCATATTTTCCTTTTATCAATAGTGTCGGGTGTTTGATTTGATGCAGTAAAGGAAGTAGGGATTCAAAGATTACGCCGTCTTCAAACAACCTCCTGATATGGGTACCCGATCGCTTCCAATGTTCTTCTGTAAACGAAGCTTCCCCAAAAATTCGGCTGAATACCCGCTTCTCCGATCCATGAATGTGCATGGGCTCCCAGCGATCCCCGAGGGAATCGCGAAGTGTATTGAAGGCATCGAAGGCATCTTTTTTGTTACATTCGTTGGCAGCTTTCAAACACGCTTTGGCTTCATCATATTTGCCGATGGAAAGGTATTCTAACGACATGGCTCTCAAGTGTGATCGTAATGTCAAATCCAAGTCAAGCCCCGGACACTCCAGTATAAGACGATCGATCGATTCGGGATAAGAAAGAGCATAATGAACCGCCAATGCTCCGCCAAAAGAATGCCCCGAAACAGACCATGTTTTAGCACCCACATATTTCCGCAGGGCTTCGCAATCTTCTACCAAATCTTTTAAACCAAACGGTTCGTTCGGACGGATTGCCTCCGATCTCAGGACACCCCGTTGGTCCATAGCGATAACTCTGAGATTTTGCATAAGTCTTTCTTTTTGAAAATAAATAAAATCGTAACAGCTGGAACCAGGTCCACCGTGCAAATAAAGTAAAGCCGGATTCTGTTCAGATCCATGCATTTCAACGTAAAGCCGTTTTCCCCGTATCTCTATCATCTCACGCAAAATAATATCCCTCCCCAAAGGTTTTCTAACTATTTTCTTCGAAAAGGGAAAAAACACCTTTCATTCACGTTAGGTCACTCGCCTTTACGGTCACAATCGGCAGTACCGAAAGGGCTGCCGCGTGGCAGCCCTTCGCCCCGCACGGGCAGAAGAGTTCAAGCTGGAAAAGACATTTTCACGCGATAAGCAGGAAATTTGTTGTTCATGTGGTATATATACACATTCTGGTATACCAATGGAGGCGTTACTATGTTTTTTTTACAAATGTCGGGATTCCCTGGCTCTGGAAAGTCGACTCTTGCCAGATTGATTGCTAAGTCCACTCATGCGATAGTCATAGATCACGATGTTGTAAAAACGGCATTGTTGGAGTCATTGGATAGCGATATGGATCCAAAGCGTGTTGGGGGAATTTCCTACAACATCGAATGGTCATTGATCGATTTTTTCTTATCACAAGGACATAATGTCATACTCGACAGCCCCTGCCTTTACGAAGAAATGGTGAAACTAGGAACTTCTTTGGCGGAAAAGCATAAGGCAAAATATAAGTATGTTGAATGTATAGTAGAAGATATCCACGAGATTAATCATAGGCTGAAAAACCGTGAGCGTATGATGAGTCAGATTGGTCCAGTCGAGATCCCTGAAGAACGTTTCAAAGAGGTGATTCTTCGCAGCAAAAAGCCTGCTGACCGCGAATGTATGAAAGTGGACACCTCGCAACCCATCAACGATTACATTGGAGAGGTTCTTGTTTATATCAACAAATGAAACGGACATGTCAAAAAGCCGGGCTTGCGCCTCGGCTTGATTGATCCTGCTTATCTCAATTCCTCAACGACGCCCGCCAGCGCTTGGACAGACGCAGCCATGACCGGTACGGCTTCCTGTAATGTTTCGACCGCCATCCGCCGCTGTTCCGTATCCGCGATGATGCCTTCCGCAGCCGGGAATGGATAAAGTTCCGTTAATTTCTTGAACCGTTGGGCCAGCAACCGGTAACTCTCGATGGCTTCGTGAAAGGAAGCGCTGGAATCCATCCCGAGCCGGCTCCGGGCTTCCTGCAGAAACTCCGCGCCGTTACTGAAACTTTCTCGCCACATTCCCGCACTCCAACTGAACAGCCACCCGTCCACCTTATTATCGGCGAGAGCTGCCGTTAAAGCGTTCAAAGCCGCCACGCCGGTCTTGGTTGTCGGCCGCACCCATCGTTCCGGCTCCTCGGCGAAGCTAACGGCCAATTCCAACGCCTCCCTCACTGTCTTTTTGTCGCCGGCGGCGGGCGCCGGTTCCATCCAATGTAGATCGACGTACCCTTTATGCTGTTTTTCAGCATGATCTTGTAAAGAATACTCCGCTAAACTGAGCCCTTCCCCGATTCGATCCCACGGAGTGTGTTTCCCCCTGTTTCTCCAGCAGTCGGAAAAGTATCCTTCTTTATCGTAGCCGTAAACGAGAGCCGTTTCGTTTAGCCCGTACTGAATGCCACGGCCAAAACAGGGGCAGCCTCGGTCAATCGCCATTCTCGCTTGTTCCCATGCGGCGGCGGCCAGTTCCACATACGATCCGCCTTCTCCATATCCGCTCACCCCTCCGATCCGAACTCCCAGATTTTGAACCAGCTCATACATGCGGGAATACGGGAGTTCGTGCATTTCGGGGGCGATATCGATTCGGTCATCGATACGAAACAGAAAACTGAGACCGGAGGCGCCGAATAACCAATGTTTCTTCACCGGGATTCCGAGAAACCGGAGACTGCCGAGCAAGCTGTTGATTTGAGAATGCATGCTTCCGTCAGGAAAACTGAATTGCAGGTCCTGAAGTTGTTTTTCATGTGCGATGCTGGACATCGTTACCTCCCTATCTCGCGCATGGCCGCGAATGAATTTCAAAGCGGCCGGGACACTGCCCGGCTTATAATTTTCCTGGTTTGCAGCGGTTTTCAAAGCGGATGTGCTCTCCTTTCCTGCTTATGATGCAAGCCGTATTGCGGGCGGCTCGCTCACGCTTACGCCTGCCTGGCAGAATGTGTCAAACCCATTATAACAGACGGAGGCGCCGGAATTGTGTCCGTTTTTATCAAGTTTCATGCTTGATTCGGGGAAATTCAATTCTTTTCACTTGCATAACATTGCATCATATTTTTCGTATAAAACTCAACAAGGTTACCCTCTGTGTCTTTAAAATAAACGGAGCGCTCGTCACGGCCGCTATCGGGAACCCTGACCGTTACATCGATGTTAAGCGACTGCAGCAACGTCACCGTTTCATCGAATCGTTCCGGTCGGATATACAGAGCAAAATGGACATGAACACCGCCTTCGTCATATAAACCGTTATCCCATTCCGACACCGGACGATGCTTTATCTGTAATTGATGTTCGGAAAAGTTTCTGGGGAGCCAAAGCCCCAGCCTTGTGTTTCCGCCGATATACAGCCATGTCGCCCAAATCTCGCCTGAACCGTTTTTATCAAATTGCCCGTCCTTATATCCCCACTGCGCGACAATCGGAAAACCCAATTGAGTTGACCAGAAATCAACCGCTCTTTCCATGGACCGCACTTCCAATACTAATTCGGAAACGCCTTCTGTATGCAATTTCATCATGATCGACTCCTCTCAAGCCTACTATATCGGATCACCCGGATGAATTCGTCATAACATGGGCTTAAGACTTTGGACCAAGCAAAATAAACGTATGCTTACGTTTCGGTAACTAACTAATAAACTTTTCAGCTCTTATAAGAAGCGATTTCTGCCGCTATAATGAAATTGACTCTTCGCGGAGGGTTTCCGATTCAGCTGACAGACGGATGCAGCTCTCTACAATATGAGAATAAGAAAGGAGTATTTAAACGTGAAAGTTCTTGTAACCGGCGCTTCCGGAAATGGCGGGCAAGCCGTCTGTAGGGCGCTTCTGAAGGCGGGACTTGCGGTTCGTATGGCAGATGTAGTTCCGCCTTCCGCAGATGATTTAAAGCAGGTCGAGTTTATCCGCTGTGACACCCGCACTCCGGCGGATGTTCAACGCGCAGTGGAAGGAATGGACGCCGTCGTGCACCTTGCCGCCTGGCATTGCGCCCATCATCCTCCTGTGAGTGACGACACGATCTTTGCGGTCAATGTGGTCGGGACGTTTCACGTATTGGAAGCCTGCAGACAAGCTGGCGTCAAGTCAATCGTTTATGCTTCGTCCATGGCTTACGGATGGGGTTCCGTTTACGGGGTGACCAAAGTGATCGGCGAAGATTTATGCAAAGCTTATCATGAAATGACAGGCGCTTCCATCGTCATGCTCCGCTATCATGAGTTTATTCCACGGCCATATTTGGAATTCGGGGCGCGCCTCCTGCGAAACGGAGTGGATCGGAGAGATATTGCGGCGGCCACTGTGGCATCCGTTCAAGCGGCATTGGAGCGCAAGGTCGGTCTTTTCAAGACGATCGTGCATACCGATCACGGCATGCCGCCTGAAGTCGTTCATAACTTCCGCGATCTCGGGATCGGCTGGTGCGAGGAGCATGTTCCCGGAGCAAGCCGGCTGCTGGAGAAATATGCGATCCCGCTTCCCGAGAAGGTGGAACAGCACGACCTGTCGGAAGCGGCACGCGTACTCGGCTGGAAACCGGCTGTCGGTTTTCTCGACTTCCTTCGCGATCTTAAGGCAAGCGATGAAAGAGGAATCGATGTGACGAACCTTTGGGTTCCTTCTGAACTTCCGTCCGACCTGTAAAAACCGGCGGGCGTTCATGAAAAGAACGCCCACTTGATTAAAACCGAGAACACGATCGCTTGGGTGAACGAAATCCATATTTCTTTGCGGAACCGGTTCCTGGCAAACGGGGCTTGAAACCGGAATCCCGTTATTTTCATGAAAAGGAGCCCGAGAATAAACAAATTTATAAATAAAAACAAGACGATACCCACTGTTATTCTCCTTATCATTTGTTTTTATTATGCGTTCGGTCCGATTTACCCAATAGAAAACCACAGAGGTGTGAACTCTGTGGTCGAATGTTTCGATCGCACTCTTCAACTCCTCTCTTCATCCACGCTTACGAGGTTAGCTGACGGATTCGGGCGTTTGAGAGTCGCCCTACCCGAAACGAAATTCCATGTGCTTTCGTTCCGGGATTCACCCCATGCGGCAAGCTCAGCCGGCTCTCACACCGACGAACCGCCACACTTTGGTTCCCCCGTTTCCTATTCAGAAATTCAGCGATCAGGAATCGATTCACCTTTTTGAATTATGCAATGTATATTACGCCTCAGGAGAAGATGTGTAAAGCGGGCTGTTGATTGAAAGCGATGCGAATTATCGATCTCCGTATCAAAATAGCGCTTTCATTTTCGGTGATCATGGGATTCCGCTCCATTCCTCTGTTTTTCTCAACCGTTCAATTCAACCGCTGAAAAGCAGCGCTTCAGACGCCGACAGAAAGAACATTTCCTGACAAGTCTGCAACCATGACGCGAGTGTGGGGGCCTCCGCCGTCAATCCCTATTACAACATCTCCGGACTTATGGGATAACAACATTTTTCCCCCTGTATATAATCAAATCGTTATGCGACGCCGAGCACATCTGTAACCAGCGCCAGAAGGAGCAAAATCCCCAAGACGCCGCCGGCCGTTACCGCTAAAACCTTGCTTTTGCGGGCGGTTCCCGAAATGACGGAACGAAAATACAGTACGAATCCGGCTGTAATTAAAACGGATTCCAATCCGATGCTGACGGCCGGAACTTTCCACCATCCCAATCCGAGCAGCGGAAGATGACCGAGATTTCCCGGCAATATCGGCAGGTCCGCTCGGTGCACCATTAGATCAAGCAGCCAATGGCTGAAAACTACCGATGCAATCACGATTCCACCCCTCATACCCCAGAAGCGCCGGGCCAAAAGCCCGGCAATTAGAGCGATGGCCAAAGCTCCCGCCAGGGAATGCGAGTAGTCGGCATGGATCAAATTCCCGCCGTATCCGCCGCCTTCCACTGACTCCATGGTCTCTACTCCGGACAAATATAAGGGTACAAACACCACATCGAGCAATTGTGTGCTCAACATGAGCGCCCATAACGGAACCTTCGGCGCCTTCGCTTTGACCGCCGCAGCTAATGCAAAATGTCCTGCAAACATTCATCTCCCTCCTTTCCGCTTCGCAGAATCCACTTTAGCATCCAGAAAGCCGCACCCTGCCGTAAATAAAATGAGAAACAGCAAAAAATTCATCCGTCTCTTCTCCTTTTTGTTTCATTCCGAACCTGAATCGGAATCCGAATCCGTTTTCGCCTTCCGCTTCATCGTTTGAATTCCCGCCAGAAACGAATGGACCAGCAAGCGGAAACTTGTATCCAGATCGAGCGGAAGTCCGAACCCGCCTTTCTGTTCGAGCGAAGCGAAGCCGTGGATGATGCTGCGCAGGCCGCGAACGGCATGAAGCGCCATATCGCCTTCCAGACCGTAAGCGTTCAACACGCGAACGACGAGATCAACCACCTCTTCCCCCGCCCGCCGGTATTCCGAATCGTGCGGATCGGGGGCGCGAAGGGTGGCTTCATACAATCCGGGATGGGCGCGGGCAAAAGCAACATACGCTTCCGCTATCGCACGAACCGCATCGTCCCCGGACCGGCCGACGGCCGCACGGGTCAGAATGCCGTGAAGCTGCCGGATACCATAGACAGCGAGCTTATTGCGCAGCCCATGCAATCCGTCCACATGGTTATATAACGAGGGAGTACGAATATTCAGTTTTTTGGCCAACGAGGCCAACGTCACTTCGTCGACGCCTTTCGTGTCGGCAATTTCCGCTGCGGCTTGAACAATCGTTTGCAAATCAAGGCCGATTCTCGGTGACATGTCCTTAGCTCCTTTAACGCATAATCTGTTCGAGGTTCCGCTCGGCTGCGGCAATGGCGCGATCGATCGCGGTTCCCGGTTGTTCCAGCATTCGCCCGTGCCCCACGGCAAGCAAGGAAGGACGGATCTCCCGCAGCTTGCGCGCGCTTTCCAGTGACATCCGCTTGTCCCATGTGCCCATCGCGGGGAACGGAAACAACGGCCGAATTTGTCCCGCCACCGCGATACCGCCTCTTGTTTGAAAAGCGTCTCCGGCAATCAGCGCACGATTGCGCGTGTCGAGATAGGCAAACGAACCTGGGCTGTGTCCCGGAGCGGCCACGGCCATTAGCGATCCGATCCGATCGCCCTCCTGGAGCAGCACATCCGCCCGCGTCTTTAACGTCTTGGGCACCCCGCCTTGAATCGGGGTGTCCGGTTCGTCCGGATCCAGCGAGAAATCCCCGTCCAGCAACCGCGATTCCCGTCGGGAAATATAGACAGGAACATCCGGAAGCGCTTGTTTGAGCGCATCGAGGGCGCCGACATGATCGACGTGCAGGTGGGTTAGAACAATCCGGACAATCGGTTTGCCGATCATGCCGGCCGCCCGCAAAATTCCTTTCGAACTGTAAGAGAGCGCCGCATCAATCAGTGTCAAACCGTCGTCTTCCTCCACCAAATAACAATTGACGGGAAAAAACCGCGGCAGAAAGGTCACTTGGAAAATCGATTTATGGCGTACGATTTTCATTAGAATACCCACTTTCCATTAGTATGTAAACTAATTACATTAGTTTTATAATAACTAATGATATTAGTTTTTGCAAGCCTTATTTTCCTGACGAATTCCAGCGTGGCACGTGCTTTCCCATTAGCCGCATCACAGCAATCATCCCCTGATACAGCGATCAGGGGACGATTGCAGCACATGAATCCTTTATGCCGTAAACGATAAATGTTAAACGCCCATACTTTCGTAAATCTTTTTCATCTTTTCGTATCTTGCCTTATAAGCTTCATACAAACCATCCGCATGTTCTCTGATCGTCCTCTGCGAATTCGTATAGATATTGATGCTTGTGGCATAATCCGTTTGATCGATCCACTCTTTCGGAACAGAAGCCGCCCCGGTCAGGGCACCGGATATTCCCGAGGAAACCGCTGTAATGCAGTCGACGTCCCGGCCCATATTGACGGCGGAAATCATCGCTTCCTTCAAATTTCCTTTCACCATCCGGAAAATGCACACCGCCTTGGTGACGACTTCGTTCGCCGAACTGAACGCATATGGCATCCCGCAGCCGCTGTATACGCTGTCAAACGCTTCCCTTAATTGCCGGAAATCCGTGCACGATTGCGTCCTTTTCAGTTCCCTGTCCAATTCTTTCAGCACCTGGTCTTCATCGCAATGATCGAAGATGGCTCCCAGCACACTGTCAACGGTGGCCGTCGGCTTGGTCGCCGCCGCGATCGCAACTGCGGTTACGCAGGCCCATTTGAGACCGCGGCTGTTGGAAGTCTGGTATAATTGTCCGACTTCCAAAACATCGTTGACTGCTCCTTCTTCATCTCCCGCATTAATGAGACCAATCGGGTGGCAGGAACGGGAAAAGCTGTTCAACCCGGCATAATCGCAATATTTCCCCAGATCTCTGGCCGGAATTCCGCTTTTGGCCATAGCCAGAAGCGTAGCTTCGAACGGTTCGGACACCATCCCCGCCGAAATCGGTTTGATGTCTCTCAGCCAAATTTTCCGTACATCCTCGGCATTGACCCGATCCTTTTTCTCGATAATGGCGGTAATCATCAGCTTCTGCCTTTCGATGCCGTCTTCGGTCGTCCCCGGTTCGCGAATCCAGCCGTTATTGTAATGATGGTACGGGAGCAGTTCCTGCAGCGTTCCGTACTTTTCCTCAATCTCCTGGTAACTCCAACCCTCGACAGCCGCTCCCATGGCGGATCCGACATGTGCCCCTACAAGGCATCCGTAGAACTTTTCACGCAAACTGACTTGATTGCTCATAGCAAATACCCTCCTTAATGGAAATGATGGATTATCCTTTAACGCCTCCAAAAGTAATCCCTTGGATAAAAGAGCGTTGAACAAAGAAGTAAAAAATGATAATCGGTACCGCCACCAGCACGGAAGCGGCCATTAATTGGCTCCATTCCGTATTATAGGCCTGCTTGAACTGCTGCAGCCCCAGCTGCAGCGTATACAGCTTTTCGTCGCTCAAATAAATGAGCGGTCCGACAAAGTCGTTCCAGGAATGCATGAATTGAAAGAGCGCGATTGTTAACAGGGCCGGCTGGCACAAGGGCAGCATGACGCGCATATATATTCCGAACTCGGAGCACCCGTCTATGCGGGCGGCATCTTCCAGGCTTTTCGGCAGCTGTTTAAAAAATTGCCGCATTAGAAAGATGTAGAACGGGGCACCAAAAAATGCCGGAAGTATCAACGGATAGAACGTCCCTACCAAATTCAGCTTGGAAAATACAATGAACAGCGATACCATTGTGACTTGCCCCGGCACCATCATTACGGCGAGAGTAATGATAAACAGCGTATCTCTGCCCCTCCAGTGCAAACGCGCCAGACTGTACCCGACCAACGGACAGGAGAGTATAATCCCTAGTGTAGCGCAGGAAGCCACAACTAACGTGTTTTTTAAATACAGGAAAAAAGGTATGGACGTTACCGCGTTATAATAATTCACCCATTCCAACGGCTTGGGAATCCAAACCGGCGGATAAACAAACAGCTGCGTGCTCGGCTTTAACGATGTCGAAACCATCCAAAGGAACGGAAGCAAAAACAGAAACCCTGATACGGCAAGCAATACATAGGTGAATAATGTGGGCAAAGATGCCAGGGATTTCTTCAAATTACTCCCTCCTTATCAATCGTCTCCTTGGTAGTACACCCACCTGCTCGATGATCGGAATATGAGCAGCGTGACGGAAATGATGATGATGAACATGATCCACGCCATCGCGGAAGCGTACCCCATTTTCATATACAGGAATGCGTTGTTGTACAAATACATGCTGTAGAATAGAAGCGAGTCAGCCGGTTTCCCCGTTCCGTACGTAATCGCGTAAGGAAGCGTGAACACCTGCAGCGCATTGATGATGCCCATAACCATATTGAAAAAGATGACCGGCGTTAATAACGGGAGCGTAATATGCCACGCTTTCTTCAGAGAATTGGCTCCGTCGATTTCAGCGGCTTCGTAGTAATCTTTGGATATATCTTGAAGACCGGCCAAATAAATAATCATCGCGTTGCCAATCCCCCACAGCGACATGAGAATGAGCGACGGCTTGGACCATAACGGATCGCCCAACCATCCCGGTCCCTTAATACCGATTTCGTTCAATGCGGCATTGACCAGACCGAACTGCGGGTTCAACAGCCATTCCCATACGATGGAAGTCGCAACGACAGGAACCAGTGTCGGTAAAAAAAATACGGTTCGGAACATTCCGCGGCCTTTAATCCGCATATTTAGGAGCAGAGCGAGCAGAACTCCGACGATTACGCTTAATGGAACCTCTAAAGCGGCGTAGATCAACGTATTTTTAATGCCGGTCCAGAACAGATGATCCCGGAACAAGTCTATGTAGTTTTGCAAACCGGTCCAAGACGTTTTTCCGATGACGCTGTAGTTTGTAAAACTGTAGTAGATGGAACCGAACAACGGATACGCATAGAACACCAGCAGCCCGACGATCCAGGGCGCCGCAAACAAGTAGGCAAACTTGGCCCTTTTCCTTTCAATCCTGCTGCGTATCGTTGATAATTGTGCCATGTCGTTTCATGCCCCCATCCGGTATCACTTTTGTTGGGCTTTTTTCTTCTCGATTTCGTCGTTGACCTTTTTCGTGATTTGGTCGAGAATATCTTTAGGAGTCCCCACTCCATTGTTGACCAAATCGGGAGCCTTGGCGAGTTCGTCCCACATCATATTGCCCGCCAGAATAACGGGTCGGTTTCTTCCGTTGGGCAACACTTCAATAAATTTATCCTGCCGGCGATCATCCGCGTAGAGCTTTTCGTTAATTTCCGGATTCGCCGCAAATTCGCCCGTTATCTTCTTCATGCTCTGGCCTTCTTCACTCGTGCACATCCATTTGACGAACTCCCAGGCCTCCTCCAAATTTTTCGCGCCTGTCGGGATGATCAGCACTCTTCCCCCTACAAACGTGTTGAAATCTTTTCCGGAAGGAGTCGGTATATAGCTGATTCCGTAATTCAAGTTCGGATTGTACTGCTCGATTTGCGATATCATCCAGTTGCCGTTAATCATCATCGACAGCTGTCCGGTAATAAATGGATTGGTCGCGTTCGAACCTGCGGAGCTTGTGAAGCTGGTGACATCCTGGATGCCGAATTGTTTGGCAAATTCGGTCTCCCATTCCAGAGCCTTTACGATATTCGGATCATTAGCGGTCACCTTGCCGGTGCTTTGATCCAGGAACGAGCCCCCGAAAGCCCAACCCCAAGTATAGAGCCAGCCTTCTCCGTACCAGGGAATCAGACCGAATCTCGTATATTGGTTGCCTTCTTTTTTAGTCAGCTTTTTAGCCGCGGCTTCCAGTTCGGCGATCGTCAACGGCGGTTTTTCCGGGTCCAGTCCCGCTTCCTTGAAATGATCCTTGTTGTAGAAGAGCGCCCTGGCCGTGCCGTCGTAAGGAAGCCCCAACAATTTGCCGTCATATACGGATTCTTGCCAAGCCCACTTGTAAAACATCGATTCATTGATGTTGTCTCTTTCGGCCAACTCATTCAACGGAGTGACCGCTGCCATATACTCGGCTACACCGTACCGGCTGGCCAGCACTACATCCGGCGGATTCCCTCCTGCTACCGCCGTCAGCAATTTGGAGGTGATGGAATCGCCGCCATCCGTCGCGACATATACCGGTTTGACTTTAATATTCGGATGGGATCGGTTAAACGCTTCCACTGATTTGGTAATCGATTCCCCGCTCGGACCTGTGGACCAGTTGTGCCAAAATGTGATTTCTTTGACCTGAGATGAGGCCTCTTCCCCCGTGCCGGCCGTTTCGGCAGATTCACTCTCTTTAGATGGAATGGAGCAAGCGCTTAAAAGAAGCATGCAAGCCAGTACAACACAATAACTTTTCCAAAGCATCAAGCGTTTCATCATGACCTTCCCTTTCCTTAAATTTGAATAATAACTGCCAAATAATATCCACGGTTATTGGACCCTCCCCGCATCCACAAGATTGGATTCATTATTTGGCGTGTGGACCCGAGGTTGACGTTTAATGAATCTGAGCGGTTAAGTCCGCTCCAACTCGGACAATTTGGCTACTCTCCTTCTAAAATGTTCTTCCGTACTGAATTCCGCCTTTAAGAAGGCCCCGATGAATTCCTTCGCCAAAGTGGGCCCGATAATTTCAGCGCCGAGGCACATGACGTTGACATTGTCATGCTCGACACACTGCCTGGCTGAATAAATGTCATGACAGACGGCTGCCCGTATACCTTTTATTTTATTGGCCGCTATGCAAGCGCCTACACCGGTGCCGCAAACTAGAATTCCACGCTCCGCCTTGCCGGCAAGTACCGAATCGCAAACCAACTTTGCAATATCGGGGAAATCAACCGGATTGTCGTCAAAACAGCCATGATCGATAATTTGCACTCCCAACGAATTCAGAATATGAACCACGTTCGACTTGAGAGGAAATCCCGCATGATCATTTCCTAATGCAACGAACACGTAAACACCAGCCTTTACAGAATTCAGTTTTGGTTAAACGATTAACTTTCGCGATAAAAAAAATTATGATTTGGGGCAGCCGCATGATTGACGCAGAATAAGTTCCGGTTCGAGGTAAGTGATTCCTTTTTCTATAGTTTTTTCGCCATTGATATAGTCCATGATATGCTTGGCCGCACACTTCCCCAACTCCTCGGACGGTTGGCGAATCGTCGTCAACGGCGGTTCGACGACCGTTCCCCATACCGCATCGTCGTATCCGACAACTGCCAGATCCCGGGGGATCGCCACCCCGTTTTCCTTCAAATATTTGTATGCTCCCAATGTCATCTGGTTGTTCGACACAAACACGGCCTGAGGCTTCGGATCCGAGCGGAGCAGCGTCTCCATTGCCTTATACCCGCTTTCAATCTCAAAGTCGCCGATCACAACCCATTGTTCCCGGTACGGCAGACCATGATCCTCCAACGCTTTTGTATAGCCGGACAGACGGTCCCGGCCGGTCATAATGTTCTGCGGTCCGGCAATTACTGCAATAGAGGAGTATCCGTGATCGATTAAATGCGCCGTGGCCATGTACGCCCCTTTAAAGTTGTCGGTCACTATACTGGCGGAATACACTTTATCCGGATACCGGTTGAGAAATACGACAGGAATGTCAACTCCATTCAGATTTTGGAAATGCTCCCCTTCACCGCTTGCCGAGGATACGATCAGACCATCGACTCTTTTGCCAAGCAAAATATCGAGATACATTTTTTCTTTGGCCGAGTTCTGATCGGTATTGCACAACAGCACATTGTATTTGTACAGGGCGAACTCGTTCTCTATCGCCTTCACAACGAGAGAAAAGAACGGGTTCGTGATATCGGAGATCATGACGCCAATCGTTCTCGTCTTCTGCACCCGTAAACTTTTCGCTATATTGTTAGGTTGATATTGAAGCTGATCGATCGCACGGTAAACTTGCTCCTGCACTTTTGCGCTGATGTTTTTCGTGCCGTTCAACACGTGCGATACGGTCGCCGTCGACACCCCCGACAAACTGGCGACATCTTTAATGGTTGCCTTCCTTTTTTTCATCTCTCAACCTTCATTTCAATCATGTTTGTTTGTTAATCGTTTAACCTGTTCCTAATTATAATGCCCTTCGATTCGTTTGTAAAGAAATAATTTTCCAGTTGCGTTTTCGCTTGATTCGACTTTCATCCAAGTATGGTCCCGAAGGTTCGTACAAAACCTCAGTCACCATCGGATTGACCTTGGCGTCTTGCTGCCCACGTCGATATCAAATTCTTTGGAGCTGACTCCGGCGGCCGCAACGGTGGATATATCTTTCTCAAGACCGATGTTGTCGATGCGGACGGTCCGGGCGGCTTCCACCAGCAATTTGGGTTTCCCTTCGTCGGGGAACGTGATGATGCCCGTTGGTTTGCCGTGATTAAGCTCTATCGCGGTGCGTGCCGCATCACCGATCGCCGGACCGTTCTGAACGAAGGCTTGATACAGAATATCCCCGTTTTGCTGCGCGTCGTATTCGCTCTGGAAAAAAGGCTCTTTCACCACCAGCGGCCAATCCTCGTCGTTACGGTACGTTTCGGAGAGGAGCTTCTGCTTCAACTCTTCCGAGCGAATATTCGCGTCGATAAATTTTTTCCTGAAGTCTTCGAATTCAGGCTTGGGATCCTCGCTCAGCTTGTCATATTCCGAAGGAAGAGTCGCATTCAGAAAACGGTTCAACGTTTCTTCGGTTTTGTTCTTCATCGCTTCCTCAAACTTGTCCCTCAGGACTTGGGCGGCGGCCAGGGCCGCGGCATCGGCGATATTTTGCGCCTGCCGCTTCTCGACGAAGGCGGTGAAAAAATAAAACAGAAACACGCTTCCGATGATGACTGCCGCGAGCGTAAACAGAGCAACGATGGACATGCTCCCCTTCTCGTTGCGAAGGTATTTTTTCATCGTCATGAAACATACTCCCAAGTATATTTGATGACGATGAGGAGAGCGACCAGCAGAAGGCGCAAGTTATACGCCCTGCGGGTTTCCCGGTCGGCAATGATGTACATGAGCGCCGTTACGCCGATCAGGGGAATCGCAGCGATCACGGCCACCGTCACTCCGGCCCGGAAGGATATATAGTCGCGGTCCCCGCCAAGAAAACCGACAACCAAAACGGTGGCGGCGAAAAATCCGATGCTCCACCATAACCAATGCAGCAGCGGCTTTTGTTTCCAATACTCGATCCATGGTCTGCCCAAACTTCTCACTTCCCTTGTTCCCGAAGCGAAAGAGAGATCAGCCCGTCATTTCCTTGATGGCGGTCTCCACGGCTTCCCGGACATACTCATTTTCATGGTTGCGGTATTTCTCGATAGTCGGAAGATACTTCAAATTGTGCGTAAAGCTTAAAATGTCGATGCCTCTGACAAGGCATGCAATCGGCAAGCTGTCCAGATTCTGTGCGATTTTGTCAAAATCGATATGCTCCACGTCATGAAATACCGCGGCTTTGGACAATGCCTCGAAAAATTCGCCCTTGATTTCCAAATTCTCCTCGGCAATCGCGCCGTCGATCAGCAATCGAACAATTTCGTCGAAGTGCTCGATGTTCTTGTTGTAAGATTCGAACACGTCGCACAGATAGCTGAGCGTATTTATCTTGTCTTTGTCACGGCCTTGCGTTAACTGTTTGGTCAACTTTGCGAATCGCATTCCGGTCACCTCTTATCGGGCTTTTTCCTTATTTCGCAAAAGGAATATGCGTGTCGTTGGCTATCGCTTCGTTATACATCGGGCTGGTGGGTTTCATCACATTCTGCGGGTGAAAGTTGCCGCTCGAATCCATAAAGTACGTTTTTCCCTGGCCGCCGAAACGGACTTCCACCCTGTAGATCCAACCTTCTGCGGCATTGCTGCCCGGCGGGGCGGAGGGGTCCGGGCTGTGAGCCCGCACATTGTATACATCCCCGTTCGTATCGGTCCATCTGTATTTAACGCCTTTCTCGGCGCCTCCGGGAATCTTTTTCCACGGCAGCTGATCTGCATGTTTCGGGATTCTGGAGCGAAAATCTTTCAAGTTTTTCACTTTCGTAAAATCGCCGACCTTGCCCGTTCCGAGAGCCGATTTGCCCGTCGGCAGTCTAAATTTGAAGGCTCTGTTGAGGATCAGCGTGCTTACGAAGCTTTCCGCCAAAATTTTGGCCGTATCTCCCACACCCGGAACTTTTCCGGTAAAAGCCAAATGACCGAGATAGTTCGCTCCCAGGTTCGTGCCGAACGTCACACCGAACACTTTGTTGAAAACCGCCTTCTTGAGCGTTTGCAAAGGCGCACTTCCCAGCCCCCGGACAAAAGATTGGAGGCCTCCAAAGGCTCCTCTCAGCAAACCGAGCGATCGGCTTCCCGCCGCCCTTAGAGCACCGCGCATCCCGGCGCTGCGGACGACTTGGATCGCACCGCGCAACGCCGCCCCGACCCCGAGTTCCCCGATGGTAATGACGGCCAGGGCAGCCATACCGCCGATACCGATGCCTTTGATCCAACTGAATTGATCTCCGGCCATGAGTCCATAGACTACCCCCGCCAACACGCCGACCGCCAATGCGGTAAGAAGAAGCGGTGCGCTGATTGCGGCCCCCAGCACCAAGGCGCCGACCACAACGATGCCGATCACGATACCGGCTCCGATCGCTCCGGCAAGCGCTCCCTTGCCGGCCTGCTTCGCTTTGTTCCACAACGATTCGTACCACGGGGTCTTTGGCTTGTTGGGCTTCGCCTCCCCCGGCTTGGCATCGCCGGGATGAGCGTCTCCGGGGTTCGTGCTCCCGGGGTTCGCGGACGAAGGGTTGGCGTTCCCCGGCGCCGGTTCTCCGGACGGGTTCGCATCAGGCGACCCGGTACCCGGCGAGTTCGTTTCCGAGGTGGAGTTCGTGCCCGGCGACTGCGTTCCCGTCTGCGGATTCGCCTCCGGATTGGCGGCCTGCGGCGAATTCGTTTTCCCGTCTTGTCTCGTCCCGCCGGGAGAGGTGCCGCCGCCTGGGGAGTTTCCCCCGTTGTTCGAAGCATCTCCGGGATGGGCGGAAGGATTCCCGGTCTTGTTCCCGCCGTTCGGATCGTTCGGATTGGCCGCATCCGGATCCGGTTCGGCCGTCTCCACGGTAATCGTCGTTTCCGGAGTCCCGTTCTTCGCCGGAATGTGGTGGGAATCCAAATGATAGTCAACCGCCGGTTCTTCCGCAAAAGCCCAAGTCCCATAAACGAAAGCCAGACAAAAAATCGTGACAAGGGCCAGAAGGCTTTGCTTTCTCATCATAGCATCATCCTAACGATAAACAGAAGCCTCCGTCCCAAAAAACCACCGACAGAGACCCCGATCATCTCTTTTTTTCCTTCCGGACGGTCGCTTCCGCCGTGACGGGAAGCTCCAGGCCTTTTGTATTAAACAGCTTCGCGTTCGACAGAAGCGGGGCATTCAAAGTGACGGATACTTTCACATAGCCGTCGGAAGTCTCTTGTTTGGCCACTTTGCTGACCTTATAACCGGAAGCGGCATTGCGGACCGCGGTTTCGTAGCTCGTTTCCTGAACCTCTTCCACCATCGCTGCCCTGGCACCTTCCATCGCGGCCTGTTTGGCGGTAACCGCCGCCGCGGCGGCAAGGGCAAACTGCCATACAATGAGGATCATGAGCAAAAAGAGCGGCAGCACCCCGATGAATTCGATCGCCTGGGAACCTTTTTCGTTGCGAAGCCATTGCATGTTCCCGGTCCAAGATCGGATATTAAATACTGATCTTATCGATGAAGCCTTTAAGTTTATCCACCAATTTCTTTGCGATTCCATCGCCTTCACTTCCAAACAGCTTGATCAGGGCAAGGATTAGCACGATCACGAGCGCGGCGACGCCGATGTATTCGATCGCCTGGGCTCCTCTTTGATTTCTTGCATAACGTAGCAGCCGACCTGCATTGCAGTACAACGAGATGCTTGCTTTTCTCAGCAAGAGCTCACCTCCCTTCCATCGGATCATTTGAACTCCTCCCACGATATCCCGATGCCTTCCGGGTTATAGATGAAATTGAGAACGAGAAGTCCTACCACGCAGAGGATGACGGCCGGCAGGATGACGAACGTCGTAATCAGGGTCACCTTGGGTCCGGCTTTGGCCGCTTTTTCCTTAATCTTGCCGACTCGCGATTCGCGCATATCCTCGGCCAGCACCTTGAACGTATTGGCGATAGGGACTCCCAGCTTGCTCCCTTGAACAAGCGAAAGAATGAGCGTCTCCAGCTCTTTGCACTGGTTCCGGTTCATCAGCCGCAGATAGGCTTCCTCCCTCGGCACGCCGATATCCAGCTCCTGCTGAAATCGGTTCAGTTCCTCGCTGAGCGGCCCGTCCATATGATTCACGATTTGTTTGATCGCGGGATCCATCGGCACCCCGGCCTGCAGTGTCACGCTCATGGCATCCATAAATTCCGGGAGTTCGATGCCGATTTGTTCCTGCCTGCGGGCGGCGGCGGAACGAATCCAGATCTGGGGGAAAAAAAGCCCTCCAAGGAGAAATCCGATTTGCACCACGCTCCCGAAACCGAGCCAGGACAGCACCGTTCCCACGAACAGGCCGGCAAACAGGCACAAAAACCGGAAGCCGTGGAACGATTCCACATCCAGTCCGTTCGGATGTCCGGCCAGGGCGATGGTACGCGACAGATCCTGCTCGTTGACGAATATCCGAAACCGTTTGCCGAGCGGAGCCAGCCGGTGCGACCAGCGGAACACTTTTTCCTTGACGTCGTCGGTCCATGTTTTCTTCTTCTTTTTTTCCGTCCGGATGATCTCCAGCTGTCGGAGCAAGCTGATCCGCCGTACCTGGTAACGCCAGAAGGCGACCATGGAGAAGGCCCAGCATACGAAAGCGGCAATCGCAATCGAATAAATCCACGGGATCATCGTATCACGCCTTTATGTTGGAAACTTTGCGAATGAGCAGAAAGCCCGTAATCATCAGCGCCAGAACGACGGCGAGCAGAATCAAGCCCGGCAAGGTGAAAATCGGCGTAACAAATCCTTTGAACACCATATTGAACGCGATGATCAGAAAAATCGGCATGAGCGCCAGCGTGAAGGCAATATACCGCGACTCCGCCGTCTGGTTGCTCAGCTCCTGGTTCATCCGTTCGCGATCCTCCAGCGTCTTGGCGAGATGATCGAGCGCCTGGCTCAGGTTGCCTCCGGCCCGGCGCTGGACGAGAATCGTCTGCGTCATGAGCCGGATATCTTTACTTGTAAACCGTTCATGCAGCCTCTCCAGCACGGCGTCAATGGTCGTCCCCATCCTCAGTTCGCTGGACATCGCCTGAAACAGCGGCCCGGCCGGCGGTTTGAGCTCCCTGGCCACCATCTCGATCGCCTGCTGCACGCTGAGCCCCGCGCGTATGCAGCTCGCCATCATGCGGCACACTTCGGGAAGCTGCCGGTTAATCAGCTGCGCATACTTTCCGCTGCGCATTTTCAGCCACCGCTTGCTGCCGAGATTCATCAGAAAATAGGCGGCCGTCACATTATACGGAAAGTTCAGGCCGACCAATGAGTACAGCAAAATCGTAATGATCAACAGGGCGGCGGCCCGAATCAGCGTCCAATCGAACAGGCCGAGCTTCATATTGGCGCTTTTCAGCTTTTCTTCCCATTCCTTGCCGTATTCGGATTGGTTAAGCCGGACGGCGAGCCGCTGGTACAGGCTCTTCTTCCGGCGCGCTTCCTCCGTATGGAGCTGCCTGAGCTTCTTGTTCAACGCATTAATCTTTTTGCGGACCGATACCATTTCGATTGCGCCGATCGTCCCCAAACTTACGGCCAGGAAGATAAAGACATACAGAAGAAATTCAGACGACACGGGCCACCGCGCTCCCTTCCGAAGCGAAGAAATCGGCGGGAAGCTCGTGCCCGTATGTTTTCAGCCGCTGCGCGCAATTCGGCACATAACCGGTCGTAACGAAATCGCCGATAACTTTGCCGGTGATCTCGACACCTTGGCGGTTGAAACGGAAGATCTCCTTCAGCTTGAGCTCGCCGCCTTCCGTTACGGCTTCGGCAATGGAGACGATCTTTCTTGTGCCGTCCGATAGACGCAGGGCTTGAACGACGAGATGAATCGCCGCGGAGATGAACGGCCGGATGACTTCAGCCGTCATCGAAGGATTGCTCATCAGAATCATCGCCTCCAGCCGGGACATCGCGTCTTGCGGGCTGTTGGCGTGGATGGTGGTCAGCGATCCTTCGTGGCCGGTATTCATCGCCTGCAGCATATCGAGCGCTTCTCCGCCGCGCACCTCGCCGACAATAATCCGGTCAGGCCTCATGCGGAGCGCGTTGCGCACCAATTGGCGAATCGTGATTTCGCCGGTGCCTTCCATGTTGGCGGGACGGGCTTCCAAGGAGACGGTGTTTTTGCGGTTGAGCCGCAATTCGGCCATGTCCTCGATCGTAATAATGCGTTCACCGGGCGGAATGGCCGCCGAAACGACGTTCAAGAGCGTCGTCTTCCCGCTGCCGGTCCCCCCGGAGATGATGATGTTCATTTTCGAAGCGGCGGCCGCCTGCAAGAAAAGAGCCATCTTTTCCGATAAGGTCCGGAACCCGATCAAATCTTTCATCGTGTAAGGGTCTTTCTTGAATTTTCGGATGGTCAGGACCGGACCGTGCAGGGCAATCGGCGGGATCGCCGCATTGATCCGGCTACCGTCATCCAGCCGTCCGTCCACGAGCGGCGAGCTTTCGTCGATGCGCCGGCCGATCGGGGCGACGATACGGTCGATAATATGGCGTATATGTTCATGATTTTTAAAGGAAACGTTCGAAAGCGAAATATTCCCGTTCCGCTCGATGTACACTTCATCCGGCCCGTTCACCATGATTTCCGTTATCTCGTCATCGTGAAGCAGCGGTTCCAAAGGCCCATACCCGACGGAATCGTTCAAAATCATCTCGAGCAGCTTCGCCTTGTCCACCTGGGTAATGATCACCTTATCCTGCTCCAGCATATCGTGGATCATCTTCTCGATCGTTTTTCGCTTCTGGTAGTTCGGCAGTTTGATGAGCTGGTCCAAATTCGTTTCTTTCAGCAGCCGGTCTTTGTAGTGATTGAACAGGTAATCGAGGTAATCGTGAGACGTTTTCTGCGCCTCCTGCGGATCGTCCAACCGGCTACTGAGCTTTTGGAAGATGGACATGTTTCTCGCCTCCCGTTCGCGCAAGCAAGTCTGTCATCAGTTGATACATATCGCGGGGCGGTCCTTTGCCGCCTTTATCCTTCGGCTTGGTTAACAGAGGCCGGCCCAGATTGATATTCGTCTGCAGAATCCCTTTCCGGTCATCCGAGATGGCGCCGATAATGGGCAGCGTCGTCATTTTCTCCAGATCGCCGCGCGTAACGTCCTGCGTCTTGCTGTACTTGTTGATCACGAGGTAAAGATTCTCCTCTTTCACCAGATGATACCGGTCCAAGATGTCCAGAACGCTCTGCATGCGAAGGATCGCCGGGCGCTCCAGATTGATGACGTACAGAAGACGGTCGCACCGGCTGATCGCGCTGATCGAAATTTCGTTGAGTTCCATCGGAAGATCCATGACGATGTAATCAAAATGCTGGCGGCAGGCCGACAGCAGCAGTTCGACATCCTCGCTTTTGAAGTTTTCCGCTTCCTGCGGATGATTAGGCGACAGCAGGATGCAGAGCCCGGACGTTTCCATTCTGTAGAGAACGTTGCTCAGTTGGCTGAACGTAAGCTCGTGCAGCACGGATTTGAGATCCCCCAAATTCCGGTCGAAGCGGATGTCGAACAGATGATGAATGCCGCCGAACTGCAGGTTCAAATCGATCAGCAGCGTCCGCGCGCCGGTGTTTAAGGCGATCGCCTGCGCCAAATTGGCGCTGATCATCGTCGTTCCCGCTCCGCCTTTGCCGCTGTAAACGGCAATGACCGTACCCGGGTTCGCCGGGGAAGCGGCGGCCTGCAGCTCGAGCCTGTGGCGGTTATGCTGCAGCTGCTGAACCGCTTTGCCCAGCATCGGAGCGAGCTGATCGAGCTCATCCGGGACGCGCAGAATGTCCGTAACGCCGGCGCGGTAAATCTCCCGGAGCGAAGCGAACTCCGTCGTTTTGCTCAAGTAGATGACAGGTGCCGTTTCGTTCACTTTCTTCAGCTGCTGAATGATTGGCGTGACATGGACCGGCTCGGAAGGTTCCGCCAGCAGCACAATGCGGGGTTCGTTCGGATCCACGTGCATGTAGGCTTCTCTCGGACGGTCGATGATCTCTCCCAGAGGCATATCCATAAAATGAATGCTTTGAATCAGCTTCCGCGCGAGCTGTGCATCGTCGCAAACAATCGAGATTTTAGGAGCCGCCATTTCCTTGCTGCCCTCCTTTCGGTTTGGCGGGCGATGGAGCCGGAGCCTGCTTCCCAGCCGGAGGCCGAGACTGCGGCGTTTGTTTTTGTGACTGTCCTGCCTTCGGGGCTGTGCTGTTTTTCGCATCTTTAGCCTGCTGCTTTGCCGGAGCCTGCTGCTTTGCCTGGGACTGCGGCTGCGGCGTTGGCATTTGTGTCTGTTCTGTCCCCTCGGTCTTGTTGTCTTCCGCATTTGCCGTATCCAACGGCGCTTTGGCGCTGCCGCTTTTCAGGACCCGAATCTCTTTCCCGTAGTTGAGGGCCCATATGGCCTCCTTCGCATCCGCCAAAGACAAAACCACGCCTATCGCGACAATTTCGTCCCCTTTTTTGTCCACTCTGCTCACCGTAACATCTCTGAACAGCACTTTCGTCGTCCGTTTATCCTGCTTTGACGGTTCGCCGGGGCCTGGCTGCGCATCGAAAGATGCAACTAGATCCACTTTATCCAGCGTATCGATTTGATCGTCAAAAATCGCCAAAGGCGCACGCAGCATCACCTGCCTGTTCTCCCCGGTGACAATCGTGTTCTTGCGGAGCATGGGTGAAGTGATGGCCGATCCTCTGGGAATGGGCACCATCGAGATTTTGCCTTTGAGATCGGATCTCGATTGAATGAGCGAATCGAGCATATATTTCTTCGGAATTTCTTTCTCGGTTACCATATTGTCGGCAATCGGCTTGCCCGCTCCAATATCTTCTTTCGCCACCAGCACCGTCGTCATCTCACCCAAACTTGCTTTCGTTTGCGCGATATAGTCGGAAAACAAGATCACGGCGACCAGCGCCAGAAAAATGGAAGCCAGCATGAAAATGAAGGCCCGCCGTTTCGATTCGAACATAGCCGCTACACCTCAAAACGTTTGGACTGTGAAGAGAATAACCATTGTGCTTGCGCCCATAAAAGGTGCCATCGGAAGCTCCCTCACCCCTTCTCCTTTTCCCGGAAGCAGCTTTCGGATCAGGAGGATCGGCCATGCAGCAAGAGCGGCGGTAAGAAATGTAAGCAGGAAGACCCAGATGCCCGCAGACCAGCCCAAACCAGCCCCTATCGCGGCAAAAAGCTTGATATCCCCGCCGCCGAATTGACCTCGGCTTACAGCGGCCATGAGGAGCGATACTCCCCCGAGTCCGAACAAGCCGCCGAACGTCTCGAGCCAACTCAAATCGCGAAGAATCAAATGAACCGTTAAAAAATAAACAAGACCGGGTAAGGTCATCCAATCGTAAATCATGCGGTTTTTAAGGTCGGTGATGACGGCGACGGTGAGCAGACAAACCAAAGGGAGCCATACTAAGGGATGCATTCGTTCCACTCCAAAGTCAAACGACAAATTTCCATGATTTTATAACATTCTGTCAAATAATGTAATCTAAGTAAATAGTCCAATTTACTTACTTTCATTTCCTTTTCAAATAGAAAAATGTTCTCAATTATGTAGGAAAATGTTCGTTATAGCGAATAAACCCGATGACCTATGCCGGGCAAAAAAAGGAGCCTCCCCATGCAGCTAAATTGCTGCTTACGGGACGGCCCACTTGATAATATGATAATTATGAATTCAAATGATACAAGTAAAAAACATAATCCGTCGCGGCACCGGGATGTCCCATCTGCCGCAGCATCGCCGTTATATTCCCGCGGTGATACGTGCCGTGATTGACGACATGCTGAACGATATCGCAATATCGGGCGTTCAATGTACCATAATGGGGATGATCGTAAGAAGTCACGGCTTCCATATCGATGGTGCCGAAGAACGCCCTGTACCTTTCGTATAACCGGTTAAACATCGATTCGAGTTCTTCCAGGCCGATATCTCGGGTCTCCTCCATGATTCTGCCAACCGTCGGCGCAATTTCGTCAAACTTGCCGGACATGGCGAGCAGCCAAACGTTATCTACCCGGTACAGGTGAACCAGCACGTCAAACAAGGAAGAAAACACGCTTTGCACCTCTTTGCGGACAATGTCCCGCGGCAGATCTTCTAAGTGATTGAACACTCTTTCGTTGGCCCATACATGATAATCGTACAATTGCAGCGCGTAATGCTTCACTCGGAATTCCTCCTTTTTATAAGGGATGTTTGTAAATTTCAATCAAGTTTCCTTCCGGATCGCGGAAGTGGGCGACGCGCGAATTCCAGTCCAGGCGATCGTGCGGTTCCGTGACGAAAACGATTCCCTTCTCGCGCAAACGACGGAAAACTGCATCAATATCTTCAACCTCAAAATCGAGCAGAAAATTGGATGGGGTGTCGGCTTCTGCAGGCTTGTTCCCTTCATCGATCACTTCGGCCATCGCTTTTCGCGACAACATTTCAAGCTTCGTTTCCCCGGTGTCAAACAGCGCGTACTCCACGTCTTCCAGATACCATCCGATCGGAAACTCCAACACGTCCCGGTAAAACGCCGCGCTCTTTTTAAAATCTTTGACCAGCAGCCTGATTTGCTTCAACTTCATCCCAAGACACCTCCGTTAAAATGATCGCCTTGACTTCAGACTAACCGCAATTCCAGCGATGGAATAAAAAACCTCCAATCATCGGCTTGTATTCATTATAAAAAAACTTCACTGACATTTACGGTCAGTGAAGTGAAAACGTCCGATAATAATCCAGCAATTCCGAAGCGACTGCCGCCAATTTTTCCTGCAGCAAAGACGGTTCCAGCACCCGAATCGATTTTCCGTACGTCAGGAGAAAGTAAGGCACATAGGTGCGAATCGCCTGCTCGTCGAACCTGAACCGGGCTTCATTCCCGCAACGTTCCGTAAGGGCATGTCCGAACAACCAATGCCCGCACAAGTCATTGATCGCCTGCTCTTTTCCCTGGATGCGTACGGAAACGGGTTGATCGGCATTGTCCGTGTCGGGAAGAATACTGCCGAGAAAAAATTGACGGGCGGAAAACCCGGGCGGCCGTTGGAACACGGAATCCGTGCGGGATAAAGACCGGATGCGATCCGCGCGGAAGCTGCGGATTTCACGGCGAAGATGGCAGAAGGCGACAACGTACCACCTGCTTTTCCAATAAATGAGTCCGTAGGGATCGATGCGGCGGGGTTGGGCGGAAGTTCCATATGCCTTTTGATACTCGATGAAGAGGGTGCGGCTGTCCGCCACCGACGTTTCCAGTTCCTTGAGAAGCGATTCCAAGGAAGCATCGGATGGCGGAATGATGACGTCGAAGCCGATGACATGGCGGTTGATGTTGTCCAATTGTTCCTCGTTGGCGTACATTTTTAATTTGGCGATGGCCCGGTTCAACGAATCTCCGAACGGATACCCCGCTTCCCGGGCAAACATGGCCGCATGAATGAGCGGTTTCTGTTCATCCAGATCAAAAAACAGCGGAACTTCGGTGAAAGACTCGGGCAAGCTGTACCCGCCGTTATGTCCCGAATCGGATAGGATGGGCACTCCGCTGGCGCAAAGCGCGTCAATATACCGGTAAACGGTCCGGACGTTGATTTCCAGCGCCTCGGCCAGCTGCTTGGCCGTCATCCGTTTTCCCGTCTTCAGCAGCCACAAAATGGACAGCATGTTATCAGCTTTGGACATGACCTGCGAAATTCCTTTCCTATTGGCAAACATGCTTTGCCTTGCGGATAGTACTATTGTATTGCGGATTTGCGAAATGTTCAATCTTCCGCCGCCGGACTGAATTTTCCGGAGAAAAATGATGCGGATGAAAGAGGTAAAACGAGCTCAGGAATCAAATAAATAAATTAGTGCGTGAACCAAAGAGGGGGGCAAAAGAATGCAAGTCGGGTTTCGAACGATCAAAACGGTGCGGACGAACGAGATTCATATGCGCGATCCTTTTGTGTTTCCCTACCAGCAAGAACAAAAATACTATTTGTTCGGCACAACGTTCGCCAACGGATGCGGAGACAAAGATCCGATTTTTGAAGTTTACGTTAGCGAGAATTTGGAATATTGGACGGGCCCGTATGTCGCCTTCCAGCCTCCGAAGGGATTTTGGGGAGTGCGGCATTATTGGGCGCCGGAAGTGTTTGCGGTGGACGGAAAATTTTATATGTTCGCCTCCTTTAAGGGAGGAATCGGGGAAAACAGAGGAACCGGAATCCTGGTCGCCGATCATCCGGCCGGCCCGTATCGTCCGCACAGTGACGGCCCTGTAACCCTGAAAGGCTGCGAATGTTTGGACGGCACTTATTATGAGGACGACAGCGGACAGCGGTGGATCGTGTTCTGCCATGAGTGGACGGAGCTGTATGAAGGCAAAATCAAGGCGCTTCGCCTGCAGCGCGATCTGAAATCGTCCTACGGCGAGGCTGTTACGATCCTGAATGCTGCGGACATGAAATGGATCCGGTTGTTCGGCGATCCCCGGATCGAGAAGCAGGGTTATTTGACGGATGCGCCGTTCCTGTATAAGGCGAAAAACGGGGAACTTCTGCTGCTGTGGTCCAGCTATTCCGTACCGAACTACAGCGAGACCGGCTTGGGAGGTTACACGGTGGCGATTGCCCGTTCCGCCAGCGGAAGAATAGAGGGTCCCTGGACCCATGATGAAAAACTGTTCTTGGACTGCAATGCGGGGCATCCCAGTTTGTTCCGCGACCTGCACGGTAAATTGTGGATCTGTACGCATTATCCTGACACTCCGCACGGACGGGAAAGACCGTTGTTTCTGCCGTTGGAAGAAACAGAGAACGGATTGGCGATAAGCGGTAAAGGCGCGAAACACGAATCGTGCACTTAAACTAAGCAGCAAGAACACCCGAATCATGGTGTTTCTTTGCTGATAAGGGGTTGTCCGTTCAATATTTTTCATCATGAGTCATGTCACTAAAACCAACGATTTTGCCGTTAATTTCTGCAACATAGGTAATGTTGCGACTCATAGATTTTTTCCAATTTTCTATGATGATGTCTTTTTCGTTTTTTGGCGCCCAAGCCTCGAGTTGCTCTGGTGAATAATCTTGTGCGTTTACCGAATGTACTGTTTCGTAGAAAAGTGAAACGATCTGATCAATGTCCGAATCCTGGAACTTTCGAATTTCCATGAACTGTTGTCCGCCTTTCCTTAGGTCAGTCGTACCTGAAAAAGAACAAAGCAGCCGAGTCCTTCTGGCGAAAAATGATAGCAGAACGCACAAACGGCAACTTCTCGGAAACAACTTATCGCGATATGCCGACACTGCTTTTTTATACGTAAAGCCAATCTTGCACAGCACGGTTGCAAGCCGCCGAATTTACCGGCAGCTTGCAACCGTTTCCTTATGCAGCATATAATCCCGATGCATTATTATACAGTATTGTCGAGCACCGTCAGCATCTCTTCCAGCAGTTCGACCCCTTGCTCCTCTTCGGCTCTGGCTTCCGCCAAAAGCCGGATGGCCGCAGCCGCTTGCTCCGCATCGTTCGGATCGCCGCCCTTTGGAAACGGGAAGCGGACCACGAACTCGCCCAATCGGTCCGCAACGTTATCGTAATGGACGGCGGCTTGGCCCGCCAGCAAGCGCAGCCGTTTCGCCGCAGCCGATTCGCCTTGAAGCTCCGCGGCAATTTGTTTCAGGAATTGTGCGGCAAACAGGCGCTGATCGTACACATACAGACCGTGGAGCGTGTTGCCGTACACTTCGACGTTCCGCTTTTCAAACGCCTCAATCCATGCGTCGTAGCCGGCCAGACCGTTTCGGTATTGCGAATGTTCCCGCTTATACCCTTGCTCGCGCGCGTGCCGAACCGCCATCCGGAGCGCGCCGTGCAGCATCGTCCATTTGTCGGCCGGCAGCGTATCGGTAATGGCCATCACGTACAGCTCGTGCACTTGGCCGCGTCCCAGTTTCTCGTACGGCAGCTCGCCGTCCTTCGTAATGTCGCGGCAGCGAAGCGTGCGGGCCTCATCGTCGTAACCGTAGATGATGCCGAACTCCGGCACGAACAGATCCCAGGCCAGAACGGGAATGCCGCGATCGAGACTCCAGTGAATCAACTCGAGCGCGCGTTCCAGCTCCTCCTGCGTAGGAGGAATTTCGGTCGGGCCGCCTTCGTACCGGGTGCGGAAGCCCAAATTCGCGAACTGCTCCTGGTGGTGAAGCGGCCATTCGAACGCCGAGTACCCGGCGACGTTCACCCGTTCGCGGTCGATGATGATCCGGAACGCGTTCGTGGTGTATCCGGCGACTTCAACGAGGGAGAGATCTTTTCGCTCCGTATATTGCAGGATCGAATAGATCGAGCCGGTATCGGTCACATTCGTGTGCGTAAAGTTGTTCGTGTAATCGGGGCGTTGTCCCATTCGCTAACACTCCTTTGGCTGGTACAGGATTGGAGGAGCGAGGAGTCTGGCTTTCGGCTTGCCGGCGTCCCGCCGCCGCTTGACGTACATGCTGACGTGCAGGCGGATCCGTTCGCGCTGCAGCTTGCTGCGGGCGCGGGAGATGCTGTTGTACACGTTCGCGACCGACGTATCCAGCACGAGAGCGATTTCATGCGGCGTGACATGCCGGAAAAAATACGCTTCGACGATGTCCTTCTCCCGCGGGCTCAAACAAGCGAGCAGCTGCCGGATACCGTCCACCAATTCTTTGCGCAGGAGAGCGGCGGCCGGATCCTGCATTGGCCGGGCGGTATATTCCGTTTGGCGGCTGAGGTGAAACAATATGCGGTCGATATCGCGCCAGTCGTCTGCCGCCCTTTCACCTATGCCGACCGCCGCCGTTCGTTCGACAGGGCCAGATACGGCGGCGGCCCCGGTCTCGAGCCCGGAGAACGGCCGCTCCTTCGCGAACGGTCCGCCGCGGCGCAATTTCATATACGCCTGATTGCGCACGATCCGCGCGAGCCACGGCGTGAACCGGCTGTTCTCCCATAGCCGGCCGATATTCAGAAACGCGCGAATGAGCGCTTCCTGCACGATGTCCTCCGCCATGTAGTGGTCCTGCGTCAGCGAACGCGCCCAGCCGTACATTTTGGCGCGGCTTCGCCGCACAAGCTCGCCGAATGCCTGCCGGTCGCCTTCCCGTGCCATCCGGGTCAATTGCTCCTCCAGCAGCGACTCGAGCGGGCCGGATTCGGTGAAGCCGGCGTATCGTTCTTCGGCGCGCCCATCGTCACTGCCGACCGAAACGCTGCCTCGGCGATATTCGTTGTACGCTTCGTTTGACCATTTCCGCACATGCCATACTCCTTTCGCTTCCCTGCTATTTTAATGCCGTACAGCATGCGGATCTATCATGCGGCCCAAAAAATTTTTTTGGCAATACTTCTAATTGCGGGATGTTCGTGGTCGGATAGACGCTTTATTGGGCCGCCGCCGGAAGCAAACCGTCGCAGCACTTCTTGAATTTCTTTCCGCTGCCGCAAACACAACTCTCGTTTCTTCCCGGCAGTTTGAGACCGCTTTTGACGTACTCTCTCAACCAGCGGGCGCGAATGTTCCGGGCCACTTTTTCCATCCGTTCATGCGCATACTCATAGATTTGCATATAGCTCCGGCAAAAGTAGTCCGCATCCGGTTTTTCGCCGATACCGCTCCAATTGCGATTCCTTGGACATCCTCCGTGGCATAGACGCAAGTAGGGGCAATGAACGCATTTGTCCGGCAAATTCGGTTTCAAGCTTAAAAATTCCCGATAGAGCGGGTTGCCCAGAATATCATCCAGAGAATCCGTCCCGACATTTCCCAGTTTGAATGGGTCGCTGATATAGAAATCGCACGGATAAGCGTCGCCGTTCTGCTCGAGCACCAGCATTTTCGGACACGATTTGCGGTGAATGCACAATTCGGCCTCCCGATGAAGGTAAACGCTCAGCATGTTATCAAAGAAGCGCACGGATATTTTCGGATCGCCATCGTTGTACCAAATGTCGAAAGCTTCACACAGAAAACGCCCGTATTGTTCGGGCGTGATCAAATACTTGCCCGGCTTATCCGTCTGCTGCGCCCGAAAATCCATGCAAGGAATGAACTGCACATAATCGAATCCTTCCCGCATGTAATAGGCCATAAGCTCTTTCGCTTTATGCACATTACCTTCATGAACGACCGTTAAAATGTTGAATTCGACACCCGCCTCGCGAAGATGACCAATGCCGCGCATGACCCGATCGTAGCTGCCTTTTCCGGAACCGGTCACACGCCTGGCGTCATGAATTTCTTTCGGTCCGTCCACACTGACGCCGATTAAGAAACGGTATGTTTTAAAAAAACGGGCCCACTTCTCATCAATGAGCGTGCCGTTCGTCTGCAGCGCGTTGCCGATGACCGTATGCGGGGGAGCGTATTTCGCCTGCAATTCCACCACTTCTTCGAAGAAATCGAGACCGGCAAGCAGCGGCTCCCCGCCTTGCCAGACAAAAGAGGCCGCGCCTTTGGACTTCGCCATATATTCCTTTATAAATTTTTCCAGGATGTCACGGCGGATACGGTTGATTCTGGGGCCCGGCTTCCCTCCGCATGTGCTGTAGTAACAATAATCGCAGGCCAAATTGCAGTCCTCGGACACGGTTTTCCACATGACCCCAATCGTTCCGTGTTCCGCGGCGGTCAAACAAGCTTGTGCCATGAATATCCCTCCCTCAGGCATGGCGCTTTATAGCTTCACGCGAATCTCCTCTATCGAAACACGACGCTGTCCTTTCTCTTTCTCCGGCGCCGGCCGGATTTCGGGAGCCGTTTCCCCGGCCTGAACCATCCGCTCGATAAGCCGCGCCCGAAGATCGCGTACGACATCCCGATACGATTCTATGCCGATCAAGTTGTTTAATTCGTGCGGATCGGCATGCAGATCGTACAAATATTCCTCCACATATACGTCCGAAGCGGAATCGTCCCAACCGCTTTTATCCGGCGCGGTAACGCCGTACTTCCAGCGGTGCGTGCGGATGGCGCGCCCAACCTGGGATTCGCTGATCTGCACGAACACTTCTTTCGGCCAGTTCTGCTTCTCGCCTTTCAGCAAGGGCAGGATCGATCGGCCCTGCATGACTTCCGGCACCGGAATGCCGGCGGCATCCAGCAGAGTGGGCGGCAGGTCGATCAGGCTGACCAGTTCGCGGATCTGTCCGCCCGAATCAAAGCCTGGCCCAATCAATGCAGTAGGCACCCGGATGGAACTGTCATGGCACGATCGTTTATACTCCGAATTCCTCGTTTTAAAATGGCAGCCATGATCGGAGGTGAACAGGACAATCGTATTGTCCAGCAGCTTCAGGCTTCTCAAGGCGTCTAACAACCGGCCCAGCGCTTCATCGAGCCTTTTGACCATCCCGTAATAACCGCCCAGATGCTGATGGGCCGTTCCTCTCAGCGCCGCCAAATCCGGGGGCGTCCACCTGCCGGTATATTTTTCTTCATACCCGACCGGTGCGGGATAGTTGTCCAGATGGTTTTGATGATGCGGTTCTATGTAGGATAAAAACAAAAAGAACGGCGAATGCTTGTGCCCGTCAATATACCGGATGGCTGCGTCGGTTTGGGCGTCCACCCGGTATCCGGGAAGCCTGACCTCCCGGTTATCGTGGTCGTACATGACCGTATCGTACGCGTCGGAAGAATACTCGAGCTGATTGGCGGCAAGCCAATATTCATAGCCCCCCCTTTGCTCTTGGGGGACCGGTTCTTCCTTCGCCAGATGCCATTTGCCGATGTACCCGGTTTGATATCCCGCTTCGCGGAAATAGTGGGCGAGCGTCTTCGATTCCTGCGGAAGGGGAATGCCGTTGCGGTAACAACCGGTTGTTGTGGCGTACAAGCCGGTCTGCAGGCAGGAACGCGCCGGTCCGCAAACCGGTTGGCACGTAAGCGAATAGTACACGTGCGTTCCTTCGCGGGCCATCCGGTCGAAATTCGGCGTTAGATCCAGCGGATTGCCGTGCACCCCAGTGGTGTCCCAGCGCTGTTGATCCGTAAAGAAAACAATGACGTTCGGGCGTCTTCCTTCTTTCAATCGATCCACTTCCTTTCAATATCATACAGAAATATGAGCACGTATACCGTTGTTGTCTACTCCAGCTCGTGAAACGCCTTTACTCCTTTTCCGGCCGGTCCCGCCATATCCAACTGGCCTTTGCCGGTTACCGGTTCGCGTGTACCGTCGAAACCGGGATCGGCATATTTGACGAACCAATCTTCAAGCAGCGCTTTCAGCCTTATCGCCTCTTCACGGCAATCGGGACGGTCTATCAGATTCGTTCGTTCGCCGGGATCGCGCGCCAGATCGTAAAGCTCATGCGGTCCGTAGGGATAGCGGTGAATATACTTCCAATCTTTTGTCCTCACCATCCTCACCGGTCCGTACTCATCATAAACGACGATCGGCTCTTCGAAGGCCCTGTCCGTCCCGCTCCCGTGCAGCAGCGGAACGAACGATCTTCCCGGCAGTCGTTCCGCTTCCGGATTTTCGATCCCGACGTAGTCCAGCAGCGTCGGCATAAAATCATAAGCGCTGAGCAGCGCATCGCATACGGCGTTTTGCCGGATTCGTCCGGGATGGCTGATCAGAAACGGAACTTTCACGGATTCGTCGTACATGTTTTGCGGGAACGTACCGTTGCCTTTTCCCCATATGCCGTAGTGCCCGCAGTTAAACCCATTGTCGCTGGTAAAGACTACGAGAGTGTTTTCCCTCAAGCCCAACCGTTCCAGCTTGTCAAGGATGCGCCCGATATTCCGATCCATGGCCGTGACCGCAGCAAAGTACCCTTTCAGATTTTCGCGCGGATTTGACCGCACATCGCCCGGAACGGTGCTGGGGAGAATCCATGGATGCTCGGGCTCCTGCGGGCACGATGCAAACGGGCAGTCGTCGTAGGAATCGACGATTTCCTTCGGATGATTGTCGATCCAAGGGCTGTGAGGCGCAGTATAGTGGACGCTCAGGTAAAACGGCCGATCGCCGCGGCTCTGCTGCTCGAGAAAATGCAGTGCGTCGTCGGTGATCGCGTCGGTAATATACCCCGGTTCGTTGATCGGCTTTCCGTCGCGGATCATGGGGGCGTTGTAATAAGAGCCGCCCCCGGTTTGATGCACGTACCAGTGCGAGAAGCTTTTTTGCGGCTTCAGGCTGTCGCCCAGATGCCATTTTCCGCTGATGCCGCAATCATACCCGTCCTGTGCCAATAAATCGGTGTAGGCGGTTTGCCCCTGCAAATATTCCACCGTTTTCTCCCCCACGTTCCCTTCCCTTATCCAGTCAAGCACGCCATGCTGCGAAGGGATCCTTCCCGTCAGAAGGGTAGCGCGGGCGGGCGAACATACCGGCGAAGCGCAGAAAAAGTTGTCAAAGCGTACGCCTTCCGCCGCCAGGCGATCCAAGCTTGGCGTGCGGATTTCTTTATTCCCGGCGCAGCCCATCGCCCAAGGACCCAGATCGTCCGCCAAAATGAACACGATATTCGGTTTTCCTGCATGGCTACCCGCCATATGTAACCCTCCTTCGGTATCGCCTTCATTTTCCATTCTCCTCCAATCGTAGAAAAGAAGCCGGCGAAAAACAAGATAGAACGTAAAGTTCCGCCCGGCTTCTGAACATGTTATTTCATTAACAGATAAATCCCCGCCACCAAGCAATAGATCGCAAACAGGATTTCGATAATGTCGGTTGCACGGCTGCCCTTTTTCATTGTTCTCTATCCCCGCGGTTTATTTCTTTTGTTTCTTGTAAGCTTCCGTAACTTGCTTCAATACTTCGTCTCCCCCTTGCTGCCGCCATTTTTGTCCGAGTTCCTCTACGCCCTTGTCGATATCGATCTTGCCGTTCAGCATATTCAGGAAATATTGGTTGTACAGATCGTTCAACGCCGAACCGTACTTGATTTCTGCCGGCGTCATGGTAGCCACCAGGTTTGGCATGATATACTTGGAAGCCAGTTCTACGGATTGTTTGGCGCGCTCCAACTGCGGTTCGGTTTGCGGCAAATAATTTTCGTCGATCGGCCATGTCACGTTGCCCCATGCCAAAGGGTGGGCCCATCCGTTAGCGGCAAATCCGTCTTTTTCGCGTTCCGCTTCATTGTAGATAATCTTGTCGCCTTCTCGGGTATAGTGGATGCCCTCAATACCCAACTGAAGCAAATCGCGGCCTTCCTTGGAAAGAAGAAATTCAATAAACTCGGCTGCTTTCTTGGGATTCTTGGCTTCTTTGGTAATAGCTGTTAAAAATCCGCCTTTGGGCTTCCTCGGCATACCGCGTTTTCCGTCCGGTCCGGCAGGAGGTGCGGCCCAACCCAGCTTGCCTTCCGGATTCACTTTCTGCAAGCCGCTCTCAATTCGATTGACGTGTCTGAACAACGGACCTTCCATAAAGCCGACTTTGCCCTGGAAAAATTTCTGTTCTTTCATCGGCCGATCGTTCACCATAAACTCGGGTTCGATCAGCTTTTCATCCATTAGCTTACGCAAATACGCCATACCTTGCTTAAAGGCGGGATGTTCAAAAGTGGGGATCACGTTTCCTTTATCGTCCAGAGCCCAGTCTCCATAAGGCAATCCGTAGGCGAAAAACACGAAATTAAACGCACTGATCGCCTCTCCGGCATTAGGTTTGTTGGTAGAGAATCCATACGTGTCGTTTTTTCCGTTGCCGTCGGGATCCCGCGTCGTTACCGCTTTTAAGGCTTCGTAGAACTCGTCCAATGTTTGTGGCGGCTGAATGCCCAGCTTTTCAAGCCAATCCGCCCGAAATTGCACGGTGTAATTGGATCGGGTCATTTGACTTATAAACGGATATCCGTAATATTTGCCATTCACCGAGGTCCACTGAAGACCGTTATTCTCGATTTTCTGTTTCACCGTAGGCATCACGTCCAAATAATCGTCGATGGGAATAATAATGCCTTCGTTAATCCACTGGGAAACGGCTTCCGAAGGAAACTTCGTCGTGACCACATCGGGCAGATCGCCGGATGCAAAAGCGGCATTGATTTTATCCACAGCCCCTTCGGGTACGATTTGCACATTTAATTTGATTCCAAGCCGCTTGTTAATCTCGGCAATAATGCGGTCGTTCGGCTGCAGCGGTTTCGCGGCCTGATCGCCTGTCGTCAAGTAGGTCAATTCATAGGCAGAGTCTCCCCCCTCGGACTGCGAAGACGCGTCCTTCGTGCAAGCTGCCGCAATGGCAGCGAGCATGGAAATGATTGTAAGTAAGGAAACCATTCGCAACATTCTTTTCATCGTTGAAACTCCCCCATAGTTATGTTTGAATTTTGGTTGACTTGCGCGTGAATCGAGCGGATTTATTCTTTGACCGCTCCCAAGAGAGCCCCTTTTGCGAAATATTTTTGGAAAAAGGGATAGACCAGCATGACCGGAATCGTCGCGACCATGACCGTAGCCATCTTAATGGCGGGTCCCAGCAGAAAAGGACTGTCCCCTCCGCCTGAATACGCGGATTCGTTCTCAAACAGCATCCCTCTCAGGAACAACTGAAGCGGCCAAAGATTTTTATCCGTGATATAAAAAATGGCGTTGAAAAACTCATTCCAGTGCGCAACCGCATAAAACAACGTTATGGTGGCTATTCCGGGCATAGACAACGGGATGACGATCCGAAACAGCACTCCCATATCGTTGCACCCGTCGATTTTGGCCGAATCTTCAAGCCCGTCGGGAATCGACGCGAAAAAATTCCTCATCACGATCAAGTTGTACGTATTGATGGCGTTCGGAATCATTAGGGCCCACAACGAATTCATCAAGCCCAAATTTTTCACAATGATGTAGGACGGAATGACTCCGCCGCTGAACAACATCGTGAAAAGGATGAGGAACATGATCACCCGATGGCCTTTTAAATCCTTTTTCGATAAAGCATAGGCGGCCATCACGGTAAGCAGCATGTTAATCGCCGTGCCCACCGCAGTAATAAAAAAGGTCACTGTGTAAGAATTCCATAATTCCTTCATGGACAACAAATACGTATAGGCTTCGAAAGTGACGGTCTTCGGCCATAGATGAACGGCGGATTTCAAATATTCATCCATGGGAATGATGGAAACGACGAACGTATCCCAAAACGGATACAATGTGGCGAAAGCCAGAAGACTAAGAAAGGTATAGTTGAATACATCGAATGCCAGGCTGGCTCTACCTTTAAATTTCATCCTGTATCTCTCCTTAGTAAACACCCTGTTCGCCCATCATCCTTGCCAGTTTATTGGCAATCACCAGCAGCATAAAATTGATCAGGGATTTAAACAGCCCTACCGCCGCCGCAAGGCTGAAACGCCCTTCTGCCAGACCGGTTCTGTAAACATAGGTGTCAATGATATCGGCTACCGAATAAACCCCCGGATGATAAAGCACGAAGATTTGCTCGAACCCGGCTTCCATAATGTTCCCCAGTCTCAGAATCAACAGAATGATAATCGTGCTTCGTATGCACGGCAGCGTAATATGCCACATCCGATGCCAGCGGTTCGCCCCGTCGATCATGGCGGCCTCGTACAAGTGCGGACTGACCCCTGCCAAAGCGGCCATATAGATGATGGAATTCCAGCCGAATTCCTTCCAAATCATCGAAAATACAAGCGTGTGGCGAAAAACATTCTCATCGCTCATAAATCCGATAGGCGCTCCGCCGAAAAACTGGATCACATTGTTGATCACACCGTTATCGATCGCCAGGAAATTGATCATCAAGCCTCCCAGGATGACCCACGAAATGAAATGCGGCAGGTAAATGACGGTTTGAACGCTTCTTTTAAACAGCGCAAGTCTGACCTCATTCAGAAGCAGAGCGACAATTAACGGAAACGGAAAACCGAAAACGAACCTGTACAGGCTGATGACGACGGTATTGTTCAGCACCTGCCAAAATTTGTCCAGCGAAAACAAATACTCAAAATGCTTCAGGCCCGCCCAAGGGCTTCCCAATATTCCTTTGGTAATATTGAAATCCTTAAATGCAATCACCGCGCCGTACAGCGGTAAATAATGGAATAGGGCATAGTAAACGAGCGCCGGCAAAATCATGAAATACAAATAACGATGACGCCACAGATCGTTCCAGATCGTCTTCTTCTTGTAACCCGAGACGACGTCAGTGATTTCCGGAACGGTCAATTCGTAATTGTCTTTGGTTAACGCCATCTTCCGCTAAAACCTCCAGTCGTAAAAAAATGAAATAAAAAAAGACACAGGCAACATGCGTTGCGTTTGTGTCTCCAGTGGTCCGGTCGACGTCTGTTGATTCCCAATTTATTTGAATACTTGGCAAGTGAGGAAATGCGGATTCCCACCTCTTTCCTGTCCGGAATGCTCTTTGATTCATCGAATTTTCAATTAATCCGATTAGATTACTTTGTATTATATTACGAACATCTGGGCAGGTGTCAATACAAAAATTTCAAAAAAAAGGGTTGACGAAAAAAAACTTGCGCCGTATGATGTTATTGACAAATCGAAAACCAAGTTTTTCACTTGGATTTCTCGCATATAAGTATCGTGTTGACTAGACCGCTAGAAACGCCATGACCGGCTTTGAAATTTTCAAGCCCGTAATGGTGTTTTTTGTTTATTCGAACGATCGCCCGCGAGATTCCACTATTCCTGCATCGTGTAATCGGCCTGGCGGATTTGCAGCGGCCCTCCCGCCGCGAAGCGCCGGCCTTACCCAATCATTTTCATTGCCGAAAGGAGTATGCCCAATGTCCGAAAGCACCACCGAAATCGTCCGTCCGCTGCAGCTCCCCGACCGGGGGTACCGGTCCGGAGCGCGCATCCTGCGCCGCCTCCCCGAAGGCGTCGAAGAACGTCCTTATACGCTTTTCAAAGTCAAACCGCTCAGCCCGATCATCGGCGCTGAAATCGAAGGAGTGGACCTGAGCCGGCCCGTCTCCCCGGAGCTGCGGGATGAGCTGAACAGGGCGCTGCTGGAATGGAAGGTGATCTTCTTCCGTAATCAAGTGATCACCAGCGAACAGCAGCGGGATTTTGCCCGGCTGTGGGGCGAACTGGAGACCCATCCTTTTTTGCCTCGGGGCGACAGCCATGAAGTCGTCCGTTTCGCCAAGGATGAAAAGAACCAGGGAAGAGAGAACAACTGGCATACCGACGTGACTTGGCGGCTGAAGCCGGCAATGGGTGCCGTGCTGCGGGTGATCGAAGTTCCGCCGCTCGGCGGCGATACACTTTGGGCGGATATGGCAGCCGTTTACGACAATCTGCCAGACGATATTAAGGAGCGGATTGACGGTCTCACCGCAATCCATGACTTTACGCACAATTTCGGCCGTAATATGTCGCCCGAGGAATTGGCCGCCAGACAAAAGGAATTTCCGGCAGCCGAACATCCGGTGGTCCGCACGCATCCGGAAACCGGACGGAAAACCTTGTTCGTGAATTCTTCGTTTACTTCGCGAATCGTCGGGCTTGACCCCGAGGAAAGCGAGAGTCTGCTGCAATATCTGTTCAGACAAGTGCAGATTCCCGAATACCAGGTGCGTTTTCATTGGGAACCGAACACGGTAGCCTTCTGGGATAACCGCGCCACCCAGCATTACGCGGTATCCGATTATTATCCCCACCGCCGGGTAGCCGAACGCGTCGCCATTAGCGGTGACCGTCCGTTTTAAATCAAACCAAACAAGGAGGAATACCTATGAGCCAATCCGTCAGCAATCAACCTAACAGCACAGAAATCGAGGTGCGTCCGGTTGCCGGAAGAATCGGAGCCGAAATCAAAGGAATCCGTCTATCCGCGAATCTTGATGCCGCCGCAGCCCATGCGATTCGAGACGCTTTACTGAAATATAAAGTCCTTTTTTTCCGCGGACAACATCATCTGGACGATGCCGGGCAGGAAGCCGTCGCCCGCCTGCTGGGCGATCCGATTGCACATCCGACCGTACCTGTCAGAACAGGCACCGATTATATCCTTGAGCTCGATTCCGCTTCTCACGGAGGACGCGCCAACTCCTGGCACACCGATATAACCTTTATTGACGCTTATCCTAAGGCGTCCATCCTTCGCGCCGTCGTTATACCACCCGCAGGCGGCGATACCGTGTGGGCCAATACCGCCGCCGCGTACGAAAGCCTCCCCGCCGATTTGCGCAACCTTGCCGACCGGCTCTGGGCTCTGCATACCAATGATTACGACTACGCGGCTTATCATCAGGATGCTTCGGAGGGAGCGCTGCGCCGCCACAAAGAAGTATTTGCCTCACAGGTGTACGAAACGGAGCATCCGGTCGTGCAGGTCCTTCCGGAGACCGGGGAGCGAACCTTGCTGCTCGGACACTTTGTCAAGAAAATATTAGGCGTGTCGGCCGCCGATTCGGCCCGTCTCTTCTCCATCTTCCAGGACTATATTACCCGGTTGGAAAATACCGTGCGCTGGCGTTGGGAAGTGGGCGACGTGGTCATCTGGGACAATCGGGCGACGCAACATTATGCCATCAACGATTACGGCAATCAGCACCGTGTAGTCCGCAGGGTGACGGTCAAAGGCGAAGTGCCCGTAAGCGTCGACGGCCGCCGCAGCATTACCCGCAACAATCAGGCCGAAAAAGGCAAATCGGCTTAAGCGACAAGAGGGACTCCATGGAGTCCCCTTTCGCATCCTTTGTCCCTGGAAAAAAAAGCCGAGCGGAAAGCATGACGAAATGCCCGATACCGCATCGGCTTTTTTCGAATGATTTCTTACCTATCCATGACCGACCTGCCGGCGCTTATCATCGTTTTACCCGTTTTGATCGCTGTACGGTTCATTCTCCTTGGGTTCTGAGCCTATACGTAAGACGTGTCCATCCGGATCTTCTATTCTCATTTCATAGGCCCATGAAAAGTTGACCGGTTCCATCCGGATCAATGCGCCTTTCGACTTATATTCTTCAAAGAGCGATTGCACATCATTAACGCCGATCCAAATCCATGTGCCGGGTTGTCCTTGCTCGCCTTGGCACAAATAGACGGCTGCGCGATCGCGCGATACGGATGCCATACTTTGATCGGCCCAGTCTTTCTGGAAACCGAGTATATTTACATAATAATCGATACTGGCAGAGAGATCTCTCACACTTAAAATGGGAATGCTGCACTCAAACAAATTATACTTCCCCGTTGTTTCATTACCGGTCATTCCGAAATCCTCCTCCGTATTCATCCCATTGCATCTGGAATGAATCTTTCCAAATAAGTGCCATCGGTAATCTTCTTATTGCACTCATGATTGCCTATTCCGCACTTCCCGATTTCATTCCATAAATCATAAATGATTGACAATGATTTGTAAACTCTAATCATGAAATACCGTCGCATGACATCCATTTTAGACGATCCATACCCATGCCATCTATGCCATACAACTACAACCCCTGAGACGAGGAGAAAGTTGCGTTCGCATCATTTTTCAAATCATTTGGAACTTTTTGGTTTTTGGTTTCGTCTATTGGGTATCGATCCGATTGCAAGGTATCGATCTATCGATCAAAAAACAAAGGAGGCAGCATGTGTATGCGAAAGAAATGGGTATTCCTGATTCTGTCCATCGTCACCGTTTTCTCAGCAGCCGGAGTTTCGTTTGCTTCTAATACGATCAAGTTGGTTGTCAACGGAATGGTGCTTGCTCCCGATGTCCCGCCGCAAATCATAAACGACCGGACTATGGTGCCTATACGTTGGGTAGGTGAGGCATTAGGGGCTCAAGTCGCTTGGAATGGAAAGGAGCGGACGGTCACGATCGACACGCCGGACCAGCAAAAATCGCTGCAGCGGCAAATCGAACTGTTGCAGCATTGGATAGCCCCCCAATCCCCGGAAGAAGCTGTACAGACATGGGCTGAAGCCATAAAGGCAAGGAACGGAGCGGTTCAGTATGCCGTCCTTTCACCGGCACTTCAGAAGAAAACCCGCAAGCAGTTCGAGGAATTGAACTGGGTCACCGGCGTCTCGAGTCCCTGGGTGGACAGCTATACCGTGTCCGAAGGCGTTCAAACCGGCGTAGGCGAACGGGCTTTTGACGTTTTATTCAAGCTGGCGACTTCTACGGGCAGCGCGGGTGAAGGTACCCTAAAAGTTACCGTTCGGCAATCGGATGACCAATGGAGCCTGTCCGGTATTCAAGCCGGAACCGGCGGCGACTTGGGCATCACCGTCATTCCGTCGGCTTCGGATGAGGATTCCTCCCGGGTGGTGCTGCAAAAACCGCAAGGGGTGCAAATGATCGACAATCGAAACGGTTGGGCTTGGGGAATTCAGCAGAACAAACTCGTACTTATGCGGACGACCGACGGTGGAGCGCATTGGAAGCAGGTCCCGTCGGAAAATCTGGGCGCCGGAGCCGTCAATGAATATTTTCATCCCACTCTATATTTCGCGGATGAGAATACCGGATGGATGAGCTGGTCCGATGATAAAAAAATGACGGTTGCCCGCACGACGGATGCGGGGAAACATTGGAGCAAGGTTACATTTCCCGGATACGATCATCCCGTGAGCCTCTGTTTTACCGATGAACGTCACGGGTGGATATTAACGTCCGGCGAGGCAGCCATGCATCACAGCCAGAAGAAAGTTTACCGTACTGTGGACGGCGGACAATCCTGGAAAGTCGTATCCAGCAATACCGGCTATATTCCAGGGGATTCGCCTACGAAAGATGCGCTGCCCCAGGAAGGCCATTCGACGGGCCTCGTATTCATTAACGACCAAGAAGGCTTTGTCTCGATGGATAATCCGGTCAGTTCCAAGCTGCTGCTTTATAAAACCGCAGACGGCGGGAAAACGTGGAAAGCCGTATCTTTGAACGTTCCGCAGTCGATTGATCGGGACTATGTATACTCTTCCATCTCGGCGCCGGTATTTTCCGGAGACCATAACACCGACGGAGTTGTGGTTGTCAAGTTCGGTTACGATGACAAGGTGAAACTGGCTGCCTACCATACGAATGACGGCGGGGATACGTGGAGCGGCACCGCTTTCCCCGGCAATATAAAAGTGGAAAGAATGGAAAACCTTGTTTTCGCCGACGTCAACTCCGGATGGCTGGTATCGGACGGAAGTTTGTATCAAACGGAAGACGGCGGGAAGAGCTGGAACAAAGTGCGTACGGATTCAACGTTTACGCAAACGGTTGCCGAGAACCCGGTCATTCTTCAATTTCAATTTGCCGACGATCAATCCGGCTGGCTGCTTGACATGTCGGAAAATCAATCCGGCACAAAACTGATTCGCACGGATGACGGCGGAAAAACGTGGAAAGTGCTGACTGTAAAAGATTAATTCAGGATTCACGCATATGGAAATGATTCGGGATTCGATGCGGTGTCTTTTTGATACGACGGTACATGTGATGATTGAATACATTAGCACGGCCGCCGGCTTCTATGCCGGCGGCTTCGTCAGCTTTTGAAAAATAAGTTTTAGACTGAAGAATCGTCCCAAAATGATTATCGCAAAAATCGTGAAAATAAAGTATTAGACTGACGCGGTGTATTATCATCCAACAACTTTCACCGCATTTTCCTTGATCTGATTGATCACTTCAACGAGCCGTTTTTGCTTGGAGCCGTCGAACAGCTTGATAAAGCTCTGCGGTTTGTCGAAAGGCGGCTTCGTCAGTTCGGATACGCTCTCGATATAGCCGTTCTGTGCGATGTAATCGATCACTTTTTTGACAAAGACGATCTGCGCCTGGGTTAGCGACTGGTCGTTGATAAATTCTGAAAAAGCTGCAAGCGCCGCCTCATATTCCAGCTTGGCGATTTTACGAACCAGCAAGCCAAAAGGCGTGTCCTTGAACTCCCGCTGGTAATCCTCCACCGTACCCAACTCTCCAGTGAAAATCCGCTCCAGGCTTTCGTAATCGGACGCAGTCAATGGGATGTTGTTGCGCAGCTTGTGAATCGCCAGATGATCGCGGTGTTCCTCAATATAGCGGTTCACCTTCAGCCTGTAATCCTCGAAATCGTACGCCCGATAGATCGCTTCACCTTCCTTGATTTCGAGTACCTCGTCGGTCAGGTTGGTGTACACCGGATTTTTCCCACCGTCTTCATCGACAGTAAATTTGATGAGATGCCTTAGCTCGACCCTTATTTTCTCATAATCCAATAGACCGGCATCCTGCCAAAATAGCTCCGTCTGAACCGCATGGATCAATTCCAGTTTCTGTTTAATTTGCGGAATCGTCGCCCGCTTCGCTAAGTTCGTGCAGATATCGTTAAGTTGTTTCCTGCTTATCTTGAACTGCGGCGTCCCTTCAATCGAACCAAGCATGAGGCCGTACATCAGATTATCGAACCGTTTGGCGAACTCGTCCGTCTCTTCCATATACACGATCGGGCTCAAGTGTTCGATGAGGTGATGTTTATCCGTATCAGACAGGCTCACGAAGGCATCCGCATGCTTGTATTTCTCAATATACTGCAGCTTCATCTTGACCGACACGAGTTCCGGATTCAACTGGCGAATCTGGCGCACGACGGTTTCGATTAGCTCCGTACGCAGCTTTTGGCAAGGCTCGTCCGCAAATTGGGCATGCTGCATATGATGAATCAGCCGGATCCGTTTTGCGAAGATCGCTTCGGATAAACTCAACGTTTCGTTCCCTTGCAAACCTTCTTTATTTTGCCGGAAAAACTCGAAATTGCCCAAATAGTCAAAGATCACAAAATGCGTCTTATGCTGCCCTTCGCCGAACAAATTCTTGCAGAGCCTTGTACCGCGGCCGATCATCTGCCAGAACTTCGCTTTGGAGCGGACACGCTTGAAGAACACAAGATTCACAATTTGCGGCACATCGATGCCGGTATCCATCATATCTACCGAAACGGCGATATGCGGTTCTCTCTCGGGCACTTTAAAGTCGTCGATGATCGTAAGCGCATAGTTATCCTCATATGTAACGCGTTTCGCAAACGTGCCTTTATATTGCGGGTACAGTTTGTTGAACCGTTCCACGATGTATTCCGCATGCCTTTTATTTTGCGCAAAAATGATTGTCTTTCCGATGCGATCCCCGCCCGCCACCTTGATGCCTTTTGTCATCAGATCTTCCAGCACCATATCGACGGTAGACTGGTTGAAAATAAATTCGTTGACCGCTGGTGCCGGAATCGAATCCGGCATCGTTCCGTCTTCGTCCGTAAAGTCTTCCTCGTAACGCTCCTTGTCTTCTTCTGACAGGTCATCGTATGTAATACCCTGCTCCAAAAACTTCGTGGTGACTTCAATATTGTAATAAGGCACCAGCACATGGTCCTTCTCCACGGCTGTTTCGTAATCGTATGCGTAGGTGGGCACGCCTTTTTCCATCTCGAAAAATTCGTACGTGTTGCGATCCACTTCGGTCTTGGGTGTTGCGGTCAGCCCAACCAAAATTGCGTCGAAATATTCGAAGATGGCCCGGTATTTCTTGAAAATGCTACGATGCGCCTCGTCAATAATGATGAGGTCGAAATGGGCCGGAGTAAACAGCCTTCGTCCGTCCTCGCTTTTCACCGAGTCGATCGCATTCAACATCGTCGGATAGGTGGAAAAGACAATGCGCGCCGTTTTATCGTCCTTGTTGCTCAACAGGTTGCAGAGCGACATATCCGGAAGGTAATTCTTGAAATCGTCCTTCGCCTGCTTTACCAGCGCGGTCCGGTCCGCCAGAAACAACACGTTGGTCACATGCCCGCCACGGGACAGCACATCGGTCAAGCTCGACGCCGTTCTCGTTTTGCCTGTTCCGGTCGCCATAACCAGCAGCGCTCTCCGGTGTCCCGACTCGATATGCTCGCACACCGCCCGAATCGCTTCCTTCTGGTAATACCGGTCAGTTATTTTGTCATCGATTGGTATTTCCGCGAGCGGCTTGCGATCTTTGCGGCGCTGCATCAGTTTCTCCAGGTCGGCCTTGCCGAAGATGCCGCTAACCTTGCGCTGCGGCGACGTCACGTCGTCCCACAGATACGTTTCAAAGCCGTTCGTGATAAACATCATCGGGCGCTGGCCCGTCATTCGTTCCAAGCAATCGGCATACAGCTTCGCTTGTTGGGTGCCGATTTTCGGATCCTTGGAGGAGCGTTTTGCTTCGATGACAGCAAGAGGCAGACCGTCCTTGCCGTACAGCACGTAATCGGCGTAGCCTTTCCCCTCCGGGGTGGGCATACCGGTCAGCGGAACCTCTTCGCGGACGTCGTCGCCGAACGTCCAGCCGAGGAGCTTCAGGTCCACGTCAATATACTTCTTACGGGTAAGATATTCCGAGATGTTTACCGGAGTAAAGCTACGCTCTTCTTGGTGCTTTGCCTTATCGGCAGTAAGCCGTTCGCTCATTGCCTCGATTTGGGCGCGCAACGCCTCGATTTCGGCATCCTTTTGCTGAAGCAAACTGTGTTGCTCCTTGACGGCCGATTCGTCCAGAAGCACTTTCCCCGTCGGGATTAGGGCTTCATCGAATTGGCGTTCCTCGTAGTTGGAGCCGTAACAGTAATCCAGCCACTGGATAAACTCGAACAACGCGGAGAGCGACAGCACTGCCTCGCTGCGGTTGATCGCCTTGTCCGTATGCACCGCGAGATTGCCCAACTTGACGATATAGGGCAGCTTGCTCCACGTCTGATGTTCCATGGCAAAACGGAACGACGGCTCGTGAATGAGCGACTGCAAATTGTCCTTATAGGGCATGGTGATGGTGTTGTCGGCGGAATAGACCCATTTCACCGCAAGCTCCAGCGCCTTCCGGCAGCCCACCGCCGCCATGGCGGGCGAGGTGGCGAGCACACGCTCCGCCTCGATGCAGGCTGCAGCGAACAGCGCATATTCGGTTTGTCCCTGTAAGAAATCAAAGTTTGCAGCCATTTCATTCACCTCGGTTGAAATCAATCAAAATATTGATTCATTAGGCTATCGAGCAGGTGTTGTGTTTCGTCGATAGCCTTTTTTACCAGGGCTTTTTGTTCTTCGATTTTGGTGAGGGTTTGGACAAATTGACATTGCAACTCAATTGGAGGCAATATAATCATTATCTTTTTCATATTACTTATTGGAAGTTGTGGTTGGGCCGTCCCGGACATGAAAGATGTGATTTCTCTTACCATCTCTTTGCTTTTAAATAACTCACAAAAGAATTCTTGAGATATGGAACGATCTTTCTTGCGAAGGATAACCATTCCGGAATTTATCCTAACAACGTCGTATGGAACGGCATCATTATAATAAGCAATATTCCCAACTGTCCCTCTTGTGGTCAAAACAATATCGCCGCGTTCTAATCTTCCTTTTCGTAGTTGATGATCTTTCTCTTTGGAAATGAATTTAACGCTCTCAAAAGAAAACCCTTCCTTTGTTACATTTCCGGTATTTAAAAACAAGCAATATCCTTCTTCGGAGAAATCCTCCTGTTTGGGATAGTTTCCCCCCCTGTCTCCGTCTATGATATCAAAAACATCTGAAAGGAAATATTTATTCCAACCCATCTCATTGGATACAGGATCGCCAAACATATCGCAAAAGACGGACTTGATAAGGTTATCCAACTCAGCAAGCTGCTGCCTGCGCATTGCAAGCAGTTCTGCGGCGGTACCTAGGGTTTGGGCGACATGCTTTTGTACTTCATACGGGGGCAAAGGAACATATATATCTTCTATTTGCCTTGCACTAATATTTGGTTGAGCACATCCTATTGATAGTTGTTGTATTTGCTTATAAAACAATCCGGATTTTACGTACCAATAAACATAGTCAGGAAAAATGATTTTAACATTTACCCGTAACATTCCAACACGTTGATTTAACAAAGCAGGTTCTGAGTGAGCGTACCGACCGACTTTTCCAACGGTCGCGCCCGACATAGCTATTAATATATCTCCTTTTTTAATACGATAGGCATCATATCGTTCCCAAAAGTCGTATGGGTAACAGATGTTGTAATCTAAAACTACATTCTCTCCATCCAAATTCCCAATACGAATAATAGGCACTTCATTTTTAATAAATTGATCACTTTTAAAAGCATAACCACCTTGTATCGTAGCAACTTCTCCTAACTTCACCTTTTCCCACTTACTCACCAATAAGCCCCCTTAACTCCTCCATCTTAGAAGTAATGTCAAGGTTCAGTTGATCAAGACGTTCCAAAATCACCGCCGGCGGATCATACTCCACTTTTTCGTGGACAACCTCTTTATAACGGTTTATCGATAAGTCGTAGTCATTCGCTTCGATCGCAGACTTCTCCACAAAAAAGCTCTGATCCGTAGTCTTACGGTCTGCTTCACCCTCAAGATTGTGGAAACGAGCTAGGATGTCCGGAATATCATTCGCTTCAATCGGAGAACGTTTATCGTCCAAAGAAAAGCCGTCGGCCTTCATATCGTAAAACCAAACCTTGTCCGTGCCGCCTGCACCTGTTTTGGTAAACACCAGAACAGCCGTGCTAACGCCTGCATACGGCTTGAACACTCCGCTGGGCATTGAAATAACCGCTTGGAGTTGATGGTTTTCGACCAATTCTTTGCGCAAAGCCTTGTGTGCTTTGGTAGTGCCAAACAAAACCCCATCCGGCACGATACAAGCACAACGTCCACCTTTACGGAGCATTCTCAAGAAAAGCGCCACAAACAGAAGCTCAGTCTTCTTGGTATTGCAAACGGTCTTCAAATTATCGTGAATACTCTCGGCATCTATCGTGCCGGTAAACGGAGGATTGGCCAAAATAATATCATACTCGGAGGAAATATTATTCTGCTTGGATACACTGTCCACATAGTCAATCCGCGGCCGCGTAATAGAATGAAGCATAAGGTTCATCGCCGAAAGGCGCAGCATCGTCCTGTCGGTATCAAACCCTGTAAACATGTCCCCGGAAAAATGCTCCCACTGTTCGCTGGTCATATCCGCTTCATAGGTTTCCCGGATATACTCGGCAGCGGATACAAGGAATCCCGCTGTTCCGCAAGCCGGGTCGCAAATTTTATCTTTCGGTGTTGGAGCAAGTAGACGCACCATCATGTCACGGATATGCTTTGGCGTTCGGAATTGGCCGTTTTGTCCCGCTGTCGACAGCTTACTTAACATGTACTCATAGAGGTCCCCCTGCATGTCCAAATCCTTAATATCATGCTCGTACAGCTCATCCAAGCCTGTAATTATCTTCTGTAACACCTGCGGAGTTGGGATCAGAAACATCGCATCCTGCATATAGCGAGAGAAGGCGGTCGTGTTCTCTCCATTCAAAGATTTAATGAAAGGAAATACCTTCGTCCCGACAATATCGTAAATGATGCGAGGATCTTTCAACTTAAACTTGCTCCATCGCATCGACTGACCTTCTTCGTCTTGCGGAAAGATCTTCGGCATCGTTTCACCGCTTAGCGCTTCGAAGCTCTCGTTCTCCAGTTCCTTCTCGTCCAATGAACGAATAAACATTAAATAGGTAAGCTGCTCTATAACCGTCAGTGGGTTAGTAATCCCGCCAGCCCACATATCCGTCCAAATTTTATCAACCTTATTGCGAATTTCTCCTGTCAGCATCTATGTAGTCCCTGCCCTTCTGTAAACTCCAAGTTGTTTAGTGCATCCAACATGCGCCATTTTCCTTATTAGTGCATTAGACTTATTCTACAAACCAAATGAAATCTCCTTTTTCGACACCAATCTACACACCATTTTACAAATCAGCATAGTCATTAGTCTGTCAGTGAATATATGTTCGCACAGAAAAGTCCCCACTGCGGAACGGTGAGGAAGAAGAGAACAATATTAAAAAGCGCTAATATCGACTTATTTTCAATTTTATGAACTCAATAAGTCAGCAGTCTTTAACAGTAAGTCAGCTTCTTTTTCATTAATTCCCGCTAATCCACAAAACTTACTTGCAGAGCTCTTCGATCCAAGAAGAATCCATTCAACATCCGCACCGAATCCTTTGACAATTGCGAGTATGGTATCGACTGAGGGCTTATACTTGTCTTGTTCCAACTCGCTAAGCGTAGCCTGCAATATTCCAATTCGATTAGAGAAATCAACTTGGTTAATCTTATTGAGCTTTCGAATCGCTCTAATTCGACTGCCTATTGTCTCGGTATGTATCACCCCAATTAAAAAGAAAGTCCCGATGACTTCTGAAAATCACCTGTCCAGTGACATTAATGTTGGTTTCTGAAAAACCAGTAACATAAAGCTTTTTAGAGATGTTCGTCTCAATATTAAGTTACATTATAGTTAGTGTCCGATAGAAGTTCACCATTCACAGGATTACATAAAAGTTTGTACCTTTTATTTACACTAAAGTTGGTTTCTAATTGACATTTACTCGCACGGGACAATGGATCGGCTGAACTGTCGATAAAATCGAGTTTTTAATTTACGCAATCTTATAACACGCGGTTTCGTCTGCAAATGCCATTGTCAGTATAATTTCCTTCGGACTTACTAACTTATCTTCAATCGTAGCCAAGAAAACTGAAACCACATCCGCGTCTATTGGCAAATTCATCCCAGCACTTTAAGCCTCCTCTATACACTAAACGCCAATTGATATCGTGGAGTATTGCGAATATTAAAATGGTACAAAAAAACCTCTGGCCACATTCTCGGGTTAATACTTCTCCCAATTTCAACTGCTAATCCTGCAGGACCACTGTAAAACAAATGAATCTCATTATAACGACCGCTTTGTATATGTGATTCTGTTGAATATTTGAATGACTTCTGGATCGCAAGAACATCTTCACGGTATAATATTCGATTAATCCTCGGGCCGTCAATTTTTATCTCGAGTAAGTCAAATGGTTGAGTGACAACATCTTCGATATCTTTAATATTAATTAATGCACTTACCGATAATGACACTACCAATTTCGACGTTTCAGTTTCTGATCTAAACTGTGTTTGTATTTGGGGAGATACAAATAAATTTTCCTTATCCGATGGCGCATTTGTAACCCATACTTGATTCTCCCTGTCATACTGATAGACAGTGGCAGGAACAGTATCAGAAATGAGAGTTCCAATATGAATGAGCAAAGGGATTTGAGATAGAGGGAAAATTTCAGCGTCAATATCAGAATATTGTTTCATACAATTGATAAACTGTTCATGTAAAGCAATATTCTGTTTTTTAGCTTCTTGCCAACCTTCTGGTGAAAAATCAGTAAATTCCTCTTGCATATCTATAGCTTCAATTAGTAGTTTGTTTGGCGTTTCCAAAAACTCAATTGATCGTATCGGCGGAGCCATTCGTTTATGAATAATTGCTATTGATTTCCTCTTAATTTCACCCCATGACAATACTTTTTCTTCGTGCTCTCGCTTCATTTCAAACAGAAGATCCGGAGGGTATTTATCTGGATGGTCATCAATAAGTTTGTGATGGTCCTTGCACATCATCATTAAATTGCGTACATTTTCCAAATCATCGTCTGTAAAGCCATACTCCTGAGCAAAATTATATCGCGGTCCCTTATGTCCAATAATGTGAGCCTTTTCTGCGATATTTGTAAAGTTTCCATCATCGTTTAAGATTAGTAATTTGTTGCATCCCCTAAATGAACATCGTCCACCAGAAACTGTCCATAAATAATAATTCTCGGCTGCTCTCAAGGGACGTCTCTCTCTTTCGTCTTCATTTGTCATAACCGAGCGATACCTCCCACATATTCAAATGTAATAAGACCGTTCTGATTATTACCAATCCATATATTTAACTGTTCAATACCAACAATTATAAAAAATAAGCTAGACTGATCTTGTGGCGGTCTTTTCAGTATTTTTTTCCAATTACGCAGATCTACTGATGAGGGGACTGGCACCATTTCTGGATGAGTGTGCCATTCTCCTAAATAAAAACATCTACCTGTACTTTCTTCCCACTTTAAGTTAAAGAACTCCTGGTGTCCCTTTGGCCTTCTAAAAAAACGAGTTCTAGTTTGGACATCATCTGACATTGGTGTTGAAACATCATCTATCATACTACTTGAATTTTCCTCTAAAATTCTACCTACTAAAATTCCGCCCGATTCAAGAGAGGTCATATCATCCTGAGCATATGAAAACATTTTAGAAATTGCGCTTGTAGCCAATTTAAGCTTGCGCTTATCTGGTAAGATAAAAAGTGAATTTACCATCGATTCTTCTACCCTTCGATTGAACAAACAGGACATGCTGGATTAATGTACTTCATCTTATTTGAGTACAATTCCTCGTTGGACATCCTAAATCTGTCACTTAACTTATAACCTGCCTGTAAGAATTGTGTAGGGTCACCCTTCCAAGAGAATATTGGATTCCCTTGAATTTGATTACGCATCACATTAAAAACTGTTCTTAAAACCAGAAGAGCTGTCTCCTCACTATCCAAAAAACTGTAGGGAGTAAAGTAAGTACCACAGCCACCAAGTGATTTGGTAAATGTTTGACCGGTTGCTGCAAATGCCGATAAATTGGTTATAGGGTCCTCATCACTGATAGGTCTAAAAAGGCATTGATAACATCCTTGTTTTTCCTTATTCAAAGTAACAAGTACATGCCCACCTATCCCAAAAGGTTCAACCCAAGCATGAATTACTGGAGGTGGATCAGGAAGTTTATGCATAAAACGATTGATTAACATCTCTACATTGGGGGCCCCAATACATACAACGACCACATCTACATCCGACCAATTTACTTCACTATTATTAAACACTTCGCTAATCCTTTTACCAAAAGAATAAACCTGCGTGAACGGATATTTACGCTCGATTTCCTTTTTCATTGCATACACTTTTTTCTGAGGTAGGAATTTTGTGGGGTCATTATCTGCAAATACCTGATCAATTCCTAGTTCATGACGATACACATTTTCTATATCCAGCCAATCATGATCAATGAGCGTTAGAGTTTTAAATCCTGCTTTTGCAAGTCCCACTGCTACAATACTTCCGATCGCACCGACCCCAATTACTGCCGCGTGTTTAGAGGCAAACTCCAAGTTACCTCCTGTTCTTGACAACAAGAAGTCTTTATGATGACGTTTTATTTCAAATGGAATAACACTGATGTTGGCAGGCGATAGAATTAATGGATGAAGTACAATTCCCGCTTTACGGTTTTGCACCATACCATCAGGATAGTGAATGATTACCCCAAATAACGCTTTCTTATTGGGTTCAATCTCTAAAGACAGAATTAAGTGTTCAATATGTTGATTCATTTTATATTTCTTTCTCAGCAGTTGAAGAAGTTGCTCCCTATTTGTGTTGGTTATGTTATTAAAAATATTTTCTCTAAGTTCGTTAAAACTCCATACTTCACCCTTCCTCGGCGGTTTAATAAATGTTCCAGGATTTAATGGAATATATAAACATCTTCGTTTTTCTTTCGTGCCCAAATCTTGATGAAATAATGCCTCCA